>NZ_JBEOPS010000003.1:0-332830 GCF_040310305.1 Pseudomonas sp. HY13-MNA-CIBAN-0226
TTTTTAACAGCAAAACACCGTCCGAACGCGCCCCGACCCGGCGGCAGCTCCTACAGGGCATTGCGTGTAGGAGCTGCCGCAGGCTCGGGCCGCGATCGGACGATCTTTTGATCTACCTTCTGACCTACGCCTCAGGCCGCAGAATCAACACCGCCAACGGCGGCAAATTCAGCGACAGTGACAGCGGCTGTCCGTGGCTGGGTTCTTCCTCGGTAAACGCCCCGCCCCCGTTGCCATAATTGGACCCGGCGTACATCGCCGCGTCGCTGTTGATGACCTCGGTCCAGCGACCGGCAAACGGCACGCCCACTCGATAACCCTGGCGCGGCACAGGCGTGAAGTTGGCAACCACCAGAACCGGGCTGCCATCCTTGCTCCAGCGCAGGAAGGCATAGACGCTGTTGATCGCATCGTCGCCAATCAACCACTGGAAGCCCTGTGGCGCGTCGTCCTGGTCGTGCATCGCCGGTTCTTCGCGGTAGAACCGGTTGAGGTCGCCCACCAGCTTTTGCACACCCTTGTGTTCCGAGTACTGCAGCAGGTACCAATCCAGTTGCTGGTCGTGATTCCACTCGCGCCACTGGCCGAACTCGCAGCCCATGAACAGCAGTTTCTTGCCCGGGTGGGACCACATGAAGCTCAGGTAAGCCCGCAAGTTGGCAAATTTCTGCCAGCGGTCGCCGGGCATCTTGTCGATCAGCGAATGCTTGCCATGCACCACTTCGTCATGGGAAATCGGCAGGATGAAGCGCTCGGACCAGGCATACACCAGGCCAAAGCTCAGCTCGTTGTGATGATGCCCACGGTACACCGGGTCCTGCTGGATGTAGTGCAACGAATCGTGCATCCAGCCCATGTTCCATTTGTAGTCGAAACCCAGGCCGCCCTGTTGCGTGCTCTGGCTGACGCCGGGCCACGCGGTGGATTCCTCGGCGATCACCAGGGCACCTGGGGCCTCAAGGTTGACCACGTCATTGAGGTGGCGCAGGAAGTCGATCGCTTCCAGGTTCTCCCGCCCGCCGTGGCGGTTGGGCACCCATTCGCCGGCCTTACGCGAGTAGTCGCGATAGAGCATCGAGGCCACCGCATCGACGCGCAGGCCGTCGACGTGGAAATGCTTGAGCCAATGCAACCCCGAGGCCAGCATGTAGCCATGCACCTCGGTGCGGCCGAGGTTGTAGATCAGCGTGTCCCAATCCTGGTGAAAACCTTCCTGCGGGTTGCCATATTCGTACAACGCGGTGCCGTCGAATTGCGCCAGGCCGTGGGTGTCGGTCGGGAAATGCGCCGGTACCCAGTCAAGGATCACACCAATATCCGCCAGGTGGCAGGCGTTGACGAAGGCGGCAAAATCATCCGGCGAACCGTAGCGGGCACTAGGCGCGAACTGCGACAGCAGCTGATAACCCCATGATCCACCGAACGGGTGTTCCATGATCGGCATCAGCTCGATGTGGGTGAAACCCAGTTCCTTCACGTAAGGAATCAACCGCTCGCCCAGTTCGTGCCAGGTGTACTGGCGAGCGACTTCGCCCAGGTCATCCAGCTCACACTGCCAGGAGCCGGCGTGCAGCTCGTAGATCGATAGCGGCGCACTGGGGTGCTGGCGCTCGATGCGCGACTGCATCCACGCCTGGTCCTGCCATTCGATACTCAAGGGCGAGGCGACCTTGGACGCCGTGTCTGGCGGCAAGGTGGTCGCCAGGGCCATCGGGTCGGCCTTTAGAGGCAAGATACCGCTGGCGCCGAGGATTTCGTATTTGTAGGTTTCGCCCGCCTGCATGCGCGGGATGAACAGCTCCCAGACACCCGTCGGATGCCGCAGGCGCATCGGATGACGGCGGCCGTCCCAGTTGTTGAAATCACCCACCACCGAAACCCGCTTGGCATTCGGCGCCCAGACGGCAAACCGCACGCCATCGACCCCGTCTACCGTTTTCAACTGTGCACCGAGGCAACTGCTCAAATCCCGATGGTTGCCCTCGGCAAACAGGTACAGGTCCATCTCGCCCAACAAGGGACCGAAGCTGTAGGGATCCTCGGAAACCTGCTCGCCGCCGGCCCAGCGGGTGCGCAACAGGTAAGGCTGGGCGCGATCGAAATGCCCGACGAACAAACCTGGGGTCTGGGTGGCCTCAAGATTGCCCAGTTCTTCGCCGGTATCCTTCGCGAGTACTTGCACGCTCAGGGCATCCGGCAGATAGGCCCGAATGAATTGCCCGCCGGCGTTATCGGCATGGGGACCGAGAATTGCAAAAGGGTCGGGATGTGCGGCGCGCACCAGCGCGTCGAGGTCCTGCGATCCGGGCAGCAGCGCTTCTTTAGCGTGACCCAGTTCCTTGTTCTGGAAACTCATGACTACTCTCCACCAAGATCGGAAAAGGGTTTCAGCCCACTCAATAAACCATACAAACCATGTAACGGCACGGGCAGCCAGGTTGGGCGATTCTCAGCCTCGTAGGCCACCTCGTACGCGGCCTTTTCCAGACCGAACAACGCCAGCGCAGCGTCCTCGCCTGCCGGATCTTGCCACGCATGTCCAAGACTAGCTGCCGCCAGCCGATAAGCGTCGACAAATGCCTGGCGAGCCTCATTTAAATAGCGCTCGGCGACCCTGACTCGCGCCGCCTGTGCCGCTTCGGTGTTATCGACATTGTGCACATTGATGGTCATGGCTGCCGCGTAATCAAACGAGCGCAATACCCCGCTCACATCCTTGTACGGACTGTGCTTGCCCCGTCGCTCATGCAGTGGCCGGGCCGGTTCACCTTCAAAGTCGATCAGATAGGCATCGCCCTTGATCACCAGCACCTGGCCCAGGTGCAAGTCGCCGTGTACACGAATCCGCAGGCCACCTGCCGCCTTTTTGCCCAGCTCCTGAACATGGCTCAGGATCGCCTTTTTGTTGTCCACCAAGCGACTGACCAGCGCCTGGTCGGCCGGGTTCAGTTCGGTTTGATGCTGCTTGAGCAACTTCAAAGCATGTTCCACTTGCGCGGCGACGTCCTTGGCCGAGGCCAGGGCTTCTTTTTGCGTGGTGACCTGCGGCGCGAAGTCCGGGTCATCGGTGGGCGCGGCGAGAACCTGATGCATTTCACCCAGGCGCTGGCCGAGCATGCCGGCAAAATCCTTCAGCTCGCCCAAGGCGTTGTAGTGCTGTTCCTGTTCCGAAATGGCTTGCGCCAGTTCGTCACGTAATGCGCGTTCGAGGTTGTTCTGCGTCCATTCCCAGGCATCGCCCTGATTGCTCAGGAAGCCTTGGGCGATCATCAGCAGCGTGTCCTCGCCTTCGGCGTCACGACGAATCACCGAGCCCAGCAATGGGGAGATATTGGCGAACCCGGCGTTGGTCAGGTACGCACTCATTTCCAGTTCAGGGTGGACCCCGGAGGCGATCTTGCGGATCAGTTTCAGCACCAGGCTTTTGCCGACCACGACCGAACTGTTGGACTGCTCGGCCGACAGATAGCGCACCTCCGACTCCGCGTTGAGGCCCAGTTGAGCCAGCGCGGGGGTCGGTTCAAAGCGGATATCACCTTCGTCAGACGCCAGTACGGTGTTGTTGTGCATACCCTCCAACACCGCACGAATGAAGTTTTCCAGGGCAAATGCATCGGTAATGATGCCGACCTGACGACCGCGGCGAACTCGGGACAGTGCCAGTTGCTGCGGCAGCGCCGGACCGACCTGATCCTCGGCGATAAAGCCGAAAGGCAGCTGATACCGACTGGTCTGGCCATTGCTGGTGACGTCGATTTCGCTCAGCAACACCGGATGCTCTGCGTCGCCAAAGCGCACGCCATAGGCCAGTTTTACCTGTTCGATGGTGGCGTCCTTGCCGGCAAACCAGCGGCGATTTTGCAGCCAGTTGGGCAAAATGCCCTGCTCCATCGTGGCGCGAGACGGCGCTTCCAGGAGTTCTTCCAAGCGGTGCTTGAGCACCAGGGTGGTGAAGTCCGGCAAGCTCTGCGCCGGTTCCACATGCCAGCTGGGCATCTGGTTCTCAGCCGCCAGGCCAAACCAGTAAAAGCCATACGGCGCCAAGGTCAGGAGGAAGTTAAGCTGGCCGATCGGTGGGAACGCGTTCCCACCGAGCATTTCCACCGGCACCATGCCGGTGTAGGCCGACAGGTCGAGCTCGGCCGCCTGGGCACTGCGCGATACGTTGGCCACGCACAGAATGATCTCGTGTTTACCGTCCTCGCCGGTGAATTCACGGGTATACGCCAGGATTCGGCGATTGCTTGGCGAAAGCATTTTCAGGGTGCCGCGCCCGAATGCCTTGGATTGCTTGCGCACGGCAAGCATGCGCCGGGTCCAGTTGAGCAGCGAGTGCGGGTCGCCGGCCTGGGTCTCGACGTTCACCGACAGGTAACCGTATTGCGGGTCCATGATCGGCGGCAACACCAGACTGGCCGGGTCCGCGCGCGAGAAGCCGCCATTGCGGTCAATCGACCACTGCATGGGCGTACGCACGCCATCCCGGTCACCCAGGTAGATGTTGTCGCCCATACCGATTTCGTCACCGTAGTACAGGGTCGGCGTGCCGGGCATCGACAACAGCAGGCTGTTGAGCAGTTCCACGCGGCGGCGGTCACGCTCCATCAAGGGTGCCAGACGCCGGCGGATGCCCAGGTTGATGCGTGCGCGGCGATCAGCGGCGTAGTAGTTCCACAGGTAGTCGCGCTCCTTGTCGGTGACCATCTCCAGCGTCAGCTCATCATGGTTACGCAGGAAAATCGCCCACTGGCAGTTGGCGGGAATCTCCGGGGTCTGCCGCAGGATGTCGGTGATCGGGAAGCGGTCTTCCTGGGCCAGCGCCATGTACATGCGCGGCATCAGCGGGAAATGGAACGCCATGTGGCATTCATCGCCGTTTTGGCCCTGGGCATCGGTGTCGCCAAAATACAGTTGAGTGTCTTCGGGCCATTGATTGGCTTCGGCGAGCAGCATGCGGTCTGGGTAGTTGGCATCGATCTCGGCACGGATCTGCTTGAGGACGTCGTGGGTCTCCGGCAGATTCTCGTTGTTGGTGCCGTCACGTTCGATCAGGTACGGAATAGCGTCCAGGCGAAGGCCGTCGATGCCCATGTCCAGCCAGTAGCGCATCACCGACAGCACGGCTTTCATGACTTGCGGGTTGTCGAAGTTCAGGTCCGGCTGGTGCGAATAGAAGCGGTGCCAGAAGTACTGCCCGGCCACCGGATCCCAGGTCCAGTTGGATTTCTCGGTATCGAGAAAGATGATGCGCGTGCCGTCGTATTTCTGGTCGTCATCGGACCACACGTAGAAGTCCCGGGCGGCCGAGCCTTTCTTGGCCTTGCGCGCCCGCTGGAACCAGGCGTGCTGGTCGGAGGTGTGGTTGATAACGAGCTCGGTGATCACCCGCAGGCCACGATCATGGGCCTCGGAGATGAACCGCCTGGCATCGGCCATCGTCCCGTAGTCAGGGTGTACACCTCGGTATTCGGCAATGTCGTAACCGTCGTCGCGACGCGGCGACGGATAGAACGGCAGCAGCCAGATGGTGTTGACGCCGAGGTCGGCAATGTAATCGAGTTTCGAGATCAGGCCGGGAAAGTCGCCGATCCCGTCGTTGTTGGAGTCGAAAAATGACTTGACGTGAACCTGATAGATCACCGCGTCCTTGTACCAGAGCGGGTCTTTGATAAAGGTGGCAGCCTTGGGTTTCTTCGCCATTTGAAACTCCTGTTAAAATTGATAAAGCGATGCACCTCGCAAATCGCCCCTTTAGGGGCCGGCGTCAGGCTCGGTTGGTCAGGACACTGAAATCCGCCAGATGCCGAACGATTGCTGAGCCGGGTCCAGGCGCATGAACTGGTACTTGCCGTGCCAGGTCCAGCGGTGCCCGTTCATCAAGTCCTCACCCTGGGTGTGCGCGTCGTCCGGCAAACCCATTTCCCACAGCGGCAGCTCGAAATTCGCTTCCTGGGGGTTGTGCGGATCAAGGTTGACCGCTACCAGAATGAAGTTGCTGCCATCGACGCTACGCTTACCGAAATACAGGATGTTGTCGTTCCAGGCGTTGTAGATCTTCAAGCCAAGGTGCGAGTGCAAGGCCGGGTTCTGCCGGCGAATGCGGTTGAGCTGGGCGATCTCGGCGATGATGTTGCCCGGCGCGTTGTAATCCCTCGGGCGGATCTCGTACTTCTCCGAGTTGAGGTATTCCTCCTTGCCCGGCACCGGCGCCGCTTCGCACAACTCAAAACCCGAATACATGCCCCACAGGCCTGAGCCCATGGTTGCCAGGGCCGCGCGGATCAGGAACCCGGCACGCCCGGACTCGTGCAGGAACGCCGGGTTGATGTCCGGTGTATTGACGAAGAAATTCGGGCGATAACATTCCCGCCATGGCGATTCGTTGAGTTCGGCCAGATAAGTCGACAGCTCGTACTTGGTGTTGCGCCAGGTGAAGTAGGTGTAGCTCTGGGAGTAACCGACCTTGCCCAGGCGCGCCATCATCGCGGGCGTGGTGAAGGCTTCCGCGAGAAAGATCACTTCCGGATACAGCGCACGCACGTCGGCGATCAGCCACTGCCAGAAAGGCAGGGGCTTGGTGTGCGGGTTATCGACGCGGAAGATCTTCACGCCCTCCTCGACCCAGCCCACCACGATGTCGCGCAGTTCGACCCAGAGACTCGGAATCGCATCAACGGCATAGAAGTCGACGTTAACGATGTCCTGGTATTTCTTCGGCGGGTTTTCGGCGTATTTGATCGTGCCGTCCGGACGCCAGTTGAACCAGCCCGGATGCTGTTGCAGCCATGGATGGTCCTGGGAACACTGGATCGCGAAATCCAGGGCGATCTCCAGGCCATGGTCGGCCGCTGCCGCCACTAGGCGACGGAAATCCTCGCGGGTGCCCAGCTGCGAGTGAATGGCCTCATGCCCCCCCTCGGCACTGCCAATGGCATAGGGGCTGCCCGGGTCATCGGGACCGGCGGTCAGGGAATTGTTCGGGCCTTTGCGATGGCTGCGACCGATGGGATGAATAGGCGGGAAATACAGGACGTCGAAGCCCATGTCCTGGATCATCGGCAAGCGCGAGTGTACGTCGTTGAACGTGCCATGCCGGGCTGGATCGTCGGTGACGGAACGGGGAAAGAGTTCGTACCAGCTGGCAAACTGCGACAGTTCACGCTCAACGTCCACCGGGTACTCGGGGCTGAAACTGACAAAGGCCCGATGGTCGGCCTGAGCCATCAGGTCGGCGCTACGTTGGTGCAGAAACAGTGCAACCTGCTCGGTTTCGAGCAGCCCGGACAGCTCATGGTGCAAAGCCGCCAGTGCTTCGCTCAGAGGCCCTTCGGCACGCTCGGCGGCGTGCTGGACCTGAGTACGACCTTCCTGCAGTTCCAGGCTGACCGGCACCCGTGCGCTGTGCTTTTTCTCCAGTTCATAACAGAAGCTGGCGAACTGATCGATCCAGGCCTCCACAAAGAACACGTGTAGGCCCTGGCGCTCGACGCGAAACTGGCCCTGAAAGCCGTTATTGCCCAGTTCGCCCATCACCGCGCTGTGCCAGCTGTCATCGCCCTCGGAGCGCCAACGCACCCGCACCGCCAGCTTGTCATGGCCGTCGGCAAACACCTTGCTGGTGACCACGACGTCCTGACCCACCACGGCTTTGACAGCGAACTGCCCGCCATCGAGGATCGGCATGGTGTCTTCAATCGCGATTCGCGGCAGCAAAAGTGCCTGCGACAACGGTATATGAGGGTTGTAGCTCAACTCTGCAGGCTTTTCAGACGTCATCGAGCATCTCTCCTTTACGCCCCATGGACGCTCTTGTACTGGGCCGACAATCGCAAAGCGCTCGGCCCCGGAATGAACTCACTTAGGTTCCGAGCGACCGGCGCAGGTAAAGTTCACGCTGATTGTTCAGTTCGATCACGTTGTTTCGATCACGGGAATCATTTCATGAGAGCCAGGGTCAACAGACTTAAGCACGACTCAAGCCATGTGCCACAGGAGATGCAGCGATGACGATTCCCAACCCTGTTGAAACGCCGGATCCGAATATCGACAATCCCGTTATTCCGCCAACCGATCCGCAGCCGGTGCCAGAGCAGGAGCCGCCTGGAACGGTCCCACCGCCACGGGAAGACCCGCCAGATACCATGCCGCCGGTGATCGTGTAGCCCTACCCCGCAAACCCTGAAAACCCTGTAGGAGCGAGCTTGCTCGCGATGGGCGCTAACGATGACGAGGGTAGCCTGACACCCAACGGCGCTCTCAGGTTCTTCGCGAGCAAGCTCGCTCCTACAGTTGGCAGCGATCGTAGACGCGCGATCGTAGACGATGGCAAAGCAGTAGGCCGTAATCGTCGCTGATGGCCGAGCAGTGAGCCGTTACAACAGGTGGCCGAGTCTGCTGGTTCGGCAATGGTTACGGTGCATCACCCCGATCTTTATCCAGCAACTTCAAAATCCTCGGCATCACGCTGAAAATCGCCAGTGCCAGCAACGTACTCAGCACTGCAGTCGACTCACGCCCCATGCCTGCCGACACTCCGATCGCAGCGGTCATCCACAACCCGGCTGCGGTGGTCAATCCCTTCACGTGGCCCTCTTCGCCTCCGGTATTTTTCAGAATGGTCCCGGCGCCAAGAAAACCGATGCCGGCAATTACCCCCTGCACCACCCGGCTCATGGCATCTGCCTGCGACCCGGACATTTGCGGCACCAGCACAAACAATGCGGCACCCAATGCCACCAGCATGTGGGTACGCACCCCGGCGGCCTTGCCTTTGTGCTCCCGTTCGAACCCCAAAATGCCGCCCAGGATCGCGGCGATCACCAGTCTCACAGTGATTCGTGTCAATTGTGCTGCATCGCCGATATCGGCGAATTCCGCTTGCAGGGTTTCCCATACTTCATGCCACCAGGCTTTCATGCTGCTGTCCTTGTGATTGTTCTGGAAGATGGACCACGCCAACCATTAATCGGTTGCACCGAACGATGCTGGCCGGCCATAGCCTAATGCTGCAGACCCCGCAGAAATAAGGACTCCGCCATGACCGTTCGCATCGAAAACCAGACTTGCTTCTTCACTACCGAGAACGGCGAAGAAATCCGCCTGTGTCCCGACGTCACCGTGATCACCGACTCGGACAAAGCCATGTCGGCGGTCGAACTCGATGGTCAGCGCGTCTACATCACTGAAGCAGAAGCTGATGCATTGACCGTAGCAGGCGCCGTAGATGGGCGTAAGCATTTGAAAGCCACCGACAGTGATTCGGTGATTTGACCGACGCAGATCAACCCGGCCGGCGAGTGCTTGCGACAGGCGCGCAGGGACCGGGCTGACAGCTGCTTCAAAGTGTCGCAGACAGCGGATCAGAGCCCATCTGATCCGCTTTTTATTGCGATACCTGAGTCTGTTATGCAAACAGATCGACGCTCATAGTGCTCCGGCCTGATGGAGGCTGATGAGCGAAAGACCATGAGCGAAAGAATTCCCGTCCGAACCCTTGAGAGTGCCCCGTCCGTCCAGACTTTTGAGCCTTCGCGTGCAAAGACGAAGACCGGGTCCAGCGACAATCTGATTCACACCCGCAGTTTTACCGGCCTGTTTCGTACATTGCGCATGAGCGGTGCAGGGTTTCTGTTCCTGCTGTTCTTCGGCACGGTGTGGCTCAATTGGGGTGGGCGCCAGGCCGTGCTCTGGGACCTGTCCGAAAGCAAATTCCACATCTTTGGTGCAACCTTCTGGCCACAGGATTTCATCCTGCTCTCGGCGCTGCTGATCATCGCCGCATTTGGGCTGTTTGCGATCACCGTATTCGCCGGGAGGGTCTGGTGTGGCTACACCTGCCCCCAGAGCTCCTGGACCTGGATTTTCATGTGGTGCGAGAAAATCACTGAAGGCGAACGCAATCAGCGGATCAGACTGCAGGCGGCCCCCTGGACCTTCAACAAGCTCCTGCGGCGTTCGGCCAAGCACACGCTATGGCTGGCGATCAGTCTGCTCACCGGTCTTACCTTCGTCGGCTATTTCACCCCGATCCGGCCCCTCGCCGAAGAATTGCTGACCCTGCAAATGGCCGGTGTCAGCCTGTTCTGGGTCCTGTTCTTTACCGGTGCCACCTACATCAATGCCGGCTGGTTGCGTGAAGCGGTGTGCATGCACATGTGCCCCTATGCGCGGTTCCAGAGCGTGATGTTCGACAAGGACACCCTGACCATTTCCTACGACTTCGCTCGCGGGGAACACCGTGGCCCGCGCAAGCGTGACGTAGCACCGGCTGCTGTCGGCCTGGGCGACTGCATCGACTGCCAGCTGTGCGTACAAGTGTGCCCGACCGGTATCGACATCCGCGACGGCTTGCAGATGGAGTGCATTGGTTGCGCAGCGTGCATTGATGCCTGTGATTCGATCATGGACAAGATGGGCTACGCCCGTGGATTGATCAGCTATACCTCCGAACACGAACTGCAGGGTGGCAAGACCCGTCTGTTAAGACCGCGACTGATCGGTTACACCGCCGTGCTGCTGGCGATGATCGGCGCCCTCGCCCTCGCGCTGGTGGAACGGCCAATGGTCTCGCTGGATGTCAGCAAGGACCGCGGGCTGTTCCGCGAGAACAGCCAGGGGCAGATCGAAAACATCTACAGCTTGAAGGTCATCAACAAGACCCAGGAGCACCAGGACTATCGCCTGATGCTGGTGGAGGGTGACGACTTCCAGTTGCAAGGCAAGACCGAACTAAGCCTGGCGCCAGGGGAAATTGTCGACGTGCCGGTGTCCGTGGCGATGACCACGCAGCGCCCGAGCAGCAGCTCGCAAAGCATTGTGTTCAAGATCGTCGATACGGATGAGCCCGGGATCTACAGCGAAGCCAAGAGCCGGTTTGTTGCGCCGATGAACCGTTGATCCCTTAGACTGCTGTGCTGCCACAAGCGCACTGCAAAACCGGTGGGAGCGGGCTTGCCCGCGAATCAGTCCCCCCGATTTCACAGAACAACCCAACCGGGCTTTAGATGAAACGCTACGAAAAATTCGCCGACGACATCGCTGAACTGATCCGCTCCGGCGTCCTCGGCCCCGGTCAGCGGGTACCTTCGGTGCGCTACGCCAGCCAGACCTACGGGGTCAGCCCATCCACCGTGTTCCAGGCTTATTACCTGCTGGAGCGGCGCGGTTTGATCCGCGCCAGGCCGCGCTCCGGCTACTTCGTCAACACCCACGCCCCGAGCCCTTTTTCCGAGCCGGAGATCAGCAGCCAGGTGAACGAATCAACCGAGGTCGACGTGAGCGAACTGGTGTTCTCGGTGCTCGATTCGATCAAGGACCCGAACACCGTGCCCTTTGGCTCGGCCTTCCCCAGCCCGGCGCTGTTTCCCCTGCAGCGCCTGTCACGCTCCCTGGCCAGCGCCACCCGGGACATGGATCCGCGCATGGTGGTCACCGACATGTCGCCGGGCAATCCACAGCTGCGCCGGCAGATTGCCCTGCGTTATATGGTGGGCGGGCTGATGTTGCCGATGGAGGAGCTGTTGATCACCAACGGCGCCCTGGAGGCACTGAACCTGTGCCTGCAGGCCGTGACCGAACCCGGCGACCTGGTCGCCATCGAGGCGCCGGCCTTCTACGCCTGCTTGCAGATTCTCGAGCGGCTCAAGCTCAAGGCGGTGGAAATTCCCGTGCACCCACGCGAGGGCATTGACCTGGCCGTGCTCGCGCAAACCCTGGAGCGCCATCCGATCAAGGCCTGCTGGTGCATGACCAGCTTCCAGAACCCCATGGGCGCGACCATGCCCGAGGCGAAGAAACAGGAACTGGTCGAGTTGTTGCGTCGGCATCAGGTGCCGCTGATCGAGGACGATGTCTACGCCGAACTGTATTACGGCCAACAGGCCCCCAAACCGGCCAAGGCCTTCGATACCGAGGGCCTGGTGATGCACTGCGGTTCGTTCGCCAAGAGCCTGGCCCCCGGATACCGCATTGGCTGGGTAGCTGCCGGGCGGTTCGCACAGAAGATCGAACGCCTGAAGCTGATGACTTCACTCTGCGCATCGATGCCAGCCCAGGCAGCAATTGCCGACTACCTGCAGCACGGCGGTTACGATCGACACTTGCGCAAATTGCGCTATGCGCTGGAGGAGCAGCAAAGCGCAATGCTCGCGGCCATTGCCCGGTACTTCCCGGCACAGACGCGGGTCAGCCAGCCTGCTGGCGGGTACTTCCTGTGGCTGGAGTTGCCGGAGCAGATGGACTCGTTGAAGCTGTTCCAGATGGCGCTCGCCCAAGGCATCAGTATCGCGCCGGGGCCGATTTTTTCACCGACCCGACGGTTCAGGAATTGTATCCGGCTGAATTATGGCAGTCCCTGGGATGAGACGGCGGAAAAGGCGATGGAGACGTTGGGACGGATTGTCCGGTCTTTTTAAAGTCAAAAGCTTGAGCTTGAGCTCTTAGCGTCCGCCGCCCAGATCAATAAAGGTCCCCGTCGCATACGACGCCTTGTCCGACAGCAACCAGACAATCGCCTCAGCCACCTCATCCGGCCGCCCACCCCGGGCCATCGGGATCGCTGACTCCAGCTTGCTCACCCGATCCGGGTCGCCACTGAGCGCATGGAAATCGGTGTAGATGAATCCTGGCCGCACCGCATTGACCCGAATCCCCTCGCCCGCTACTTCCTTGGACAAGCCGATGGTGAAGCTGTCCAGCGCCCCTTTGGAAGCCGCGTAGTCGACGTATTCGTTGGGCGATCCCAGGCGCGACGCCACCGACGACACGTTGACGATGCTGCCACCCTGGCCGCCGTGCTTGGGCGACATGCGCAGGATCGCGTGCTTGGCGCAGAGAATGGGCGCCAGGACGTTGGTCTTGAGGATTTTGAGAATACGGAACTCGGACATTTCGTCCACGCGGGATTTGTGTCCGACGGTGCCGGCGTTGTTCACCAGGGCGGTCACACGGCCCAGTTCGGCGTCCACGCGGTTGAACAGCCCGACCACTTCATCCTCGATGCTCACATCGGCGCGTACCGCGATCGCCTGGGCCCCCATTGCGCGCACTTGTTCGAGTACCGCGTGTGCCGCTTCTTCGTCAGCCTGATAATTGATGCAGATCCGATAGCCCCGTTCAGCGGCCAGGAGCGCTGTCGCAGCGCCGATACCTCGGCCCCCACCGGTGATGACGATGACTTTGTCCATGCTGACTTTCCCCATTTTTTGCGTAAGCAGTCGGGGTCAAGAATAACCGCCATCGGCGGTTTTTGCATGGTCAGGGGTGTCATTACTGACGCCATCGCGGTCCATCAGACCGCCGCCATCTGCTCCCCACGAACAATATCCATCATGAAGCGCTCGGCCGGCAGCGGATGGCCGAGCAGATACCCTTGCAAAGAGTCACAGCCCAATTGCGTCAGGAAGTCCTGCTGCACGTCGGTCTCCACCCCCTCCGCCACTATCCGCAGGCCCAACGCCCGCCCCAGGGCGACGATGGCCGAAACGATGGCGGCGTCATCACTGTCGCGCTCCAGATCACGAACGAAACCACGGTCGATCTTCAATTCGTTGGCCGGCAGGCGCTTGAGGTACATCAGGCTGGAATAGCCGGTACCGAAGTCATCGATAGACAGGTCCACGCCCATGTCCGACAGCGCCTGCAGCACCGTCATGCTCGCATCGGCGTCGCTCATGGCCGTGGTTTCGGTGATTTCCAGAGTCAGGCTGTTGGCCGGCAGATGGTGAGTCGCCAGGGCCTTGGCGACGCTCTGGACCAGACCGGCATGGCAAAACTGCAACGCCGAAAGATTCACCGCGATGCGCCAGTCGGTGTACCCCAGCACATACCACTCGCGCATCTGCCGACAGGCTTCATTGAGCACCCATTCGCCGATCGGAATGATCAACCCGGTCTTTTCCGCCAGCTCGATGAACTTGTCCGGCAGCAGCATGCCCTGGGTCGGATGCACCCAGCGCAACAACGCCTCGGCACCGACCGGACGGCCATTGGCGGCATCGAACTTGGGTTGGTAATAAAGACTGAATTGCTGTTGCTCCAGTGCCGCGCGCAGGTCCTGCAACAGCTGCAGTTGCTTGCGCGCGTTGCTGTTCATTGAAGCGTCAAAGAAGCTGTAGCCGTTCTTGCCGGTGCCCTTGGCGTGATACATCGCGGCATCGGCGTTCATCAGCAATTCCTGGGCGGTTTCGCCGTTGCCCGGATAGACCGCAATGCCGACGCTGGCGGATATCTGCAGGTCATGTTCGGCGACGCGGAACGAGCGCGCAATCAAACCGACCTGACGCGCGGCCAGATTCAGCGCGTCATCCTGCTCGGCCAGTTGCACCAGCAGGACGAACTCGTCACCGCCAATTCGCGCCAGGGTGTCCTGACTGCGCAGATCCACCCGCAGGCGCTGGGCCACTTCGCACAACAACTGATCGCCCATATGGTGACCGAATGCATCATTGACTGGTTTAAAACCGTCCAGATCGATGAACATCAGCGCAAAACAGCCGCCCTGTTCACGCACCACCAGCATCGCCTGGTCGATGCGATCGGCCAGCAGCACCCTGTTCGGCAACCCGGTCAACGGATCATGCAGGGCCAGTTGGGTCAGTTCTCGGTTGGCCTCGGTCAGTGACTGGGCCAGATGCGCCGTTCGCGCTTCCATCCGCGCGTCGAGAATCGAAGTCAGCAAGGCGATGGTCAGCACCGCCAGGGTGGTAATCAGCACCAGGTTGTCCAGCCCGCTCCCGCTCAGGCCGCTGGACGCAGCACCGCAAAAGCTGCCGTCGGGAAAGCGCGCCGCAGCCATCCCGGTATAGTGCATGCCGACAATCGCAATGCCCATGACCACTGCCGCACCGGCGCGCATCAGCGCAACGTGGGGCGTGTGCTGACGCAGCCGGAAGGCGATCCATAAAGCCGCGCCCGAGGCACCCACCGCGATCAACAGCGAAGCACTGAACAACGCCGGATCGTAATCGATGCCCGGTTGCATGCGCATGGCTGCCATGCCGGTGTAGTGCATGGCGCTGATCCCGCTGCCCATGGTCAGCGCGCCGAACAGCAGCTGCCAGGCAGGTAGTCGGGGCTGGCTGACCAGCCACAGGGCGAAGCCACAGGACAGCATCGCAATCAGCAACGACAGCAGGGTCAGCGTGACGTCGTAGCCCAGGTCTATGGGCAGGGTGAACGCAAGCATGCCGATAAAATGCATCGACCATACGCCTACACCCATGGCAAAGGCGCCGCCAGCCGTCCACAACGCAACCGCATGGCCCTTGGCCGTGGCAATACGTTCGGTGAGGTTGAGCGCAGTGTAGGAAGCGAGAATCGCGACGAACAGGGAAATGATAACCAGCGTGGTGGAATAGCTACCAATAAGCATCGGAGTTCTCGAAATGACCCGTACTGCTTCCCTGCCCGGCGGTGTTGAAGTTGGCGATTGTACTAACTCTCAGGAGGAACGCACTGAGAAAATCAGCAAAAGGCCATCAAGCCGATGAAACGCTTGTTTGAACAATTAAATGGCGGGGCAATACCCTTATCTGTAGGAGCGACGCTACTGTGCGCTCTGCTCCAGCTGCCCATCCCAACCACCGCCCAGCGCTGCAATCAACTGCACGCTGGCGATCAACCGGCTCTGCAACAGGCTGAGCATGCTGCGTTCATTACTCAGAGCCGTCGCCTGTACAACCACCACGTCAATATAGGCAATCAACCCCGCCTTGTACTGGTTCTGGGTCAGGCGCAGGGAATCTCGGGCCGCATCCAGCGCCTGCTGGCGCACTTCGGATTCGTCTTCCAGCACCTTCAACTGCACCAGATAGTTCTCCACTTCACGGAAGCCGTCGAGTACGGTCTGGCGATACTTGGCCACGGTTTCATCATAGGCGGCTTCGCTGCGATCCACTTCAGCCGAGCGCTGGCCGCCGTCGAACAGGGTCATGGCCAGTTGGGGGCCAACGGACCAGAAACGATTCGGCACGCTTATCCAGTTGGAAGAGGTGCTGCTGCTGTAGCCGCCGTTGAGGCTCAGTGTCAGGTCCGGGTAATACGCCGCCTTGGCCACGCCGATGTTGGCATTGGCCGCCATCACCGAACGCTCGGCCGAGGCAATGTCCGGCCGCCGTTCCAGCAGTTGTGAAGGCAGGTTCAGCGGCACCTCGGGCAAGGTCGGGATGTCACGGGATTCGGCCAGGTTGAACTGTGCTGGCGGCAAGCCGATCAGCACCGCAATGGCATTTTCGAACTGCGCGCGCTGCCAGATCAGGTCGACCATGTCGGCCTGGGTGCTCTTGAGCTGGGTCTGCGCCTGGGCCACTGCATCCTTGCCGGAGACTCCGGCGCGGTACTGGTTTTGGGTCATTTTCAGCGAGCGCTCGTAGGCTTCCACCGTCGCTTGCAGCAGGCGTTTTTGTTCGTCGATAACCCGCAACTGCAGGTAGTTCTGCACCAGTTCCGATTGCTGGCTCAGGCGCATGGCCGCCAGGTCGGCATAACTCGCCTGGGCATTGGCGGTGTCCGCTTCCAGGCCGCGGCGTAGCTTGCCCCAGACGTCAGCCTCCCAACTCACGCCGGCCTGCGCCGTGTAAGTGTCACGGATGCCACTGGAAGAACTGCTCAGGCTGGAACTGCTGCTACCGGTGCCCTGGCTGGAGCGGTTCTTGCCCACGGTCAGGTCCACGGTCGGAAAAAATGCGCCACGGGCGCTGCGCACCAGCGCCTGGGCCTGGCGGTACTGGGCTTCGGACTGGGCGACGGTCTGGTTGGCGCTGTTGAGTTTGTCGATCAGGCCGTTGAGCTGCTGATCGCCATACAACTCCCACCAGGCTCCGCGCGCCAGCGAATCGCTGGGGTTGGCCTGACGCCAGCCGGCCGCTTCCTTGTACTGCACCGGGGCCGCCGCTTGCGGGCGCTGGTAATCCGGCCCGATGGCGCAAGCACTGAGCAACGACACGCACAGTGCCAGGCTCAGCAGGCGCGAGCCGCGAGCCGGGACCAGGGGTGCGGCCAGGGTGAAAAGCGAACGGTCAGTCATAGCGGAGTTTCCAGAGCAGCATCGGTACGCACCCCACGCCAGTGGTTGAAGCGATGGCGCAGTTTGTCGAGATAGAGGTAGACCACCGGGGTGGTGTAAAGGGTCAGCACCTGGCTGAAGATCAGCCCGCCGATAATCGTCAGGCCCAACGGCTGACGCATTTCAGCCCCTTCGGCGCGACTGAGCAGCAAGGGCAAGGCCCCGAGAATCGCGGCCAGGGTGGTCATCAGGATGGGCCGCAGACGCTGCAGGCAGGCGCTGCGAATCGATTCCAGCGGCGCCAGGCCTTGATGCCGCTCGAGCTGCAAGGCCAGGTCGATCATCAGGATGGCGTTTTTCTTCACCACACCAATCAGCAGGAACAGCCCCAACAGCGAGATCAGGCTGAATTCCCCGCCCAGCGCATAGATCGACAGCAATGCACCGACGCCGGCAGACGGCAAGGTCGAGAGGATGGTCAGTGGATGTATGTAGCTTTCATAGAGCACGCCCAGCACCAGGTACACCGCGACCAGCGCGCCAAGGATCATCCATGGCTGGCTCTTCTGCGTGGCAGCGAACGCGTCAGCAGTCCCGGCGACTTTGACAATCACGTCTTCCGGCATGCCCAGCCGCGCAATCGCCCGCTCGATGGCGGCGGTCCCCTGCTCCACCGTCACGCCTTCGGCCATGTCGAAGGAGATACTTTCGGAGGCGAACTGGCCCTCGTGGCTGACCCGGTCGTCTTCCAGGCTGTTTTCGTAATGGGCAATGGTCGACAGCGGAACCCGTGCACCGTCGGCAGTAATCACCTGCACTTGCTTGAGGGTAATCGGGTCCTGGGCGTACTTCTGGTTGACCTCCATCACCACTTGATACTGGTTCAGGCTGTCGTAGATGGTCGAGATCTGCCGCTGGCTGTAGGCGTTGTTGAGTACCGAAGTGACCATGTTCATGTCGATGCCCAGGCGTTTGGCCTGATCGCGGTCGACAATCAGCGTGACTTGCTGAGCGCCGCGGCCTTCACGGGCGTCGATGGCCGTCAGTTCGGGCAAAGCCTTCAGCGCGGTCACGACCTTCGGGTACCACTCACGCAATGAGCCCAGGTCCGCGCTTTGCAGGATGTAGGAGTATTGCGAGGTGGTCTGCTCGCGGCCACCGCCGAATTGCAAATCCTGGTCCGCCATCAGCATCAGTTGCGCACCGGGAACCTTGGGCATCTCCTTGCGCAGGCGCTCGATGACCTTCTGGGCGGAGATGTTGCGCTCCTTAATCGGTTTTAGGCGCACCAGCATGAAGGCGTTGTTGGTGCCGTTGCTGCCGCCAATGAAACCGGCGACGCTCTCAACGGCCGGGTCTTTCAATACTGCACGACGGAAAACCTCCATCTTGGGTTGCATCACGGTGAATGACAGCCCGTCATCCCCGCGCACGAAACCGATCAACTGACCGGTATCCTGCTGCGGCATAAATGTTTTAGGAACAACAACATACAGCGCAATGTTAACGCCGATTGTCACGAACAGACTGAGCAGTGTCAGGCGCCGATGGCGCAGCACCCAGTCGAGGCTGGTGGCGTATTTGGCGACCATCCAGTCGTTGGTCCGGCGGCTGACGCGCTGCAGGCGGTTCTCCTGGCCCGGCGTATGGGGCTTGAGCCAGCGGGCGCAAAGCATTGGCGTGAGGGTCAGCGAAACCACCAGCGAGACCACGATGGACGCCGCCAGGGTGATGGAAAATTCGCGGAACAGGCTTTCAATGATGCCGCCCATGAACAGGATCGACAGGAACACCGCCACCAGCGAGACGTTCATCGACAACAGGGTGAAACCGACCTCTTCGGCCCCCAGATAAGCGGCCTTCATCGGCGGCACACCCTCGTCGATGTGCCGGGAAATGTTCTCCAGCACCACGATGGCGTCGTCCACCACCAGCCCGGTCGCCAGGATCAGCGCCATCAGCGACAGGTTGTTCAGGGAGAACCCGTAGAGGTACATCACCGCAAACGTACCGACCAGCGACACCGGCACTGCCAGGGTCGGAATCAGGGAAGCACGGAAGTTGCCGAGGAACAGGAACACCACCAGGATCACCAGCGCCACGGCGATCAGCAAGGTCATTTCCGCTTCATGCAGGGTGGCCTTGATCACCGGCGAACGGTCCATGGCCAGGTTCAGCTTGACGCTGGCCGGCAGCACGGCCTGCAGCGCGGGCAACTGGGCCTTGATTTCGTTGACGGTCTCGATGATGTTGGCGCCGGCCTGGCGGTTGATGACCAGCAGCACTGCGGCGTCGTCGTTGAAGAAGCCGCTGTTGTAGCGGTCTTCGACGCCATCGCTGACCTTGGCCACATCCTTGAGGCGCAATGCCGCGCCGTCGGCGTAGTGAATGATCAGCGACTCGTAGTCCTTGGCCTTTTCCAGCTGGTCGTTGGCCTGGATCTGCCACAGCCGCTCGCCGTCCTCGACCGCGCCCTTGGGCCGGCGCACGTTGGCATTGGCGATGGCCGTGCGCACATCATCGAGGGCCACGCCGTACTGGTTGAGCGCCTGGGGTTCGAGCTCGATGCGCACCGCAGGCAGGGAACTGCCGCCGATCTGCACTTCGCCCACGCCCTGCACCTGCGACAGGCTCTGGGACAGAATGGTCGAGGCCAGGTCGTATAGCTGGCCCTTCTCCAGCACATCCGAGGTCAGGGACAGCACCATGATCGGCGCCTGGGACGGGTTGACCTTCTTGTAGGTCGGCATACTGCGCATGCCACTGGGCAGCAGATTGCGCGACGCGTTGATCGCCGCCTGTACTTCCCGCGCCGCGCCGTTGATATCGCGGTCGAGGTCAAATTGCAGGATCACCCGTGTCGAGCCCTGGCTGGATCGGCTGCTCATGGTGTTGACCCCGGCAATCGCCCCGAACGAACGTTCCAGCGGCGTGGCCACGGTCGACGCCATGACCTCGGGGCTGGCACCCGGCAGGCTGGCCTGGACCACGATCACCGGGAAATCCATTTGCGGCAGCGGCGATACCGGTAACAGGCCGAAGCTCACGCCGCCCAGCAACATGATCGCCAGGCTCAACAGCATGGTAGCGACCGGCCGCTTGATGAAAGGTCCGGACAGGTTCATGGCTGCTCTACCGCTTCCACGGGTTCGGATTTATGACCCCAACGACGACCCAGACGATCGAAATAGAGGTAGATGACCGGGGTGGTAAACAAGGTCAGGACCTGGCTCACCAGCAACCCGCCCACCATCACCAGCCCCAGGGGCTGGCGCAGTTCCGCGCCGGAGCCGGTGGCCAGCATCAGCGGTACCGCACCAAACAAGGCTGCCAGGGTGGTCATCAGGATCGGCCGAAAGCGCAGCAATGCCGCCTGGTAGATCGCCGTCTCCGGGTCCAGCCCCTGATTACGTTCGGCGTCGAGGGCGAAGTCGATCATCATGATCGCGTTCTTCTTGACGATACCGATCAGCAGGATGATGCCGATGATCGCGATCATGCCCAGGTCATTACCACTCAACAGCAACGCCAGCAAGGCGCCCACTGCGGCCGAGGGCAAGGTCGAGAGGATGGTGATCGGGTGGATGTAGCTCTCGTAAAGCACGCCCAACACGATGTACATGGTCACCACCGCCGCCAGGATCAGCAGCAACGTGCTCGACAACGACGCCTGGAACGCTTCGGCCGCGCCCTGGAACTGGGTCTGCACGCCCAGCGGCATGCCAATGTCCTGCTGCACCTGTTCAATGATGTCCACGGCATGCCCCAGCGCCACGCCGGGAGCGAGGTTGAACGACATCATCACCGCCGGGAACTGGCCAATGTGGGTGATTGCCAGCTGAGCCTGACGTTGCTCGATGTGGGCCAGGCTGGACAGGCGCACCTGGCCGCCATCGGTGGTCTTGACGTGGATCTGGTTCAAGGCATCCGGGCCGATTTTCTCGCCGGACTGCGCCTGCAGCACCACGCGATACTGGCTGGCCTGGGTATAGATGGTAGAGATCTGTCGCTGGCCGAACGCGTCATACAGGGCGTCGGTGATATTCGCTACCGAAACCCCAACCCGGGACGCCGCGTCGCGGTCGATCACCAGGTAGACCTGCAGGCCCTTGTCCTGCAAGTCGCTGGCCACGTCCGTCAGCTCGGGTCGCTGCGCCAGGGCCTCGACCAGACGGCCGCTCCACAGGCTGAGCAAATCCGAGTCCGGGGACGACATGCTGAACTGGTACTGCGTGCGGCTGACCCGATCCTCGATGGTCAGGTCCTGCACCGGCTGCATGAACAGGCGAATACCGACCAGTTTGTCTACTTCGGGTTGCAGGCGGGCGATGATTTCGCTGGCGCTCAGGTCCCGGGCGCTGTGAGGCTTGAGGTTGATCAGCAAACGCCCGCTGTTGAGCGTCGAGTTGTCACCATCGACGCCAATGTAGGACGACAGGCTTTCCACCGCCGGATCAGCCAGGATGATTTTCGCCAGGTCCTGCTGACGCTGGCTCATGGCGGCAAAGGAAATCGACTGCGGGGCTTCGGAGATGCCCTGGATCACCCCGGTGTCCTGCACCGGAAAAAAACCCTTGGGCACGATCATGTACAGGAACACCGTCAGCGCCAGTGTGCCGACCGCCACCAGCAGCGTCAGCGGCTGATGTTTGAGCACCCACTGCAACTTGCGCCCATAAGCGGCGATCATCCAGTCGATGACGGCGCCACTGGCACGATAGAAACGCCCCTGCTCCTTTTCTTCGGGCTCGCGCTTGAGCAGCCGCGCGCACATCATCGGCGTCAGGGTCAGGGATACGACCAGGGAAATCAGGATGGCCACCGCCAGGGTGATGGCGAACTCGCGGAACAGGCGCCCTACCACGTCGGCCATGAACAGCAACGGAATCAGTACGGCGATCAGCGACAGCGTCAGGGAAATGAGGGTGAAACCGATCTGTTTGGCGCCCTTGAGCGCGGCGTTCAACGGGGTTTCGCCTTCTTCGATATAGCGGGAAATGTTTTCCAGCATCACGATCGCATCGTCCACCACAAACCCGGTGGCGATGGTCAGGGCCATCAGGGTCAGGTTGTTGACCGAGAACCCGGCGAGGTACATCACGCCGAAGGTGCCGATCAGCGACAGCGGCACGGCAACCGAGGGGATGATGGTGGCGCTGGCACGACGCAGGAACAGGAACGTGACCATGACTACCAGGGCAATGGCGATCAGCAGTTCGTGCTGCACGTCCGTCACCGAAGCGCGGATGGTCTGGGTCCGGTCGGTGAGCACGGTGACCTCGAGGCCGGCCGGCAGGTTGTCAGTGATGCTCGGCAGCAGCGCCTTGATCCGGTCCACCACTTCGATGACGTTGGCCCCGGGCTGGCGCTGGATATTGAGCAGCACCGCCTGGTTTTCATTGGCCCACGCGGCCAGCCGTTCGTTCTCGGCACCGTCGACGATCTCTGCCACGTCCTTGAGCCGCAACGGCGCGCCGTTGGCGTACGCGAGGATCAGGTTGGCGTAGTCCGCAGGCGACGTCAGTTGATCGTTGGCATCGAGCATCGACACCCGGGTCGGGCCGTCGAAGTTGCCTTTGGGCTGGTTGACGTTGGACGCACCGATCAGGGTGCGTACGTCGGCCAGGTTCAGGCCGTTGGCCGCCAGGGCCTCCGGGTTGACCTTGATCCGCACCGCCTGGCGTTGGCCGCCGGCGATGCTGACCATGCCGACCCCGCTGATCTGGGCGATTTTCTGCGCCATGCGCGTATCGACCAGGTCATTGAGCTTGGGCAGCAACATGGTCTTGGAGGTGATCGCCAGGGTCAGGACCGGGGTGTCCGCCGGGTTGACCTTGTTGTACACCGGTGGTGCCGGCAGGTCGCTGGGCAGCAGGTTGGTAGCGGCGTTGATCGCGGCCTGGACCTGTTGCTCGGCGACGTCCATGTTGATGTCGAGGCTGAAGCGCAGGGTCAGCACCGATGCGCCGCCGGAGCTGGTCGAAGCCATCTGCGTGAGGCCGGGCATCTGCCCGAACTGGCGTTCAAGCGGCGCGGTCACGGCGCTGGTCATGACATCCGGGCTGGCGCCGGGATACAGCGTCATCACGCGAATGGTCGGGTAATCGACCTGAGGCAGCGCCGACACCGGCAGCAAGCGGTAGGCGATAATGCCGGCCAGGATAATGGCCAGCATGCTAAGCGTCGTGGCTACCGGGCGAAGGATAAACAGCCGCGAGATGTTCATGCGCCGCCCTTTTTCGCCTTGTCGGTCGCAGTGCTATCAGGCGACGAGGCCGCCGACTTGCCCTGAAGGTGTTCGGTGGGCGCGGTCGGCACGTCCTTGCTGTCATTGACCACTTCCACTTCACTGCCTTCCTTGAGGCGGTCGGTGCCCTCGAGCACTACGCGGTCGCCGGCGGCCAGGCCTTCGGTGATCACGGTGTTGTCACCGTCACTGGCACCGACTTTCAACTGGCGAATGGTGACCTTCTTGTCGCCATCGAGGGCGTAGACGAAGGTGCCATTGGTGCCGAACTGGATGGCGGCCGAAGGTGCCAGCACGACATTTTTCAGGGTGTCGGCCAACAGGTGGACGTTGACGAACTGGTTGGGAAACAGCGACTGGTCGCGATTGTCGTAGCGGGCCTTGAATTTGAGGGTGCCTGTGGTCACGTCGATCTGGTTGTCGAGGCTCTGCAGCACGCCGGTCGCCTGCAATTTGGTGTCCCCCCGGTCCCAGGCTTCAGCAGGTAGCTTGGCCCCCGAACGATAACGCTCCAGCACCACGCTCAGGTTGTTTTCCGGCAAGGTGAAGGCGACGCTGATCGGTTGGGTCTGGGTGATGATGGCCAAGGCCGTGGTGTCATTGGCGGCCACCAGGTTGCCGACGTCCAGCTGACGCAAACCTACACGGCCGGCAATCGGTGCGCGAATTTTGGTGAATTCGAGATTGAGCTTGGCGTCATTGACCGCTGCCTGATTGGTCTTGACCGTGCCCTGATACTGGCCGACCAGCGCCTCGGCTGTGTCCAGGGTCTGCTTGGCGATGCTGTCTTCGCGATACAGGCCACGGTAGCGTTCGACATCCACCTGGGCGTTTTTCAACTGCGCCTGGTTCTGCAGCAGGGTTCCTTCGGCCTGAAGCAAGGCATTCTGGTATGGACGCGGGTCGATCTCCGCCAGCAGGTCGCCGGCCTTGACCATCTGGCCTTCCTCAAAGGCAATCTTCACCAGTTCGCCGCCGACCCGGCTACGCACATTGATGGTGTTGAGCGCGGTTACAGTACCCAGCGCCTTGTAGTAAAGGGGAAAATCACCCTTCACAGCCGGCGCCACACGCACCGGAATCGGCCCGGTCGCGCCGCCGAACCCCGGCCGCATCCCCCCGGATTTGCCGGTATGCCCGGCCGCAGCTTTCTGCCCTGCAGACTCTTTCTGGTCGCCTGCGGGCCAGAATTTCCAGCAGACGCCAGCGACGACCAACAGAACTAGCAGGCCGAACAGCCAGCGACGGGGACTACGGGAGGAGGATTGCATTGAATGATCAACCATTGGGCGCGTGGGCTTCTTCTACGGGAGGCTGAACGATAAGCACTGGCGGGTATTAAGCAAAGCGGCTTTACCGGCAATTTACCTTCGGCTTACGTAACAGGATGTTTGTCCAAGACACTGATACAGATACACAAATGAAAACGGCCTGGACAGGGCCAGGCCGTTAACAATTGTAAGCCCGAACTTATTTCAATACAGCAAGCGCTGCTTCGTAATTCGGTTCTTCAGCGATTTCCTTGACCAGCTCGCTGTGCAGGACATTGTCGTTTTCGTCCAGGACCACTACCGCACGAGCGGTCAGGCCTTTGAGCGGACCGTCGGCAATCGCCACGCCGTAGTTCTCGATGAACTCGGCACCGCGCAGGGTCGACAGGTTCTGCACGTTTTCCAGGCCTTCGGAACCGCAGAAACGCGCCTGGGCGAACGGCAGGTCAGCGGAGATGCACAACACCACGGTGTTGGCCACGTCGTTGGCCTGGGCGTTGAACTTGCGCACGGAGGTGGCGCAGGTCGGAGTGTCGACGCTTGGGAAGATGTTCAGCACTTTGCGCTTGCCGGCGAAGCTTGCCAGGGTCACGTCGGACAGATTGCCGGCAACCAGGGAAAAGGCTGGCGCCTTGGAACCGGCTTGTGGCAGTTGGCCGTTGACTTGAACCGGAGAGCCTTTAAGAGTGACTTGAGCCATGAACTGAGTCCTTCTGAACGTTGATTTTGAGAATTTTGAAGAGGCCGAAGTTAACCACGAAATGGGCTGGCGACCTATGCCCGGATACAAATTGTGGTGTATCAGCCAGCGACTGTAATCGTTGACGTCGATTGCCTGCACAAGCTGCGCAGGCGCTGTCGGGACGGATGGTGCTTGTCACCAAAACCCCGTAGGAGCTGCCGAAGGCTGCGATCTTTTGATCTTGATTATAAAAAACAAGATCAAAAGATCGCAGCAGCTACCAGAGCAATCGGGATCACTTCGTAAGGCTTCAGGCCTTCAGTCTTGCTGCTGGCGGCGGTAATGGCGGCGCGCACCACGATCACACCCGGGCCAGGCCCTGCGGCCAGCGGCAAGGACTTGCCAATTTCGCGCTTGAGCGCCTGGTCGATTGACACGGGCCTGGCATCCGGCAAAGCTGCACCGATGCTGCACGCGCGCCTGAAGGTAATCGCACCTGGACTACGGAAGTCGCAATGCCTGAACATAAGAATAAAGCTGCAGATCCGAAGCCTGATTCGCCTTCCAATCTGACGGGGCGCTTGCTGTTTCCGGTCATCATCGCGACGCTGCTCCTGGCAGTGGCGGGGATCGGCTGGTTTCTGCTGAGCAGCACACCAACCCCGGTTGCCCTCGCACCTGCTCCGACTGCCCAACCAGCCAAGGCGCGCCCCGTCGCAATGCCCCCCGCGACCATGGTCGACGAAGTGCAATGCCAAGGCTGCCACAGTCCCCAGGTCAAGGATTGGCAAGGTTCCCATCACCAGCTGGCCATGCAGGACGCCAATGCCGACACGGTGCTGGGTGACTTCAATAACGTCAGCTTCAAGGCGGAAAACGAAACCACACGCTTCTCGCGCAAGGACGATGCTTTCTGGGTCAACACCCCTGGCATCGATGGCAAGAATGCGGACTTCAAGGTGGCCTACACCTTTGGCATCGCGCCGTTGCAGCAGTACCTGATAGAAGTCGGCGAAGGTCGGCTGCAGGCGTTGGGTGTGGCGTGGGATACCGAAAAGCATCGCTGGTTTCACCTGTACCCGGGCCAGGGCGTCAACTTCAAGAATCCGTTGCACTGGAGCAAGCCGAGCCAGAACGCCAATTTCATGTGCGTCGAGTGCCACACCACCGGCTTCAAGCGCAATTTCGATGCCGCAAAAAACACCTTCGACAGTCAGTGGAATAGCCTCGGTGTCGGCTGCCAGGCATGCCATGGCCCGGCCTCGAACCATCTGCAGTGGACGGCGAAAAAAGGTGACCTGGTCCACAAGGGTTTTGCCGTGGATCTCAAGGACCAGAACGCAACCGTCGAACTGGAAACCTGCGCCCGCTGCCATTCCCGGCGAGCGCCCCTGGGAGACGGTTTTACCGTCGGCAAGCGGCTGATGGACGACTACCTGCCCAGCGCCCTGACGCGCGAACTGTATGCGCTGGACGGCAAGATCAAGGATGAGGTGTTCGAGCATGGTTCCTTCGCCCAGAGCAAAATGGCCGACAAGGGCGTGCGCTGCAGCAATTGCCACAACCCCCACAGTAACGAACTGAAGGCGCCCGGTAATGGCGTCTGCCTGCAATGCCACAACACGGCGGGCAAGACCGCCGTCGCCGGGGTGGACGGCAAGGGCTTGCAAGCGAAGAACTACGACTCCATCGAACACACCCGGCACACCATGGGGCAACCCGGCTCGCAATGCGTAGATTGCCATATGCCCGGCAAGTTCTACATGGGCAACGACTTCCGTCACGACCACAGCTTCAGCATTCCCAACCCGGAACGAGCAAAAAAACTCGGCACGCCGGACGCCTGCCTGACCTGTCACCAGGGCAAGGCTGGTGACAAGGTCACTGAACAGTTCAAGCTCTGGAACGCCGCCTCTGCCCCGCAGGCCCCGCGCTACGACGAAAGCCTGTGGCTGATCCGCAATGGCCAGCCCGGTGCCGCCCAAGCCCTGAACGAGCAGTTGCAACGCAGCAATTTGCCGGCCATCCAGCGCGCGACGCTGCTGGCCGAGTTGGCGCTGTACCCCAGCGAACAGGCCTTGAAACTGGCAAGCAAAGACTTGAACAACCCGGCGCCCCAGGTACGTGAAAGCGCCATCCGGGCGATCAGCGCCATCCTGCCGCCGGCCGAACGCGCCCCCCTGCTGACGCCATTGCTGGTTGACCCGGTGAAGGCCGTACGGATTGCCGCCGCACGCGACCTGCTCGGCGCGGCCCGCGATGGTTTGGGCAACGCCCGGGGCAATTGGGACGTGGCAATCGGCGAGTATGAAGCAGTGCAGAAGAGCCTGGCCGAACGTGCCGAAGCCAATCTCAACCTCGCCATGCTGTATCAGGCCAGCGGGCGCAGCGCTGACGTCGAAGGGTTGTTGCGCACTGCGCTTAAGCGCGACCCCGACTTCTACCCGGCACTGGTCAGCCTGGTGCAATGGCTGGAAGCGGCCGGACGCAAACAGGAAGCCCAGGCACTCCTCGACCAGGGCCTCAAGGACCACCCGGAAGCAGCGCTGCTCCAGCATTCCCTTGGTCTGGCCCTGATTCGCGCCGGCAAAACCGCCCAAGCCATGCCTGCCCTGCTCAAGGCGGCCCGACTGGAGCCGCAGAACGCGCAATACGGCTATGTACTGGCCGTAGCGCTGCACGACAGCGGCAAGGTTGACGAGGCTTGCCTGGAGCTGGAACGGCTGCTCAAGGAACAGCCGGCCAATCGCAACGCACGACTTTCGCTGATCCAGTATTACCTGGAGAACGGCCAGGAACCCAAGGCCCAGGTATTGCTGCAAGGCTGGAAGAAAATGAACATGGGCGACCCGGCGTTGAAATAACGGCCCGTCCGGCACCGCACTCCAGTTTCCCCTGCCTGATGGCGCTCTCGGGCACCTGGCATCAGTTACGCACCGATTCGACCCTGCGCAGGCTGACGCCCGCAGAGTCAAATCCCGCAAGATCAGAGTGTGTTATCTATCTTTCAGCCGCGCTCGCGGGGGATCAGGCTTTGCAGTTGCTGCGCGAGGAAATTCGCATCGAAGGCAAAGGTATCCGCGTCCTTCAGGCCGTTGGTCTTGCGCCACTGCCAGCTGTTGGAGGGCGGCAGGCAGACCAGCGAAACGCTGCCATAGCGGGCAGCCGTGAGGCCCATGACCGCCAGGGAAATCTGCCCGCCCGTGCCCATCACATCGGGAACGAATTCCACCGGCTTGCCAGCGATCACGATGCTCAGCTTCTCGGTGTTGAACTTCGACGTTTCCACCGGAACACTTGGCCCGAATGCGACATAAGCCGCGCGACTGACTTCCAGCAGGTTGGGCGTCTTGACCGGTTCCAGCCACAGCTGGATCTGGTCGAACAACTCGCCTATACGCGTCGCCCACACGGCCGATTGCGCCTCAAACAGTTGCTTCTTGTGCGCTTCGCTATCTGCGTATTGGCGAAGCATCTGACCCAGTTGCTGTACGTCGTCCATTGCGGTGTTCCTTTGGTTGAAGCAGTGCTGCGGACGTTGAGCATGGCAGAAGCGAGCCGCCGGCGTACGACTAAACGCGCCAGCGGTGTTTTTTGCGCTGCCGGCCCAATCAGCGGGAGGTGAGCGTGCGACGCAGGCGCGCCATGCTCAAGGTATCCACCAACACCCCGTCACGCAAGGCGTAGTCACGAAACAGGCCTTCGGTCTCGAAGCCGAATTTGCGATACAGGCTAATAGCCGCTTCATTGTCGGCATACACCGAAAGCTCGACCCGCTGCAGGTTCATCCAGTTGTCGGCGATGTCCAGGGCGGCGCTGAGCAATCTGGAGCCAACGCCCTTGCCCTGCCACGCTGACGCGACGCCCATGCCAAAGCTGCCCGCATGGCTGCGGCGCACTCGCGAATACTGTTCAAGCCCCAGGTGGCCGATGACCGCGCCCTGATGCAGTGCCACCAGTTTCAGTGCGCGTTCATTGCCTGCTTCAATGCGCGAGCGCCAGGCCTCTACGGACTGATACGGCATCTGCAGCACCTGGCGCGTGATCGCTGTTTCGTTATAGAGCGCGGCGACGCCTTCGAGATGGGATTCGTTGAAACGTTCGAGGCTGATGACGGGATCGGTGCCAGACATGGGTGATTCATCCTTGATACAGACATGGCAGCCCACTCTATTACAATCCTGCGCCCATCAACAACTCGGGGTTTGGCGGAAACTTACGGCCAGGCGATTCCAGCTGTTAATGGTCGTGACGGCAACGGTCAGGTCGACCATTTCAGCCTCACTGAATTGCTCCCGGGCCTGGGCGTAGACGTCATCCGGAACATGGCTTTGAGCGAGCAGCGTGACCGCCTCGGCCCAGGCCAGTGCGGCGCGCTCACGGGGGTTGAAGAAGTGACTGTCGCGCCACACCACGATCGAATACAGCCGCCGATCGGTCTCGCCCAGGCGTCGCGCATCCACCGAGTGCATGTCAGTGCAGAACGCGCAGCCATTGAGCTGTGAAGCGCGGATCTTGATCAGGTGCAACAACTGCGGTTCGATGCTGAGATGGCTGGTGAGGGCCTCCATGGCGATCATGGCTTTCATCGCCTTGGGCGATGCGCTGTAGTAATCCAGGCGGGAATTCATGGCGAGCCTCGGGGGCCGATAGAGTCAGCCTACGGTAGGCGCGCAACGTGGATCGTTACAGGTCCAATTCGGCGAATTAACCGTTGACCACTGCGGCGCCAGGCCAATCTGCGGTTTTTTACCCGCACAACTACTGCATGTTCGCTCATGCGGGTAATCTTGCGCGATCGCACACGCCCCTGAATCGCCCCCGGAGCCCCGCCGGTATGGAACTTCATGTCGTCATCAACGGCCGCAAGGACCTGGCGGGCCAGTTGTACAAGCAACTGCGCAGCGCCATCGAATCCGGCCGCCTGGCGGCTGGCACCCAGTTGCCGCCCAGCCGCTTGCTGGCAGAGCAACTGGGCATCTCGCGCAAGACCATTTCCGATACCTATGCCCAGCTGACCTACGAGAACTTCCTTACCGGCGTCATCGGCAAAGGTACGTACGTCAACGCCCGCCCGGCCAAAATCACTCGCAAACAGAGCCATTCGGACCTGGCCAGTGCGGAAATCATCGAATCCTGGCGCAGCTTGCCGGTGTTCTTGCGCCACCCGACGCTGGACGGTTCACTGCGCTACGACTTTATTGGTGGCGCCACCAGCAAGGGGCAATTTCCCCAGGACGACTGGCGCAGGTGCACGGCACACGCCCTGCGCCAGATGTCCGGCTCCAAGGGCTTCTACAGCCAGCCTGAAGGCCTGCCGGCGCTGCGCAATGCAATAGCCCGGCATATTGCTTTTTCCCGTGGGGTCAATTGCCAGGATGACGATGTGGTGGTGTGCAACGGCGCACAACAGGCGCTGGACCTGATCTCCCGGGTGCTGACCCGTCCCGGCGGCCTGGTGGCCATGGAAGATCCCGGCTATCCACCGGCGCGCCTGCTGTTTGGCAGCCACGGTGCGACGGTGATCGGTGTGCCGGTGGATAGCGAAGGCATTCAGGTCGAGAAGATCCCCTTGGGCACGCGGCTGATCTACGTCACGCCCTCCCATCAATTCCCGCTCGGCATCCCCATGAGTACGCAACGTCGGCTGGCGCTGCTGGAGCGCGCTTATGAGCTGGGGGCGATCATCATCGAGGACGATTACGACAGCGAATTCCGCTATGAGGGCCGGCCGACAGACTCGCTGCAAAGCATGGACGAGCGCGGCATCGTGGCTTACGTCGGTACCTTTTCCAAAACCCTGTTGCCGGAGTTGCGCCTGGGTTATGCGATCTTGCCCCCGGCGATCCTCGAAGCGGTGATTCGCGCCAAGCAGCTCACCGACCTGCACACCTCGACCCTGCCCCAGTGGGCGCTGGCCAAGTTCATCGCCGAGGGGTGCCTGCTCAAGCACATCAGGCGTTGCCACACGATCTATGCCGGTCGACGCGAGCGTATTCTCGAACGCGCAGCCACGGACCTTGCACCCTGGCTCGAAGCGGTCCCTTCCACGGCAGGCTTTCACATGGTGCTGATGTTCAAGGTGCCTATCGATATGCCATTGCTGGTGGAATTGGCGAAAAAAGTCGAAGTCGGGCTGTATCCGATCGAGGGTTTCTACTACCAGCAGGCGCCAAGAGACGGGCTGCTCATGGGTTTTGGTGCTATCGAAACCCTGGACATCGACCTGGCCCTGAACCGTTTGCGCGACATTCTGCAGCAGGTCGCCTGATCGATTGGCGTAGGGGTTTATCAGGCGATTGGCTATTGGTGGTCCCGGGGCGCAAGCCTATCCTGCTAAGGCGTTTATCCCTCAGTGAGCAGGATTCGTCCGGCCTGATTCAGGAGTGTGAGCAATGTCCACCGAAGTCATCAATACCGTACAGGTGCAGGCCGCTGCCGGCCGCTCCGACGAGCTTGGCAAGCAACTGCAGAGAATTGTTGAAACCCTGCGCCAGCAGCCAGGCTGCGAGTCGTACATGGTCGACCGCTGCCCCGAGGACAGTAACCGCTGGAACGTCAGCGCCCGCTGGCAATCGGAAGCGGCCATGCAGATGCATTTCAACTGCCCTGAAGTACAAGGCTTTATCGGCCTGATCGACAACCAACTGGCCAATGCGGTGGATTTCAACAGTTTCCCCATCCGCTAGATTGGTCACCTGACCTTCCAGGGAATTGGCTGTTTGCCTGGCCTCACCTGCGCACTAATGTGGGTTCGGACAACCCCATTCTTCCAGGTGATAAACATGAAAACCCTGCGCTTACTCGCTGCTCCCCTTGCGGCACTGGCCCTGACCGTTTCCGCTGCTGCACTGGCCCACGAAGCTGCGCCATCGGAAAAGGTCACGGTTCTGCAAGACCAGATGCTGAAAAACGTGCCCGGCAAAAAAGCCTTGATGATCGAGGTCGATTACCAGCCCGGACAGGCCTCTATCGCTCACAAGCATGAAGGCACCGCCATGGCCTACGTGCTGTCCGGCGAGATCATCTCGCAGGTCAAAGGCGAACAAGCCGTGTCGTACAAGGCCGGTGAATACTGGTACGAGCCCGCCGGCTCGGAACACCTGGTCTCGAAAAACGCCAGCGCAACCCAACCCGCGAAACTGTTGGTATTCATGGTGCTGTCGCCGGACGAGAAAGTGTTGATCCCGTTGAAAAACTGATAGCTGAGCGACGATGCATAAATAATCAGGCCCATTTTAATTATTTGGGTCTTTTTATTTCTCCGAGCGATGAGTCGCCAATCTTTACGCCGAACAAAACTAATGACTGCATCCGTGCCGTCACATGCGCCATTTCATTAAATGCTGACAGGACTAATCTTTGAATGACTGCCGAATCAATGTCGGCGACAAACTTCATGAATTAAGCTGTTTCACTGGAGAAACACCATGAAACGAGTGCTGATCAGTACACTGACAATGACGGTTATCATAACGGGCTGCTCCGTTCCAACTGCACCGGAATCGGTTGGTCCTCTGCATGGGATATTCTCCCAACCGGTAGGCCGCAGCGCTTCCACCAAGGTGCCCAGCGGGCCCGACAAATCCGTAGGCATTGTCTACAGTCGCAATACCCAGACCAATCGCGCTTACCTCAATGATTACCGCGCCAACGCGGGGACGGGCTTCGGCCAGAGCCTGCTGGTGCAATCCATTCATGACGCCTACGTGGCCACCTCTACACCGGACAGGGCAGTGGACTGGGTCAAGGCTTCGTTGCAGCGCCAGTTTGGCTCGGTGACGGAATACCCGGACATGCAGAGCCTGCGCGCGGCGAGGCCTGATGTGGCAGCAGTCGTCGATGCCCGCAGCCAGTTGATTACCTCGCGCAGTTCGGATGTGGAAGCGGATGTCAGTGCGCACTTCTATGATCGCAACCTTGACTATATCGGCACCGCTCGCGGGTACGACACCAGGTCATTGAGCCCTTTATGGGCTGATTACAAGCGCAGCGAAGAGATAGTTGCAGATATCAACGAACAGCAGGAAGTGCAAGTTCGGGCATTGCAGAAGTTTGACCAGTCGCTCAGTAATTTATTGACCGGACCGACAAGTAATGTATCGATGATTGATGATAACAAAAGCGATAAGTTGTATTGAGTCTAAGGGCCCCTTCGCGGGCAAGCCCGCTCCCACAGGGTTCGGTGTAGTGTGGAGATTATGTGTCCAACACAAAACTCAGTGGGAGCGGGCTTGCCCGCGAAGGGGCCCTTGCAGCTACACCCCAACAAAAAAAACCCGCATCTCTCAATGCGGGTTTTTTTCATTCAGCGACTGTTCAAGCCGCCGGTTCCAGCTCTGCGCTGACCGTTGCAGGAGCAGGCACTACGGCTTGCCCGCTCAAGGCCAGGTCCAGCAACTCCCGGTTGGCCACGGCGTACATGGCGTAGTCCGTGCCACTGGCGGCGCGGATTTCCACCAGCATTGCGCGCCAGCGTTCGATCATGCTCGCGTGCTCTGCCATCCACAGTGCCAGGCGTGTTTCCACGTCCTGGGAACCGTCGCCCTGTTGCAGGACCGAGATGGTGATCGCACGTTGTTGCCAGTCGACGTCGTCGCGGAACGCTTCACGGGCCAGGGCCTGCCAGTTGTTTTCAACCGGCAAGGCACTGATCTGCTGCAGGTACCAGGTAATGTCCAGTGCGCTGCCCACGGCGAAGTAGGCCTTGGCCACGTCCGCAGGGTTCTGGCCGGTCACGTCGGAGGCCTCGATGATCGGCAGCAACGTATACAGGTGCGAAGTACCAGCCACCATGCGTGCGAGCAGTTCCGGCACACCGGCTTCGACATACGCCTCGTAGCGCGCCTGCCAGTTCTCGTGGATCTCGCCACTGAGCAGTTCGTCGAGCTTGAGACCCAGCTCCTTCAGGTGCGGACCGAAGTGGGCGACGTCACGGGCAGCATTCTGCTCGTTGCGACGGGCACGCAGGAACCAGCGCGTAGCGCGGCGACCCAGGCGCATCAGCTCGTCCATCAGCTCCAGCTGCACGTCTGCCGACACCTGGTAGTCCAGGGACTCGATCTGACGGAACCAGTGCGGGAGGTGGAAAATGTCGCGCACGATCACATAGGCACCGGCCACGTTCGCCGGGCTCATGCCGGTCGACTCTTTGAGTCGTTGAACGAAGGTGATGCCCATGTGGTTGACCAGGTCGTTGGCGATCTGGGTGCTGACGATTTCGCGCTTCAGACGGTGACGGCGCATGGCTGCGGAGAACTTGCTCACCAGGCTTGGCGGGAAAGCGGTTTCCATGTCGCGGGTCAGGTAGTCGTCGTCCGGCACCAGGGAGCCCAGCAACTGCTCCTTGAGGTCGATCTTGCTGTAGGAGATCAGCACCGACAGCTCGGCACGCGTCAGGCCATGGCCTTCGGCGATGCGTTCGTTGATCGCTTCCTCCGACGGCAGGAACTCGATAGCGCGGTCCAGCTTGCCGCGGCTTTCCAGGTCGTTCATCAAGCGCTTGTATTCGGCAATCCGCGGCAAGGCACGGCGAGCTGCCAGGGACAGCGCCTGCGTTTGCTTGTAGTTGTTGCCGAGCACCAGGTTGCCCACTTCGTCGGTCATGCTCGCCAGCAACAGGTTGCGTTGCTTGTCGGTCATGTCGCCGGCCTGAACCACTTCGTTCAGCAGGATCTTGATGTTCACTTCGTGGTCGGAGCAGTCCACGCCACCGGCGTTGTCGATGAAGTCGGTGTTGGAACCGCCACCATTGAGGCCGAATTCCACGCGACCGAGCTGGGTCATGCCCAGGTTACCGCCCTCGCCCACGACCTTGCAGCGCAGTTCATTGCCGTTCACGCGCAGTGCATCGTTGGCCTTGTCGCCAACGTCGGCGTGGCTTTCGCTGCTGGCCTTGACATAGGTGCCGATGCCGCCGTTCCACAACAGGTCCACCGGCGCCTTGAGCAAGGCGTTCAGCAGTTCGGTCGGGGTCAGCTTGTCGGCCTTGATGTCGAAGCGCTCTTTCATCTGCGGGGAAATCGCGATGCTTTTGGCGCTACGGGAGAAGATCCCGCCACCCTCGGACATGATGCTGGTGTCGTAGTCCGACCAGGCCGAACGCGGCAGGTCGAACAGGCGCTGACGCTCAGCGAAGCTGTTGGCCGGCTGCGGGTTCGGGTCGATGAAGATGTGCAGGTGGTTGAACGCTGCGACCAGTTGCAGCTTGTCGGACATCAGCAAGCCGTTACCGAACACGTCGCCGGCCATGTCGCCGACGCCCACCACGGTGATGCTGTCTTCCTGGACGTTGATGCCGCGCTCGCGGAAGTGGCGTTGTACGCCCACCCACGCGCCCTTGGCGGTGATGCCCATTTTCTTGTGGTCGTAACCGGCGGAACCACCGGACGCGAACGCGTCACCGAGCCAGAAACCGTAGTCGATGGCGATGCCGTTGGCGATGTCGGAGAAGGTCGCAGTGCCCTTGTCCGCAGCCACCACCAGGTACGGGTCATCGTCATCATGGCGCACGACGTTGACCGGCGGTACCAGCGCACCGTCTTTGAGGTTGTCGGTAATGTCCAGCAGGCCGGAAATGAAGATGCGATAGCAGGCGATGCCCTCTGCCGCGATCTCGTCACGGCTGCCGCCCAATGGCAGGCGCCGCGGCAGGAAGCCGCCCTTCGCACCCACAGGCACGATGACCGAGTTCTTCACTTGCTGGGCTTTCACCAGGCCCAGGACTTCGGTACGGAAGTCTTCTTCACGATCAGACCAGCGCAGGCCGCCACGAGCGACATTGCCGAAGCGCAGGTGCACGCCTTCAACACGAGGCGAGTAGACGAAGATTTCGAACTTCGGTACTGGCTTTGGCAGCTCGGGAATCTGATGCGGGTTGAACTTGAAGCTGAAGTACGACTTGTTATGGCCGTTGGCATCAGTCTGGTAGAAGTTGGTGCGCAGCGTGGCCTTGATCAGGTCCAGGTAGCGACGCAGGATGCGGTCTTCGTTCAACACCTGGACATCGTCCAGTGCGGTGACGATGGCTTGTTCCAGACGTTGCTGCTTGTCTTCCAGATCGTCGCCGGTGAGCTTGCGCGCCAGATAGAAACGGGTCTTGAACAACCGGGTCAGCTCGCGAGCGATGTCGGTGTGGTTGTTCAGGGTGCTGGCGATGTAGCCCAGGTCGAAGCCCAGGCGGATCTGCTTCATGTAGCGCGCGTAGGCACGCAGCAGCGCCACGTCACGCCATGGCAGGCCGGCGGTCAGTACCAGGCGGTTGAACGCATCGTTCTCGGCATCGCCACGCACGATGTGGACGAACGCGTCCTGCAAGGTGTCGTTGAGTTGCTGGATATCGAGGTCCAGGCCTTCGGCGGCGGTGAAGGCGAAATCGTGAATCCAGAACTCGCGGCCATTGTTGTGGCGCAGGCGGTACGGGAACTCACCGAGCACACGCAGCCCGAGGTTTTCCAGGATCGGCAACACGTCGGACAGGGCCAGCGGGGTATCGGCGTGATACAGCTTGCAGTGCAGCTCGCGCTTGCCGGAGACCTGGCCCAGCGGCTGATAGAAGCTCATCACCAGCGGATTTTTTTCGTTCAGGCTCAACAGGTGCTGCATGTCGACCACAGCCGAATGCGCCGCGAAACGCTCGCGATAGCCGGCCGGGAAGCCTTTGGGGAAGTCTGCCAGCACGTTGGTGCCACTGGCTTCGCCGAAGCTTTCAACGGTGAGGCTGGCGTAGTCGTCCTGCCAGCTGCGGCAGGCCTGCACCACTTCTTTTTCCAGCAGGACCGGGTCGATGTCCAGGCGGTTCTTTGGATCAACCCGCAGAATCAGTTGCACACGGGCCAGCACGGACTCGGAGAAGAAGGTCCAGAACTCGCAGTCCGAGGCCTTCAGGCGATCCATCAGCACTTGCTGGATCTTCTGGCGCACTTCGGTGGAGTAGATGTCGCGCGGCACGTAGGCCAGGCAGTAGCAGAAACGACCGTACGGGTCTTTGCGCAGGAACACGCGAATCTTGTTGCGTTCCTGGATCTGCACGATCGACATCACGGTGGCGAACAGCTCGTCGACCGGGGTCTGGAACAGGTCGTCGCGTGGCAGTACTTCAACCACCTGCGCCAGTTCCTTGCCCAGGTGAGCCTTGGCCTGGAAGCCGGAGCGGCGTTCGATTTCCTCGACCTTGCGGCGGATGTACGGAATGACCCGCACGCTCTCGCCATACACCGAAGAGGTGTACAGGCCCATGAAACGGCATTCCTTGATGACCTTGCCGTCGGCATCGATCTCACGGATCGACACGTAGTCAGGGTAAGCCGGACGGTGCACACGGCTTGGGTGCGCGGCCTTGGCGAACGACAGCAGGGTCGGTTCGCGCAGGTACTTCACGGCATAGTCTTCGATGCGCAGGTCGTCGTAGGTCAGGCCGGTGCGCAGCAATTTGGTCAGGCCAAGGAACGAATCCTGGTCGTAGACGATGTGGCCGCCATCGGCTTCATCGCTTACCACGAATTCTTCGTAGCCGAGGAAGGTGAAGTGGTTGCCCACCAGCCATTCCAGGAAGCTTTTGATTTCGTTCTTTTCTTCAGCGTCGACAGCAAACTGGCTGTTATCGAGGCCGGTCAGGATTTCCTGGACCTTGGCTTTCATCGGCTCGAAATCGGCGACCGCCACGCGGACCTCACCGAGCACCTGCTCCAGCTCTTTGCTCAACACGTTCAGTTCGGCCGCGTTGGCGCAGCGGTCGATTTCCAGGTACATCAGGGATTCCTGGAGAATCCCTTCGCCCTGGGTGCCTTTTGGCAGGATTTCCAGCAACTCGCCCTTGCTGCCGCGACGCACGCTCAGCACAGTGGTTTGCAGGGTATGAATGCTGTAGCCGCGACGGTTCAGCTCGGTACGCACCGAGTCCACCAGGAACGGCAGGTCGTGGTGCAGCACTTCGACCGCAGTGTGGGTCGACTGCCAGCCGTGGCGTTCGTAATCAGGGTTGTAGACGCGCACTTGCGGCTGCGCGTGATCGAAGCGCTCAAGCAGGCGCCACGCAGAAAGGGTGCACCCGGCGAGGTCGGACAACCGACGTTGAGTCAGCTCGTCGAGGGAAATGATGCCGAAAAATTGTTCAGCAAACAGCGCCACTTGTGGCAGTGCCTGTTCACTGATGTGCTGCGCCAGTGCCGCTTGCAGTTGGTGCTGGAAGTCGGCTTTGCTGGCTGCGGTGAAGAACGCCATCTGTGGTACTCCGCTTGGGCTTGTTATTGATGGAAGCGTCGCGTGCAAAACCCCTCGCGGGGCGATCCGTCACCCTGTTCCTGATTCTCGGGCAGAGGAAACAGGGTCACAGGTGGGTGAAGCTGGACGAGACACTCGGGTCACATTCACCTTCCATGAATGGGCATCTGCAAAAACCACTGCGCGATGGATTGCGCACTGTCTTTACGGGTATCCATTCGATGCGCAGCTTAACGAGTGCGACAATGTGCCTGCTTGCGGTGCTGCGACATATTCGGTCATCCGCACGCAGGTTGTAGGCTGCGCATCGAACAACACTAGCAGTCGTGTGACAAAAAGGCCGGCTTAAGCCCTGTTTTGCGGCGCATTCGTGCTGGAAGTGACCAGTAACGCCTCGGATGTTCACGACACATGCTCTGACACTCAGACGAGCAGAAATTCCCGGCGGCTGGCAGAATTGCCCTTTCTTCACCTCAACAACGCTCCTCGAGCCAGGATTTACCCATGCAAATGACCACCGCCCTGTTGATCGTCAACCCATGCGATGACGAAGAAGACAACATGGCCATGCTCGCCTGCCACAGCGAGCAGGGCGAGATGTTCCTGATGACCCGCTACCCGGACGAAGACGCGCTGGACATCACCCTGGACGGTGAGCCTTCGACCCTGGAAGGTGTAAAAGTGACCCTGAGCCCTACCCGCCTGCTGATCGAAATCGCTCCAGGGGATGTCGATGCGCTGAATGGGGATGATTGCCTGGAGATCATTCACAGCACTGCGGCGGGTGATCTGCCTGAGGTGGAGGAGACTTTGCAGAACATTCTCAAGGGGACCGGGACCTATATCAGCCAGATTGGCTGACAGACCGTATTCGCGGGCAATAATGATGAATGAGTAAGCTTTGCTCGCGAAAAGCCCGAGAACGCCTCGAGGGGTCGGGCTTACGCATTAAATAATAGAACATTTCAACCAATCAACTGCCCACCGAAGATTCATCCTACAAAACAACAAGAAAAAACCTACAACTAAAAATCATGCTTCACCACCCCATATCATTGAACAACAGAAAAACCTCTGATATTAATAATCACTTGGGAAAAACTTCGCAAGTGATTCGCACACTGACGAGCACCTTCAACTTTATTCTACAAGCGCCTAAATACGCAGCCCTTAACAAACAGGCACCTCATGCAAACTCTTATCAGAACAACTTGCAAGAAGCATGCAGGGCTGCTGACCTCAACCATCACCACAATCATCGCGCTAAAGCTTATAGCTCTAGCGCCACCTTTGTTGGTTGGCAAGATTGTCGACGCGCTACACACTGACAATCACGCAGACCTCAATATGCTTCTGCTGCTAACCATCGGTTATACACTGGCGGGATGCCTCCAAGCGATTATAAACCCTCTACAAATATTCTTTTTATCCAAACTTGTGCAGCACGTGACAATGAACGCCTCCATCGACTGGATTGCAAAATTAATGCGCAAAGAGTTCCTCCAGTTCAGCTCGTGGCGCATCGGACAATTCATAAAATCAGTAGAGCGCGGGATTACAGCGCACGAGCAATTATTAACGTTTTTCGTCACCACAGGACTTCCGCTGTGCCTGGAATTCCTTATCGTAGGCGGTGCATTTTATTATATGGGTGGCGCTAAAGTATTCCTGGCGATGACAGGCCTTGGCATCGTTTACCTGTTGGTCACCCATCGAATCATCCGCTGGCGCAGAAAGCACATTGATGCCGTCAACGAGCAAGAGGATGAAGTCAGCGCACTGCTGTACAACACCTTGAGCTCCGGCAAATCCATCAAACTGGAAGGTGCTGAATTCTGCGCAACTGAACGACTGAACCGCGCCTTCAATAACTACGCCAAAGCGGCGGTCACCGTAGCAAGCTCAGGTGGCTTCCTCACTGGGGCAAAAGTACTGTTTGTCAGTCTTTCAACGGGAGGCCTACTCGGATGGGGCGTCTTCGATCAGTTGTCGGGAGAGCCAGGTATCAGCGTTGGGCAACTGGTCGCCATATTCTCAATTGCAGGTAGCTTTTTACTTAATATCACCGCGCTGAGCGAAGGCTATCGGGTGCTGGATCAGTTTCTCGCGGACCAGCGTCGCCTCCAGCAGTTACTGGCACTGCCAGACTTTGACGACGACAGTCGCCGCGCCGAAAAAACCTCCGATGAGGAATCTACATTGGTGCTCGCACCCTGTGTGATCACCGACGGCGGCAGCGTCCGGCTGAGCATCGAGAAAGCTTTTACTTTCACACAAGGCCAGTCCGTCGCCATCACGGGCCCCAGTGGCGCAGGTAAATCGACCTTGCTGGAAGCCCTGGTCGGTCTGAATGTGTCGGCAAGAAATTCGCTGAGCCTGGACGACACGTGCGTTTCCAGGTTGAACGCCCAGGCACACTTGCAACTCCTGAGGTATTGCCCTCAATCACCGCAGTTCCTGGAGGGTTCCTTTGACAGATCAGTGCTATTTGGAATCGACCCCTCTCCAGCGTTGAACCAGGCAATACAGCGACTCGACCTTGAAGATATCGTTTCCCAGCGCCACCTCACTGAAAACGCCTCCAATGTTTCTGGCGGCGAAGCTAAACGCCTGTCTCTGCTCCGGCTGATCAACCGGCCAGGGCGTTTTAATCTGTTCGACGAGCCCAGTGCGTCGATCGAGCCGAAACTGGCCGGCCCGGTGTGGGATTTGCTTTTCGACACCTTCGCCGGGCGGGGATTGATTTGTGTGACACACGATGTCGGTCACTTGCACCGTTTTGATCGCGTGATCGTCATGCACAACGGGGCAGTCGTTGAAGATGGGCCATGGTGTGAGTTAGTCAACCGGGCGACAGTGACATCCTTGTTGAGCGACCTTCAGCCATAGAAAAAACACGCTGCGCATGAGCGCCCGCCATTCAATTCCCCCATTTCACGCAAAAAGCCGTTAGTCGCCACCCCCCACCATGCATTAAAGTAATGCCCCCAGCCCTCGGCGTTATCGCAACGTCTGCGGTCACCCTTTCCAGGAACAGTCATCGATGGAACATCGTGAAGCGCTGCTCGCGCTGCGAACCTTTCTTTCAACGCAGATTCTCGGCCAGGAAAAACTCATCGAGCGCTTGCTCATCGCCTTGCTCGCCGACGGCCATATGCTGGTCGAGGGCGCTCCCGGGCTGGCTAAAACCAAGGCCATCAAGGAGCTCGCCGAGGGCATCGAGGCGCAGTTCCATCGAATCCAGTTCACCCCCGACCTGTTGCCCGCCGACATCACCGGCACGGAAATCTATCGGCCGGAAACCGGCAGTTTCGTGTTCCAGCAAGGGCCGATCTTCCATAACCTGGTGCTGGCTGACGAGATCAACCGGGCCCCGGCCAAGGTGCAGTCGGCGTTGCTGGAGGCCATGGCCGAGCGCCAGGTCAGCGTTGGGCGCAGTACTTATGACCTGTCGCCGCTGTTCCTGGTGATGGCGACGCAAAACCCCATCGAACAGGAAGGCACCTATCCCCTGCCCGAGGCCCAGCTTGACCGTTTCCTGATGCACGTGAAGATCGGCTTTCCGGATGCTGCAGTCGAGCGCCGGATCCTGCAGCAGGCCCGCGGCGAAGCGCTTAACGGCGAAACCAAACCCGAGCGTCGGGTCAGCCAGCAGGCGATCTTCGCCGCGCGCAAGGAAATCCTCGGCCTTTACATGGCTGACGCAGTAGAGGAGTACCTGGTGCAACTGGTCATGGCCACCCGCACCCCGGGCAAGTTCGATCCGGAGATGGCCGAGTGGATCGCTTATGGCGCAAGCCCGCGGGGCTCGATCGCCCTGGACCGCTGCGCCAGGGCTCATGCCTGGCTCGCGGGTCGCGACTTCGTCAGCCCGGAAGACATCCAGGCGGTGTTGTTCGACGTATTGCGTCACCGCATCATTCTGTCCTTCGAAGCCGAAGCCGCAGGCATTGACCAGGACCGGGTGGTCCAGCGGATTCTCGACGTCGTAGCCGTCGCTTGACCCCGATGAACAGCCTCCCGCTGCCCGAGCCGGGTATTCGTGTCAGCCTCGCCGAATTGATCGAAATGCGCCATCGCGTGCGCGAGGTGCAGCTGTTTTCCACGCCGAGCCAGCGCAGCCCGTTGATTGGCCTGCATCACTCCAAGCTGCGCGGCCGGGGCGTGGATTTCGATCAGGTACGGGTCTACCAGGCAGGGGACGATGTGCGCACCATCGATTGGCGCGTGACCGCGCGCACCCAGGAACCCCACACCAAGTTGTTCCATGAAGAGCGCGAGCGGCCGATTTTTATCATGGTCGAACAGAGCCGCCGGCTGTTTTTCGGCTCCGGGCTGATGTTCAAGTCGGTGCTGGCTGCCCAGGCAGCGAGCCTGATCGGCTGGGCTGCGTTGGGCCATAATGACCGCGTGGGCGGCCTGGTGTTCGGCGACAATGAGCATTACGAGATCAAGCCGCGCCGTAGCAAGCAAAGCCTGCTGCAACTGCTCAACCGCCTGGTGCGGGTCAACCAGTCCCTGCACACCGAGGGCGAGACCCATCGCGACGCCCTCAACCTGGCCCTGCGCCGCGCCCGGGAAGTGCTACGTCCGGGCAGCCTGGTGATCGTGATCTGCGATGAGCGCGCCCTGACAGAAGGCTCCGAGCAACAGCTGAGCCTGTTATCCCGTCATTGCGACCTGCTGCTGCTGCCGGTGTCCGACCCACTCGATCATGCCCTGCCCGCTGCGGGGCTGTTGCGCTTCGCCGAACGCGGCGCGCAACTGGAACTCGACACCCTCAATTTCGAGCTGCGCCAGGCCTATCGCGCCCAGGCTGAAGCGCGCGTCGCCCGCTGGGAACTGCTGGCGCAGAAGTTGCGGGTGCTGCTGATGCCCCTGAGCACCCAAAGTGAAATGGTCGAGCAACTGCGCGAGTACCTCAACCCGCAAAAACCGGGGAAAGGTCGATGAGCAGCCTCGAGCAATTGCAACCGCTGATCACCCCCTCCCCGATCGGTTTCTGGCCACCCGCGCCCGGCTGGTGGCTGCTGCTGTTGCTACTGCCACTGCTCGGCTTCGGCCTGTGGCAGCTGCGTCGGTTGATTCCCGACAAGCGCCCGATCGTGCGCGCCGAGCAACCGCTGGACCCGGTGCGTATCGCCGCCCTGGCGGAACTGGCCATGATGCCCAAGCCCTACGATGGCGCGCCGGCGGGCGCCTGGTTGCAGCAACTCAACGGGCTGCTCAAACGCCTGTGCCGCAACCACTACCCCTACAGCCAGAGCCACACGCTCAACGGGCGCAAATGGCTGGCGTTCCTCGATAACCGCTGCCCGGCTGCCGGGCTGACGCGCTGGATGGTGCTGGTCGAAGGCGCCTACAAGCCCGAGTGCAAACTCGATGACAAGGCCATCGCCGGCCTGACCCAGGCCATCGACACCTGGATTCGCAAACATGTTTGAGTTCGCCTGGCCGTGGATCTTCGCCCTGCTGCCGCTGCCCTGGTTGATGCGGGTGCTGCTGCCGGTGGCCGACAGTGGCGAGCCCGCACTGAAAGTCAGCTTTCTCAATGACCTTGAAGGCCTGGCTCGACGTCGTGCCCGTGCCAATCTCCCGGGCTGGCGCCAGCAAGCACCGTACGTTTTGCTGTGGCTGTTGTTATTGATAGCTGCTGCACGCCCGCAATGGCTCGGCGAGCCGCTGCCAATCGCCGCCAGTGGCCGCGACCTGCTGGTGGCCGTGGACGTCTCCGGCTCCATGGATTTCCCCGACATGCGCTGGCAGGACGAAGACGTCAGCCGGGTGGTGCTGGTCCAGCACCTGCTGGGGGATTTTCTCGAGGGTCGCGAGGGCGATCGGGTCGGCCTGATCCTGTTCGGCAGTCAGGCCTACCTGCAAGCCCCGCTGACCTTTGACCGTCGCACCGTGCGGGTATGGCTTGACGAGGCGCGCATCGGCATCGCCGGCAAGAACACCGCCATCGGCGATGCCATTGGCCTGGCCCTGAAACGCCTGCGATTGCGCCCGGCCAACAGCCGCGTGCTGATCCTGGTCACGGACGGCGCCAACAATGGTGGCGAGATCGATCCGCTGACCGCCGCGCGCCTGGCCGCCAATGAGGGCGTAAAGATCTACCCGATCGGTATCGGCGCCGATCCCGAGGAAAGCGGCACTGCAGGTTTTCTCGGCGTCAACCCGAGCCTGGACCTGGACGAGCCGTCGCTCAAGGCGATCGCCGAGGTCACCGGCGGCCGCTACTTCCGCGCACGCGACGGCAAGGAGCTGGAGTCGATCAAAGACACCCTCGACCAGCTGGAGCCGGTGACTCAGCAGCCGACCCAGGCGCGCCCGGCCCAATCGCTTTACCACTGGCCGCTGGCACTCGCGCTGGTGTTGAGCATGTTGCTGGTGGCCCGCGAACGCTGGCCAAACAACCTGCTGCAACGCCTGTTCACCAAGGAACTGTTCTTGCAATCGCAACTGCCCGACTGGCGCAAACGACTTGAGCGCCTGCGCCTGCGGAGACGCCGATGAGCGCGCTCTGGCCCTTCTGGTTCCGTCCCGCCTGGCTTCTGGTATTGCCGTTGCTGGCCTGGTTGCTGTGGCAGCTGTGGCACCGGCAAAAACGGGCGGGTCGCTGGCAGATGATCTTGCCGCCGGCCTTCCATGCGGCGCTGCTCAGTGGCGGCAGTGGACGCGATAGCAAGCTGCCTTGGGTGGCCCTCGGCCTGGCCTGGACGCTGGGGCTTGTGGCCCTGCTTGGGCCGGGTTGGGAGCGCGTCGAGCAAACCAGCCAGAAACCTGCCGACCCCCTGGTGGTGGTGCTGGAGCTGACCCCGGAAATGCTCGCCACGGATGTGCCGCCAAACCGCCTGGAGCAAGCGCGGCGCAAGCTGTTCGATCTGCTGCAGCATCGCAGCGATGCGCAAACGGCGATCGTTGTCTATGCCGGCAGCGCCCATACACTGGTGCCCCTGACCGACGACCTGGCCACCAGCCGCAATCTTCTGGACGCCCTCAAGCCATCGCTGATGCCGCAACCGGGCCATCGCGCTGACCTGGCGGTGGTCAAGGCACTTGCGCTGCTCAAGCAGGCGGCGCTTGGCGACGGACGCATCCTGCTGATTGGCGCCACCCTCACCGAACAGGAGCGTCAGGGCATTCGCCAGGCACTGGGGGGCCAGTCCACGCAATTGCTGATGCTCGGTATCGGCACCGCCGAGGGCGCGCCGATCACCCTGGAGGATGGCAGCTTCCTCAAGGACGACCAGGGCGCGATCCTGGTGCCTCGCCTCGACGAGCCCAGCCTCAAAGCGTTCGCCAACGCCATGGACGGCCGTTACCGCCACGCTCGCCTGGAGGACACCGACCTGCGTGCCCTGGGACTGTTTGACGGTCCGCGGGCAATGCGCAACGACGGCCAGACCCTGCGCCTCGACACCTGGGCGGATCAGGGTTACTGGCTGTTGTTGCCGCTGCTGTTGCTGGCGGCGTGCGCCGGTCGACGGGGCTGGCTGTTCTGCCTGCCGCTGCTGTTGCTGATGCCGCAGAAAAGTTATGCCTTCGAGTTCGAAGACCTGTGGTTGCGCCCGGACCAGCAAGGGCTGCACCTGCTCAAGCAGAAACGCCCGGCCGAGGCAGCGCAGCACTTCCAGGATCCACAGTGGCAAGGTGTCGCGCTCTATGAGGCTGGCGACTACAGTGGCGCCGCCCAGCGGTTTGCCCAGGGCGACGACGCGCATGCCCACTACAATCGTGGCAATGCCCTGGCTCGCAGCGGTGAACTCGAAGCGGCACTGGACGCGTACGACCAGGCACTGGAACGCCAGCCGGATTTGCGTCCGGCGCTGACCAACAAGGCGTTGGTGGAAGACCTGCTCAAGCAGAAGAGCACCTCGCCGTCGGTCGAGGCGCAGCAGGAACCCGACGACCCGTCACCGGCTTCCGAGCCCGAGCCGGCCCCTGGCGCCGCGACCCAGCCGGCCAGCGAAGGTGAGTCCGCCAGCGATGCACCGCAGGCCAGCCCGGAGCCCGGCGAAGATGAGCCGACTACCCCGCCAAAACCCGGGGCCAATGAAGTGCCCGGCAGTGAGCTGGGCGATGAACAGCACACCACGCCGCCGTTGCGCCCGGCCGCCGAGGCGATTGACGGCGAGCAGCGCCAGGCCCTGGAGCAATGGCTGCGCAAGATCCCGGATGACCCGGGAGAGTTGCTCAGACGCAAATTCTGGTACGAACAGCAACAACATCAGGATCAGGGAACCACTCGATGAACCGCTTCACCGCCTCCTTACTCGCACTGCTGTGCTGCACCGTTCAAGCCCAGGCGGCGGGCCTGGTCGCCAGCGTCGATCGCGGCCGCCTGAGCTCCGGCGAGACCGTGGAGCTGACCCTGGAGTCGGACGATGTGACCCAATTCGGCAAACCGGACCTGGCGCCACTGGAGCCCTTCTTCGAAGTACGCGGTACCCGCCAGGTCAACCAGCTCAATACCCTCAACGGTGACAACCAGGCCACCACCCGCTGGATCGTCACCCTGCTGCCCCGGCAGAACGGCAGCGTGGTCATTCCCTCGTTGCAGTTGGGCGATGCGCACAGCGAGCCACTTACCGTGCAAGTGGTCGAGGGCGAAACCCAGGACGGCGCGAAAAAGCTGCAGCCGGTTTTCCTCGAAGTCAGCCTGGATCAGACCAGCGTGTACGTGCAGGCCCAGGCGATCCTGACCTTGCGCATTTATCACTCGGTGTCGCTGTACGACGACAGCAGCCTGACGCCCTTGCAGATCCCCGATGCGCGCATCGAGCAATTGGGCGAGTCGCGGACCTACGAGAAAGTCATCAACGACCTGCGCCACGGCGTGATCGAGATGCGCTATGCCATCTACCCCCAGCACAGCGGCGAATTAACCATTCCGGCGCAGGTATTCAGCGCCACCCTGGTCGATACACAACCGGCCCAGGACGGCGACGCCCAGGCACCGAAATCTGGAAAACTGATGCGCGTTGGCTCCCCGGCCATTCTGCTCGACGTCAAGGCCAAGCCCGCCACCTGGCCCGCCGACGTACCCTGGCTGCCGGCGCGCAGCATCAGCCTGAGCGAGAGCTGGAACCCACCTGCGGACCAGGCTCAAGTGGGCGATTCACTGACCCGCAGCCTGACCCTGAAGGCCGAGGGCCTGGCCAGTTCGCAGCTGCCACCGCTACCGGCCACCGAGATCAATGGGCTGCGCCGCTATCCCGATCAACCGGTACTGGCCAACCACAACGGTGAGCGCGGCCTGGTGGGCAGCCGCGAGGAACGCGAGGCCCTGGTACCGACCCGCAGCGGTGCGATCGAATTGCCGGCCGTTGAAGTGGTCTGGTGGAACACCTTCGAAGATCACCTGGAGCACACCAGCCTGGCCGCACAAACCCTGCAGGTGGCCAACAACCCCAGCCTGGTGGTCGACACCCCCGCGAGCACCCCGCAAGCCATGAGCAGCGCCGACAGCGAAAGCCTGTGGTGGTGGAAACTCAGCACGTTGCTTCTGGCCTGCACCACATTACTGGGGTTCGGCCTGTGGTGGCGTGCCCGCTGGCAACCGGCGATCCTGCGTGCTGCGCAGACAGGCCCGAGCCCACGCACCGTGCTCGACGAGCTCAAGCGCGCCTGCCAGGCCAACGATTCCCACGCCACCCGCCAGGCACTGGATGCCTGGGCTCGACAACAACCGGAAACCCTGGCCGACATGGCCGCACGCTTCGTCCCGCTGTCCGATGCCCTGGACGGCCTCAATGGCGCCCTGTACAGCGAGACCGGCCAGTATTGGCAAGGCGATGACCTGTGGCGGGCGATCAAGGCGATCCCGATTGCCGAGCGGGTCCAGGACCCGGTGGGCGACAGTGGCCTGCCGCCGTTGTATCCCAAATAAGATCAAAAGATCGCAGCCTGCCGCAGCTCCTGCAAAAGGACGGCGTACTCCCGTAGGAGCTGCCGCAGGCTGCGATCTTTCTGCCTTTGGGCATTCCTGACTTTTTGCCAGTAAACTCTCCCCCTTTCGCCGCTTTCATTGTTCACGCGGCCATCACCTTATCTCCAACGGAGTTTGCCTTGCGTCTGTTCCACACCTCCGACTGGCACCTTGGGCAAAACCTGCACGGGCAGGAACGCGATTTCGAACACGGCTGCTTTCTTGACTGGCTGCTGCGCCAACTGAAACTCGACCAGCCTGATGTGCTGCTGATCGCCGGCGACGTGTTCGACACCGTCAACCCGCCGGTCAAGGCCCAGGAACGCCTCTACGACTTCATCGTCAGCGCCCATGAGCAGCAACCCAAGCTGACCATTGTGATGATCGCCGGCAACCACGATTCCGGTTCACGTATCGAACTGCCTGCCCCCTTGATGCGCCGCTTGCGCACGCATGCCCTGGGTCGGGTGCTGTGGCTCGACGACGGGCAGCTCGACGCCGAACGCCTGCTGCTGCCGCTGCCCAATGCCAAAGGCAAGGTCGTAGGCTGGTGCCTGGCGCTGCCGTTCCTGCGCCCGGCGGAAGTCACCGGCGCGCAGTTGGGCGACAACTACCTGCGCGGGATCGGCCAGGTGCACGAATGGCTGATCGCCGCCGCCAATGCCAAGCGCAAGCCCGGGCAGGCGCTGATCGCCATCAGCCACGCCCACATGGCGGGCGGCTCGGTGTCCGAAGACTCCGAGCGCAGCCTGATCATCGGCAATGCCGAAGCGCTGCCGGCCAGCCTGTTCGGCCCAAGCATCAGCTACGTGGCACTGGGTCACCTGCACAAGCCGCAGAAGGTCAACGGCGAAGAACGGATCCGCTACAGCGGCTCGCCGATCCCCTTGTCGTTTTCCGAAATCGGTTATCGGCACCAGATCCTCGACATCACGCTGGATGGCGAGACCCTGGTCAGCGTCGAACCCAAGCTCATCCCCCGGGCGGTCAACCTGCAGCGCATCGGCCCCGCGCCCCTGGCGGACATTCTCCTGCAACTGGCCGACTTGCCCAACATCGACCTGCTGGCCGACGTCCAGCGCCAGCCCTGGCTGGAGGTGCGCGTGCGCCTCGACGAGCCGCAGCCGGACTTGCGCCACCAGGTCGAGACCGCCCTGCAAGGCAAGGCCGTGCGCCTGGTACGCATCGCCGCCGAGTACGCCGGCAATGGCGGGCGCGACGGTGCCAAGGACGCCATGGCACTGATCGAGCTGGACCAGCTCACGCCGCAGGAACTGTTCAGCCGCGCCTGGCAGGACAACTACGGGAGTGAGGTCGATGAGCAGACGCTCAAAGACTTCGCCGAGTTATTGCAGGACGTTCAGACCGAGAGCGAACAGCCATGAAGATCCTCGCGATCCGCCTGAAAAACCTCGCCTCCCTGGCCGGGCCATTTGAAATCGACTTCACCGCCGAGCCGTTGGCCAGCGCGGGTCTGTTCGCCATCACCGGGCCCACCGGTGCCGGCAAAAGTACTTTGCTCGATGCCCTGTGCCTGGCGTTGTTCGGCGCCGTGCCACGGCTGAGCAATGCCCAGGTGTCCGCCAAGGCCCCCGACGCCGACGGCGAAATCAGTACCGGCGACCCACGCACCCTGCTGCGTCGCGGTACGGGCGAAGGCTATGCCGAAGTCGACTTCGTCGGCATCGACGGCCGCCGTTACCGCGCGCGCTGGGAAGCCAATCGCGCTCGGGAGAAAGCCGGTGGCAAGTTGCAGGCCAGTCGCCAGAGCCTGCGCGACCTCGACCAGGATCAATTGCTGGCCAGTCAGAAGGTCGAATTCAAGGTGCAGCTTGAAGCCGTTCTGGGCCTGAATTTCGAGCAGTTCACCCGCGCCGTCCTGCTCGCCCAAAGCGAGTTCAGCGCCTTCCTCAAGGCCAACGACAACGAACGCAGCGAACTGCTGGAGAAACTCACCGACACGGCCTTGTACACCCGCCTCGGTCGTCGCGCGTTCGACAAGACCAGGGACGCCCGTGAGGCCCACAAGCTGTTGCAGGACCAGGCCACCGGCGTAACGCCGTTGCCGCCCGAAGCTCGAGCCGAACTCGATGAACGTTTCAACCAGGCGCAGCAGCAACTCAAGCACCAGCAGGCGCAACTCAAGCAGCTTGAGTTGCAGCACACCTGGCTCAAGGAACTGCGCCAATTGCAGGACGAACAACGGGGCGCCACCGAACAATTGACCAGCGCCCAACAGGATTGGCAGCACCTGGCCGGCGATCGTCTGAAGTTGACTCGCCTGGAGCAATTGGCGCCACAAAGGCACCAGTTCGCCCGCCAGAGCGAACTCAAGGCCCGGCTTGCGCCCTTGGCTGCGCAGATTCAGCAGCAGACCCGGCAACAACAGGATCTGCAGGCGCGCCAGGCACAACTCGAACAGAGCCTGGGCAATGCACAAGCAGCGCTGAGCGAGGCACAGGCTCAGCACACATCGGGCGCGCCACTGCTGCGCCAGGCCTTCGAAGCGCAAAGCAGCCTCGCCCGCCTGATCAAGGACACCGGCCTCAGCGCCGAACGCAAGCAGCAGGCCGAACAGGCCTGCAGCGAAGGTCAAAACACCATTCAAGGGCTGCTCGATCAGCAGCAACGAGTGGTCGAACGCCTGCAGCGCATTGGCGCCGAGCTTGAGCAAAGCACTCACCTGGCCCCGCTGAGCGATGCCTGGAATGCCTACCGCGACCGCTTGCAGCAATTGATGCTGATCGGTAATCGCCTGAACAAGGGCCAGGCGGAGCTGGCGTCCCTGGAGCAACAAGCCAGCCAGGCCGCTGCGGAATGGGCCGGGCAAAAACACAATCTGGAAGTGCTCTACAAAGAGGCTGGTGCCGAGCCGGAGGCGGTGGCCGAACAGATCCAGTTGCTCGGCAATCTGTTGCAGGACAACCGCAAGCAACTGCGCGCATTCGAAGAACTGACGCGACTGTGGGCCAGCCAGCAGGCGCTCGACCAACGTGTCGCCGAACTGCAGCAGCGCCAGGGCGCAGCCCAGCAGGAACGCGAGCGGCTGACCCAGGACGGGGTCAAGACCAGGAACGAACTGGCTGTCGCCGAACAGACCCTGACCGTCACCCGTGAACTGCTCGAGCGCCAGCGCCTGGCCCGCAGCGCCAGTGTCGAAGAGCTGCGCGAGCAATTGCAGGCCGATCAGCCCTGCCCGGTCTGCGGCAGCCCCGACCATCCTTATCATCAGCCCGAGGCGTTGTTGCAAAGCCTGGGCCGCCACGATGAGAGTGAACAGGCCAACGCCCAGCAAGTGGTGGATGCGCTCAAGGAAAAACTCACGGACCTGCGCACCGAGGTCGGCGGCGTCATCGCCCAGCAAAAGGAGTTGCTGCAACAGCAGGAGCAACTGGTCGCGCAACAAGGCAGCCTGGCGCCGAGCCTCCAAGCGCACCCACTGTCGGCCCAACTGTTCAACCAGGACGGCGCTCGGCGCGATGCCTGGCTGGCCCAGCAAAACAGCCAGTTAAACCAGAGCATCAGCCAGGACGAACTGCGCCAAACCGCCCTGCTCACCCTGCAACAGGACGCCGCGCGCCTGCAACAGCAGCTGCGCAACGCCGAGACCGCGAGCCAGCAGGCGACCCAGCACCTGGCCAATCAGCAACGCGAGCTGGGCAATGATCGCCAGCGCCTGGATGAGGAACTGAGCGCCTTCAGCAGCCTGCTCCCCGCCGAGACGCTGGACGCCTTGCGCAATGAGCCGGCCGCGACCTTCATGCAGCTGGACCGGCAGATCACCCAGCGCCTGGAACAGCTTGATCAGCAACGCGACGAACTCAGTGAGCAGCAACAACGCCAGCAGACGCTGGAGAAGGAACAGGATCGCCAACTGACGCGCGTCCAGCAGCTGGAAGCGGCGCTGCAGCAGTTCAACGCCCTCGCCGAGCAGCAACAGGCCTGCCAACAGCAACTTGCCCAGTTGTTGGGTGCCCATGACAGCGCCGAACACTGGCAGCAGCAACTGGATCAGGCGGTTGAGCAGGCGCGCAATGCCCAAGCGGCAGTCAGCCAGGAGCTGCAATCGGTGCGCACGGGCCTGGTGCAGTTGGCCGCCGAGCTCAAGGCGCAGCAGGAGCACCTGATCGCCCTGGAAGCCGAAGAGCGCGAGCTGAGTGCGAAGATCGTCGACTGGCGCGCCTTGCACCCGGAGCTGGATGACGGCGGGCTTGAACAGCTACTTGGCGTCGACGACCAGCAGCTCGGCCAATTACGTCAACGCTTGCAGCTCAATGAAAAAGCCCTGGAGCAAGCCAAGGTGCTGCTGCATGAGCGCGACAAGCGCCTGGCCAGTCATCAGGCGCAGCACAACGGCAATCTGGACGCAGAGCAACTGGCGACCGCGCTCGCCGAGCTGCAGGGCCAGCTCGCCGCCAGCGAACACCTTTGCGCTGAATTGCGCGCCGAGCAGGCGGAGGACCAACGCCGGCAGACCGCCAATCAGGCACTGGCGCAACGAATTGCCGACGCCTATGCCGAATACCAGCGCTGGGCGCGGCTCAGCGCGCTGATCGGCTCGGCCACCGGCGACACCTTCCGCAAGATCGCCCAGGCCTACAACCTCGACTTGCTGGTGCACCACGCCAACGTGCAGTTACGCCAGCTGGTGCGGCGCTATCGCTTGAAGCGCGGTGGCAGCATGCTCGGTCTGCTGGTGATGGACACCGAGATGGGCGATGAGCTGCGGTCCGTGCATTCGCTGTCCGGCGGCGAGACCTTCCTGGTGTCATTGGCCCTGGCCCTGGGCCTGGCATCGATGGCCTCGAGCACCCTGAAGATCGAATCGCTGTTCATCGACGAAGGCTTCGGCAGCCTCGATCCGGAATCCCTGCAACTGGCCATGGACGCCCTCGACGGCCTGCAGGCCCAGGGTCGCAAGGTCGCGGTGATTTCCCACGTACAGGAAATGCATGAGCGAATTCCGGTGCAGATCCAGGTCCACCGCCAGGGCAATGGCCTGAGTACCCTGGAGGTCAAATGACTACGCTTTATTCCTTCCGCCGCTGCCCATACGCCATGCGGGCACGCATGGCCCTGCGCTACTCGGCGGTTGCCGTGGAGATCGTCGAGGTCAGCCTGAAGGCCAAGCCACCAGAGATGCTCGCACTGTCACCCAAGGGCACGGTGCCGGTGCTGAGCATCGACGGCGCGGTGATCGATGAGAGCCTGGCGATCATGCGCTGGGCACTGGAACAGAACGATCCGGCGGACTGGTCGCTCAAGGATGATCCTGCCGGTCAGGCACAGTCCTGTGCGTTGATCGAGGAAAACGACCAGGTGTTCAAGGTGCACCTCAATCACTACAAGTACGCCGAGCGTTATCCCGAACAGCCGATGGCGTTCTACCGGGCCGAGGGTGAGAAATTCTTGAGCAAACTGGATGAGCTGCTGCAGCGTAATGACTACTTGCTGGCCGATCATCCGTGTCTGGCGGATGTGGCATTGATGCCGTTCGTGCGGCAGTTTGCGCACGTGGACAGGGCGTGGTTTGCGCAGACGCCGTATGTTCGGTTGCAGGCCTGGTTGCAGCGCTTCATCGAATCAGAGTTGTTCACCTCGATCATGCAAAAATGAACCCCCGTGTACCCGTGTACCCGTGTACCCGTGTACGCGGGTTCGGTGGGTTAGGCCAACACTTCGCACATCCGCAGCACCGAGCAATCCACCTGGAACGGCCCGAAAAAATCACCAGCGCGCTTGGCAGGAGGGTTTCCAGCCATGAGCCCCAAGGACTTGGCGGTCTGAATATTGTGAGCCATGTTGTGATTGGCTTCGATTGACCGTGCTACAGCGCCAGCCGAGCCTTGCCCGACGCCTGCCAGTGACGTGCCATTGGTCATGAACGCCAAAAAAGCCACCACCCCGAGTTTGCTGCCTTTCATGACCCTGCCACTCCCGCCACGTCTGGGTGATCAACCACGGCGTTCTGCACGCGGTGTTCAAACTGGATGGCGGGATAAGCGACCTGAATCGGTGCTTCAAAATCATGCTGCATGTGCGCCGAGATACTGACGAACGACACCAGGACCACGTAGAGACCGATGGCCAGGTAGGCGCCGTGTTTGGCGGAGGTGAGGATTGCGCTGGCCATGGTGTTCTCCCGTGGGCATGTTTCAGAGCCCACAGGATCAATCAAAAAACCCAGGCCAACCACTCAGGGTTTTCCATAGTGATCATCAGCTTGCTTGATCATTAAACCGGTCTATCGCGACGTTTAAACAAACCAATGAGCACACGCGCGTACACACACACGCGCGCGCGTAGGAGCTGCCGAAGGCTGCGATCTTTTGACTTTGATCTTTAAAAAAGCAAGATCAAACGATCGCAGCCTTCGGCAGCTCCTACAGGAGCGCGCGATGCAATTCGTGAATTTCAGGCTTGGGTTTTGTGATCCAGGGCAGCGTAGAAGTTGGCGCTCTGCTGCAGGTATTTCTGGGTGTAGCTCTGGGTGTGGGATTTTTTGTTGCTGATTTCCACGCTGGCGCTGGTGGGCAACACAACGGTAGCGGAAATGGCGGATGCGGCGATTACGGAGAAGAGATTGAAGTTCATGGCGGTAATCCTCGGAGTCAGTTGGCTTGCTTGCCCGGTGGGGCCGTGAAGCAAACTTAACCTCCGAGGGTTACTGCCCTGAAATGCTTTGTAGCACTTCCAGATATCAGCCTCATTGATAGAACAGCGCAAGCCCCATCAACCGGGGGCTGCGGCCTATTGACGCACCAGAAACTTGAGGTCGCTGGGGGCATCCATTGGCAGCTTCTGCACGGTTTTACCCAGCAGACCGCTCTGGGCATCGCGTTCGACCACGACAATCTGGTTGCTCTTCTGATTGGCAATCAGCAGGAACTTGCCGCTTGGGTCGAGGGCAAACTCGCGCGGGTGGTCGCCTTCCACCGAGCGACGCTGCAGCTCCTTGAGCTGGCCAGTGGCAGGATCAATGGCGAACACCAGCAGCTCGTTAGCGGTACCCCGGTTGCTGACATACAGGAACTTGCCATCCGCCGATGCATGCAGCGCAGCGGCGGCTTTGTCCGATGCCGGCTGGCCGGCGGCCAGCTCGACCATTTGCGTCTGCGCAAGCTTGCCGTCCTGATAGTCAAAGACGGCCACTTGCGCACTCATTTCCATGGTCAGCCAGGCATACTTGCCATTGCCGCTGAACAGCAAGTGCCGCGGCCCACTACCGGGTGGTAACTGGACGGACGCAGGGGTGGCTGCCACCAGCGGCAAATCCGGATTGGCCTTGGGGTCGAAGCGATAGACAAACACCTTATCGGCGCCCAGGTCGTTGGAGAAGACGTAGTTGCCGTCTGGCGAGGACACGGTCGAATGCACGTGCGCCGACATCTGCCGCTCGGGGTTGACCCGACTGGAGGCATGGCTGCTCAACTGCACCACGGTTTTCAGTTTGCCATCCGCGCCCACCGGCAACACCGCCAGAGTGCCGCCCGGGTCTTCGACCACGGAATAATTGCTGACGAACAAGTGGCTGGCGTCTGCACTGAGGCTTGAATGAGTCGGCTCGTTGCCCAGGCTCTGCACCTGATTGATCAGGCTCAGGGCATGGGTTTTCGGATCGATTGAGTAGCTGCTGACGCGCCCGACCGGGTCTTTCTGACCGGGGCCGTTTTCGTTGACCACGAACAGGTGACGCTGGTCCCGGGACAAGGTCAGCCAGGAAGGATTTTCACTCTCGACCACCTGCAGCGGCTTCGCGTCGATCTGGCCGGTGGCGCTGTCGAAGTTCAGGCGGTAGATGCCCTGACTCGCGCCGGCGGTGTAGGTGCCAACCAGCAACTGGTAATCCGCCGTGGGTGCTGCCTGCACACCCATGGCGCCCACACTGCCAGCCATCAGCAACGGCCAGAAATTACGCATCCGCATGCTCGTCGTCCTCCTCGTTGTCACCGCCGATGGCTTCCATCGGCACCAGGCGGTGCTCGCCGGAGTCGCCGGTGATGATCCAGCTCTTCAAGGCCGCGTCAAACGTCGCCGCCTGGATTTGCGCCATGCTGAACGCCCACCGCTTGAGCGCCCGGCCGTCCATGCATTCGATATGCAGGTTATCGTCGTCATCGAGAGAGAAATCGAAGGCATGCAGCCCGTCGATTTCCAGCATGTCGCAGTGTTCGAGGGCGTTGAGCAAGGTATCGGTCATGGCAGTCAATCTTCAAAAGAAAGACGCAATGATAGCTCAATGCGGTGGTCGGGATTATCCCTGCCCACCACCCCAATATCACACACCCTCCCCGTAGGAGCTGCCGCAGGCTGCGATCTTTTGATCTGCTTTGTCGCAATTTCAATACATTCCAAATCAAAAGATCAAAAGATCAAAAGATCGCAGCCTGCGGCAGCTCTTACAGGGGAATGTCAGAGGGCGTCGCGACTCGGCTGGCCATCCACCAGGCGTTGAATGCCCAATGGGTTGGCATTTTTCAGCGCATCCGGCAGCAGGCTGTCGGGGTAGTTCTGGAAGCACACGGGCCGCAGGAAGCGGTCGATTGCCAGCGTACCGACCGAAGTACCCCGGGCATCTGAAGTCGCCGGGTATGGCCCGCCATGCACCATCGAATCGCAGACCTCGACACCCGTCGGGTAGCCGTTGAGCAGGATCCGTCCGACCTTCTGTTCCAGCAACGCCGTCAGCTCGCCAAACTGCTCGAGGTCAGCAGGTTCGCCCGAACTCGCGGCGCGCATGGCAGACCGGCAACCGCCGCCGCAGATGATCCTCTACGGCTATCGCCAGCTGTACATAGACCACGTACTGCAGGCGGACCAAGGCTGTGACTTCGACTTCCTGGTCGGCTGCCGCGGCGCCGAGGTATCACGCCACTCCCACTAGCCCCACCCACCCCCTGTGGGAGCGAGCCTGCTCGCGATAGCGGAATATCATTCAACAACGTGTTGAACGTTAAACCGCTATCGCGAGCAACCAGGTCGCCATCGTTCGCTTAGCGCCTTAGCGAAGGGGGAAAAGTTGCACCCGACTCTCGCGACCGCCCGATGAATCAATAGGTATGAGTCCAATGCTGGCATGAGTGTTTTTTGAAAGACTTCGGTCTTTTTACGTCTATTCTTATTTGGATCACTCATACCATAAAACAAGGTAACACCATGATTGAACACACGACAGCAACCCGCCAACCAGCGATTTCGCCGCCCCCCTGCGCAATCAATCCGAGCACCTGTAACCGCATTCTGAAAAACCCGACTAAAGCCCGCATTATCAAAACCAAAAACACGCCTATGCACTTTCAAGTCATAGTCAACGAACCTTTACTAGCCAAAGCCGTGCACGAAAATCAACATTTGAAAAATATTTCGAACATAGATCGCCACACAAACCAGAACGATAGAATCACCTCTCTCGGGCTCGCGGTTATCGTATGTGAAAATTCAAGAGCAAATGCCGACGCAAAAATCCCGACGAGTATTACAGGCGAGCAATCACCAAGAGGCAGATTGATCGACATGAAACCAGACCCTGCAACTTCATTCAAACTCGGGCACGAGCTGATACGACACCTTGCAAGTAACGATCACATTTGCAACTCTACTTTGTACGCTATTGGCTTAGGTGTCGGACACGACATAAAACAAGACAATCGCGACCAGACTACAACTGACCATTTCGTAAAACTCTCGACGTTACTTATGAATAAGGAGAAGAAAAATGAAGCCCAGGAGGTGATATCAATCTCCGTCCGAGATCTGCGAAAGGTATTTGAGCAGCACTAACACTTAGACCCGCGGACCAAGCCTGTGACTTCCACTTCCTCGTCGGCTGCCGCGGCGCCGAGGTACCACGCCACTCCCACCACCCCCCCCCTGTGGGAGCGAGCCTGCTCGCGATAGCGGAATATCATTCAACAACGTGTCGTGTTGAACGCTAAACCGCTATCGTAAGCAACCAGGTCGCCATTGTTCAATCGCCAGGCACATCTTGCACAGCAAGAAACCGAATCATGGGTGAAAAAATACGTGCCTTTTATAAGTGCTTCAGCGGGCCAGAAATCCACCATGCTCGGTGAAAAAGTATCATTCCATCAATTTACGGAGATAAAGCGCCAGGAAACGCTTGAAAAGACAGATCTTGGCCCGATGTCTGATGCCGATTCTTTGTCCACTCCTGTAATCAGCTAAACATGAACGGGGCCGGGCATCAGCCTGGATAATCGTTTATACAACCAGGCAGAGCGAGGGGTAGCGTTATGGGTAGTTCGAGGGAGGTGAGCACAGTTGGAACACTTATCAAAGGTAGCACCTAAAGCAAATTGTAGTCGCGCGAACAATATTGCCTCGAGCCAACATGTCGCGCCGCCTAGCCGCCTCCCTACCAGCCTCCTGTCAGCTCGTAACGGTTCAAACGCCCTGATGCCGATAAAGAACAGCTCTCCGCCTCAGGGGGCACGGTCGTCAGGTCAAGCAGGCGTAGAATCAACAGAACAGATCTGCGAAAAACTCATTGCTAATGCCCAACGACTGCTGAAAAACCCCAAAGCTGCCACCGCCAAGCGCCTTGGCTTCGAATCTGTGGACGATGCTAAGAAACAATTGGTTGAGCAGCTTGAAGCTTTTATCCAAGCGACAGTCGATAAGATCGCAACCGTCAAAGTAGGTAACACGCCATTAACCAGCGAAAACATCGTTGCTCAAAGGCAGCCGTCACTCCACGCTCGTCAAGCAAAGGTGCTACTGGAAGCCCTGTCCTCAACTTCAGGCAAAAGAGCGTAGCGCAAGAAGCCTTGATATTTCTTGCCCACCGAGAGCGGAGCGACCTTGACGATGAGCCTTCGTTAGCATAGCGCCCGAAAGCAGTCGTGATGAGGATGTTTTTATACATACTTGGAGCCAGCCACCATGACAATAAGCATGCAAGCAACCGGCGGTCCCCATACAACACTTTGACCCGATTACGGGTTATATTGAGCAAAATAAAAAGCACCGGGTCGAACACCGCGACGTTGATATCCAACTCAACCAAAGCGGTCAGACCGTTGGATTTTCGGAAATCCACGGGCTTGCGGTACAGGTACACTTTTTCAACTTTGGCGTCGGGGCGCATCATGGTGGCTGGCTCCTGAAAAAAATCGGGAGCACAGCATCGGTCATCAGATTACGGCTTGGAATGTGGGCGTTATGGCGAGCTTACAAAACATCATCGACCCGCTCATTTTCCGTACACCCACTTTCACTTTCTGGTCTTGATGACGGGCTTGGCCCCGCTGGGCAAAGGGCGTCAAGGGCGCCCTATAGGAAGATCTTCTTGAACAGTGCGCGGTAAAAAGTACCGTAATGAGTACCCTCCCCTGTGGTACCCCTTTGATTAATCTTTTTCAAATGCGCTCTGGCGAAAGATTCGGCAGGTGTATCAGCGGCCGGGTAATGCATATGGGCGTAAGCCCAGGGTTGGCCGCTGACCGTTATCTCAAACTCATCCAGGAAGTCCGTTTGTCTGGACTGGCTGTTAGTGACAGGATCGAACACCATGCGCTTACCGGGCCTCCTACTCACTGTCTGGGTAATGCCCAGTAGACCGAGATCACTCAAATACATTAAGTGCTCAGGGGTCGGCGGGGCGCGTAAAATCCGCTCAATGCGTGTGCTTTGCCCTTGCTTGACAAGATCTGCCGCCCTAGTTTCCAGGGTTTGGGCCATGTTACCGGCACTCTCGCGATCCGCTGCAGTGGGTAACCCCTGCTTACTCTCTTCGACTTCGGCGGCGAAGGTGCGGAGCTTATTGGCTTGGTACTCAAGAAGATCATATGCGCTCCTGGGACTCGACCAAGATTGGCTACGAATGTAATCGGCCATCTTTTCGCCTTCGGCCACTTCCAACAACATGTTTTTCATCTGCTCGGACAACTCACTCAAACTGACTTTACTGGCGCCAGTTTTAGCACCACTGGCCCTGTCGGGAGGCGAATACTTCAAAAACAGCTGCTGGTTAGGCGAACGAATATAGGTTGCCGTGCGCTGACCACGGCTGTTCAAGATATCAATAATACCTGCATTGTCCGAGCGCGGCTTGCCAGTCAAGGTGAGCACTGTTTTCGGATTGTCATCCGCTTGCGCATTGAAATTGACTCGATTGGTTGGCGTACTGCTGACAGGTTTTTGGGGTTTCGATGGGGCAGCCGACTTAGGAGGGCGCTTGGACAACTGGCGTGAGCTTGCAGCCCGCGCAGTCGTTTTGTCTGGTGCGGTGAGGGGTAGTTCATCGAGCTTCGAGTTCGCTCTTCTCGCAGCAAATCCCGAAAACGTTCGATCGCTTTAATCACACGCACCCGAGCAGCGGCTGTCTCTTTAAGCTGGTTCTCCATACCGCTTTTAACGAGGACCTGTCTTACTAAGTCGCGAGATTCAAGCCCTTCTTCAAGAATTTCAGCGTATGATTTTTTTGTCGAATTATAAATATCACTGATCGAATGGTAGGTTTCATCCAGTTTGAGCAACGCGTGAAGACGTTCTTCTATTACGGCCCTCTGTTTTGATGCAGAACAAAGTTTCGGGTCCTCCAAATCCAACCGTCTATTGGCATGGTGGATATTGGCCGCATGATTCAACTCGCCGGCAAGGCCCTGACTTTTGCTGGCACCTTCCAGCAGGAGATAAATCCTCCATATATGTTCCGCGCTTAAGATACAGCCCAAGTATTCCAACACTTCAAGCCAGTTATCTTCGAACTTAACAGCGGCCAACCTCGCGACCTCTTTCTTCTGTTGTAATGCCTGCAGTTTTTGTTTGCGTCGCGGATCCGGCATCCCACTTTTCGAGCCGCGTAGGGCATGGCTCTTGTTCAGATCACCAGGGTTCGGATCGTCACGCGAAAACTGGGCCGGAACCTGGCGCGAGGCCGAGCCGACAGCGCTACCCAAAGGCAATCCTTCAGCGCAGGGACAGTTCCCAGTGGTCACGAGCTCCTGGCTCAAGGCTGTGCTCTGCGCAGGCGCAGGCGCAGGCGACCCTGGAGCTTGGGCAGCGGCCGATGGTTGACTCGACTGTTTAGATTTAACAGCGTCCAGGGTGCCTCTCCTGTCTCAGGGTGTCTTGATCGATGCCTGTCGTGTGCGCTGGCAAGCTGCGCCCGGGACAGGGCCGCCATTAAGCGTCAGCGCCCAAACCATTTTTTACATAAAACGCTCGAAACCTCGGCGAACGACCCGGTAATGTGTAATCCAAGAATTCCGGACACAGTCGCTACCGGACCGCCAACACAGCCGATCATCGCCACTCAGTACGGTTTTAGTCTGAGTGCCACGTCGAGACGTCATATGTGAAGACAGCAAGGCAGGCGTCATCCTGCATCACGTGCAGCGCCAACGAATCGTTCATCGTTTACCAAGCGGGAATGGGTGCCCCGAGCTTTCTACCAACCACAAAAATAACGCACGTACTAGCGGCACCCCCTTAAGACGCGCGGGCTTTTTAACGGGAGGCTTGAGCACCTCCGCCTCTGGGTTCTCGATGCCTTGATCGACGGACGCTGGCTTTTCAACGTGGTGGTTGAACACTGACACCTTCGAAGCATCTGCGCGTTCGTAGGTTGCCTCCCCGCTGTTGGTGCGCCCGTAGCTGGGCGCAAGCATTTCATCCAGTTGGTTGAGGTCGTCCCGTTCCGACGCCTCTGCGCGCTTGTAGGCTTCCTCCCCGCTGTTGGTGCGCCCGTAGCTGGGCGCAAGCGTCTTATTCCGCTGGTTGAGGTCGCCGCGTTCCGACGCCTCTGCGCGTTCGTAGGCCTCCTCCCCGCTGTCGGTGCGCCCGTAGCTGGGCGCAAGCGTCTTATTCCGCTGGTTGAGGTCGCCCCGTTCCGAGATCCGTACGCCACGCTGCTGTACGCCGGGAACCCCTGCCGGGGCCGGAACGGCAGCATGTTCACGGTCTTCAAACGGCAGAAAATTGGAAGCCTGAACATCAAGGGCGGCGTCGGGCGCCGGCTGCAAACTCGCCATGACCTCTTTGTATAACCAATACACGGCGAGGGTTGCAGTAGTGCCTGCTGCCCCCATAGCAATGGCGAGGCGCGGTTTGCGAGTTCCCAGCGCAATGCGTGCTAAGACAGCCGATACCGTCGATACCGCCGATGACAAGTCGGGGAGAAACCCCTCACTTTCACTTGCATCAACTTCGATTGATATATCCTCTGCCATAGTCCCGGACGGCCAGGACCCCGTCGCCTGTTGTTTATTCCCAATCGGCTTGTGCGGACCTTCCTCTGTCAGTGCCCCGCCATGGGCCGGCCACTGGGATGAATCCTCGGAACCGGGTGCAGGCGAACCCTGATGCACAGCTCCCTGGATCTGTTGGCTGCTGGCGTTGCCAGCGCAGTGCTCGTTGATCCCGACGCTATGCTTCGGCTGCGTCATAGACAGAAGTAACTGATACACCGCCTCCATCGTCTGCTTCCAGCACGCGGCCTGCGACGAGACCCCTTGCTGATGAACCGCTGCGCGCGTGTAGTTTCGGAACCGAATTCGCTTAATAACTTCTTCTGCCGTCCGATGGCCGGACTGGATTTCTTTGTCGAGTCCTTGCAGGACTTTTACAAACTCGACTGCAGAAGGAGCGTCGAGCATCTTTTCTACTATGCCGTCGATAGCCCAGTGTAAACCCTTGGTATCGACCCCCAGCTCCTTTAGATGCAATTTGACGCAGAAATGGAGAGAGTCCTTTGCGAGCAAGTAGCCGGGCTGAGAGCACGGGAGTTCGCTCAGAACCTTGTCGGAGGAGGAGCTCTCATCTTGGAAGATGTTGTGGCGTCGAAGCAAATCCGCCAACTCTTCCTGCGGAGTTTCACTGGTCTTGAAGGGTGAAGTCACAGGCTGACGGGCGCGCCAAGCAAAGCCGCTACCTGCTTCGCCACATCCGTTCCCTGTAGTCACAAGCTCCAGCCTCAGGTCGGTAGACGACGGGACGGCCTCCATGGACAATTTAATGGGGCCTGTTGTATGACTCAACGATGTAGCATTAACAGCGATCATGATACCTCTCCTGAGTTGGGGTGCTTCGATCAAGACCTGTTCTGTGCGGGAGCCACCCTCACCAACGACAGGCACAGCAATTAAGCGCCAGCGCCCAGGCCGCTTTTTTCAAAAAACGCTCGAACTCCACGTGACCGACGTGCAGATGTGTAACTTGAAAACTCCAGGCACGGCGGCCCACACCCACCCACCCTGCAGGCGCAAGCTCGCACACATTGGTTCTGCATCTGATTCAGGACCTTCTCCCCGCCTGCTATGATGCGCAACACCTCCGCCCGCCCAGGACCGCGTCGCTCGCCATGGATTACCGCAAACCCTCCGACCGCAAAAGCATGCATTCGCGCATCGTCCAGGACCTGGGCATGCAGATCGTCTCCGGACGCTTCAAGCCCGACGACAAACTGCCCGCCGAAGCGCTGTTGTGCGAAGAGTACGCGGTCAGTCGCCCGGTATTGCGCGAAGCCACCCGGGTGCTGGTCGCCAAGGGCCTGGTGTATTCCCGGCCGCGAGTCGGCACGGTGGTGAAGGCGCGCAAGGAATGGCACATGCTCGATCCGGATGTGTTGCATTGGCTGATGCAAAGCAGCCCGCAGAATGAATTCTTCGACCTGTTGACCAGCGTGCGCAGCATCATCGAACCGGCTGCGGCCGCCCTCGCTGCGCAGCACGCCACCGATGCGGACATCGACGCCATCGGTGAGGCTTACCAACGCATGGAAGCGGCTCCTACGCCTGAAGCGTTGTTGCAACCGGATCTGGATTTCCACAGCCGCATCGCCGACGCCACCCACAATGACTTGCTGGCGAACCTGTGCAATATGCTGTCGGTGGCGATTGGCGAAGCGTTGAAGCATTCCAACCAGCGACCGAACCTGCATGAGCTGGCATTGCCACGGCACAAGGCGATTCTGACGGCGATCGAGAATCGGGATGCGCTGGGGGCGCGGCATGCGACATTGGTGCAGCTGGATGATGCGCGTAGTGCGTTGAATGTGGTGCTTGGCACGGAATTGTCGTAGAGCAAAGTCAAAAGATCGTCCGAACGCGGCCCGAGCCTGCGGCAGCTCCTACATAGACCAGGTACACCCGCAATTCGGCGTTGCATGCAATCCTTGTAGGAGCTGCCGCAGGCTCGGGCCGCGTTCGGACGATCTTTTGATCTTGGCGCCCACAAAAAAGCCGCAACCTGAGTTGCGGCTTTTTTGTTCAGCGATGGATCAGTGAGCGAACAGCGAGTTGCCCTTCTGCCCCGCCAGTTTCTCCGGTTTGATCAGGAATCGCGCCAGCGCCGGCAACAGCCACAGCGCGCCGAACATGTTCCAGAGCAACATGAAGGTCAGCATCAGGCCCATGTCGGCCTGGAACTTGATGGCGGAGAAGATCCAGGTGCACACGCCAATCGCCAGGCACAGGCCGGTGAACAGCACCGCTTTACCGGTGGACTTCAGTGTCTGGTAATACGCCTCTTGCAACGGCAGGCCGGCACGCAGGAAGCTTTCCAGGCGGCTGTAGATGTAGATCCCGTAGTCAACGCCAATCCCCACACCCAGCGCCACCACCGGCAGCGTTGCGACTTTCACGCCGATGCCCATGAAGGCCATCAGGGCGTTGCCCAGTACCGACGTCAGCACCAGCGGCAACACGATGCACAAGGTCGCCGCCCAGGAACGGAAGGTGATCATGCACATGGTCGCGACGCAGATGTAGACGAGGATCAGGATGGTCAGCTCCGACTCCTTGATGACTTCGTTGGTCGCCGCTTCGATCCCGGCATTGCCGGCCGCCAGGATGAATTCCAGGCCGTCCTTGTTGTTTTCCTTGGCGAACTCCTGCACCGCATACACCGCGCGGTCGAGGGTCTCGGCCTTGTGGTCGTTGAGGAACACCAATACCGGCGCCAGGGAGCAGCTGTTGTTGTACAGCCCATCGGCCCGGGCGATGGAGTTGTTCAATACATCCGGATTACGTGACAGGGTTTCCCATTTCAGGTTGCCCTCGTTCATGCCCTTGATCATCTGCTTGGACACGGTCACCAGCGAGATCGCCGACTGCACGCCCTCGGTGTTTTGCATCTTCCACATCAGCTCGTCGATAGGCGCCATGGCTTCATAGCGCGAGCAACCCTCGGACTTGGTCTTGACCATCACCACCAATACATCGGAGCTGGTGGAGTAATTGCTGATGATGAAGTTGTTGTCCTTGTTGTAGCGCGAGTCCGGACGCAGTTCCGGTGCGCCCTGGTCGAGATCACCGATTTTCAGGTTCTGGCTGTACCAGAGGCCGCCACCGAAAGCGATCAGGGCCAGGACAATCGAGATCGGCGCGACTTTCGGGCTGGCAAAGTTCGACAGCAGGCGCCAGAACGGGTGTTCGCGGTTTGCGTCCTTCTTGCTGCGCTCCACGGCGCGCTTGCTGATACCGACGTAGGAAATAGCCACTGGCAGCAGGATCAAATTGGTAAACACGATCACGGCCACGCCGATCGACGCGCCGATCGCCAGCTCGCGAATGACCCCGATGTCGATGATCAACAGCGTGATGAAACCCACCGCGTCCGCGAGAATCGCGATCATCCCCGGCAGGAACAACTGGCGGAACGTGCGCCGCGCAGCGGTCAGGGCGTTGTCCGCCTCGCTCGATTGCAAGGCGATGCCGTTGATCTTCTGCACGCCATGGGAGATCCCGATGGCGAAGATCAGGAACGGTACCAGCATGGAATACGGGTCAAGCCCGAAGCCGAAGAAGTGCATCAACCCGAGCTGCCAGACCACCGCGACCAGCGTCGTGCTCAATACCGCCACGGTGCTGCGCATGCAGTTGGTGAACCAGTACAGCAGGATCATGGTGATGACGAAGGCCACGCCGAAGAACATTACCACCATCACCAGCCCGTCGATCAGGTCGCCGACTTTCTTGGCGAAACCGACGATGTGGATCTGTACGTTGGGGTTCTGTTTCTCGAACTTGTCGCGGATCTTGTCTTCCAGCTCGTGGGAGAACTTGCGGTAGTCCAGGGCCAGCAGCTTGCCCTGGTCCTGCGGGTCCGGGTAGGACTCCAGCAACGGGATATCGACGATGCTGGACTTGAAGTCGTTGGCCACCAGGCGCCCGACTTGCCCGGACTTGAGCACGTTGTTGCGCAGCAGGTCGAGGCTTTCCTGGGAACCGTTGTAGCTCTGCGGGATCACTTCCCCCCCGGCAAAGCCTTCTTCTGTCACCTCGGTCCAGCGCACGCTGGGGCTCCACAACGACTTGAGGCCGGAACGGTCGACGCCGGAAATGTAGAACACTTCGTCGTTGATCTGGCGCAGGGTCTCCATGTATTCCTTGGAGAAGATGTCGCCGTCAGTGGCTTCGACGGAAATGCGTACCGTGTTGCCCAGGTTGGCCAGGTCGTTGCGATGCTCCATCATTTTCTGGATGAAAGGATGTTCCAGGGGGATCATCTTTTCGAAACTGGTGGACGGTCGAATCAGCGTCGCCTGCCAGAACAGGAAAATGCTGACCAGCAGGCAGATCGTGATCACTGCCGGGCGGTTGTTGAAAATCAGGCGCTCGAGGAACGTCGCCTTGTCCTGGTGATGACTACTCATGGATGTCATAGCTCCGCCTTCTTGTTATTTGCCCAGCTCGGCGCCGGTTAGCGAAGTAGCGCGAACGCCGCCCTGTCCTGCCAGAATCAGATTGCCATTGCCCGCCGCTGTCACCGCCGAGACGGAGATGCGGTCAGGGCGATTGAACACACTGAAGGTTTCGCCGTTGTCGGTGCTGCGCACCACACTGCCGCCGTTGCCGACGATGACGATGGAGCCGTCGTCGAGCAAGGTCGCACCGGACAAGCCGAACTCCAGCATGCCCCGGGTGGCCTGCAGTTGAACCGGCTCCCAGGTGGTGCCGAAATCGATGGAGCGAAACAGATTGCCGCGCAGGCCGTAGGCCAACAGGGTGTTGGCTTGAGCGGTACCGATCACGCCAAACAGCGAGCCTTCGTATGGGCCTTCGAGTCTTTCCCAGGTCTGGCCCCAGTCGGCAGAACGGAACATGCTGCCCTGCTCGCCCACGATGAACAGGCCGGCATCCTTGACGGCGGCAATGCCATTGAGGTGGAACTGGTCTTCGTTATCCAGGCGATCGCTGACATCTTCCCAGTGCTTGCCACCATCGCTCGTGGCCAGCAGCGCGCCGTAGGCGCCCACGGCGAAGCCGCTGTTGGCGTCCTGGAACCAGACGTCGAGCAGCGGCGATTCACGTTTGAGGTCTTCGAACTGTTTGGTCCAGGTCACTCCCCCGTCTTCACTGGCGAGGATCTGCGCGTCATGGCCGACCGCCCAGCCATGCTGGTCGTCGACGAAGAACACCGAGGTCAGCAGTTGCCGGGTTGGCACCTTGGCCTGGGTCCAGGTGGTGCCCTGGTCATCGGAATACAGGATGTGCCCGCGATCGCCAACGGCCACCAGGCGCTTGCCGGCGTGCACGACGTCGAGCATCAGGCTTTTGCTGGCCCTGGCCGATTCAACGGAATAAACAACGTCGGATGCCGACGCGGCAGCGGCCAACACAGGCGCCGACCACAGGCCACAGCCCAACAGCGAGAGCGCTGTAGCCAGCAACGCGATTTTGCGCAATGCCGGCGGGCGGCAGTTGCCCACACCCATGACAGGCTCACTCATAGACCTTTCCCCCATTATTATTGTTAGGTCGTTCAACCCTTCAGGGCGCCGTAAGGGTGCTCATGCTGATTGCCTGTTCTGGAGCATAGTCCTGAAATGCGCAATCTAGAGCCCCTTCGGAAGCTGGCTTATCCTATCGGGGTTTGGAAAGGTCTGACAATCGACGCCGCGTTATCTTTTGTTAACTGGCGGGATAAGGGGTGCGGGTGAATGCCAGGGTATTGAAAGAGGTGATAACCCCCCCTGTAGGAGCTGCCGAAGGCTGCGATCTTTTGATCTTGATCTTCGGCAATCTCAGGCCCGCCAAAGCAAGATCAAAAGATCGCAGCCTTCGGCAGCTCCTACAGGGGTACAGTTCAGCGAGGAATCAGGGACAGAGTGCGGAGGGATATCACGGACAAAGTGCAGCGGGATATCACGGGTAGAGTGCAGTGGGATATCAGGGCCAGATTGCCGCAGGATATGGTTATCCTGCGGCATCGGGATCAGGCCAGGCTTTTGCTGACCACCTCAAACACATCGCTGGACAGCTGGCCCGAGGCGCGAATGCGCTCCAGTTCGCCTTTCATCAGCGCCTGGCGGGCCTCGTCGTATTTGCGCCAGCGGGTCAGCGGCGCCAGTTGCCGGGAGGCGATCTGTGGGTTGAAGCCGTTCAGCTCGATCACCAGATCCGCGAGGAAACGATAGCCAGAACCATCGGCCGCGTGGAAGTTGATCAGGTTCTGCCCGGCAAATGCACCGATCAGGGCGCGGACCTTGTTCGGGTTCTTGATGTTGAACGCCGGATGTTGCATCAACGCCTTCACCCGCTCCAGGCCGCCCGGTAACGGGCTGCCGGCCTGGACGCTGAACCACTGGTCCATGACCAGGGGATTGTCCTTGAAGTGCTCGGCAAAGCTCGCCAGGGCCAGGGCCTTCTGTTCTTCGAATGGCGAGTTGACCAGTACCGCCAGCGCCGTCAGGCGCTCGGTCATGTTGTCGCTGGCCTCGAACTGCTCCAGGGTCGCGGCCAAGACTTCGGCTTTTTCACTGAGCATCAGGTAGGACAGCGCGATGTTTTGCAGGGCACGACGCGCGAAGTGTTCGGCTTCGGCAACGTAGGGCGTGTTCTTCGACAGGTCACGGTTGGCCTGGTAACGCAGCCACAGCGGCTCGAACAGGTTGTTCGCCAACTGCTCGCGGGCAAACTCCCGGGCGGCATGGATGGCGTCGACGTCGGCCACTTCACTGATTTCCGTCAGGTAGGCTTCGCCTGGCAGCGAGAGCATCTCGGCGACCATGGCCTGGTCCAGTGTTTCGTCGGTCAGCACGCTGTGCAAGGCTGTAATCAGACGCTGGTCGAGCACCAGCGCTTCACCTTTCTGGTAATCGCCAATCAGTTCCTGCAGCACCTGCACCGACAATTGCTGGCCGGCTTCCCAACGGTTGAAACCGTCAGTGTCATGCTGCATGAGGAACATCAGTTGATCGCGGCTGTAGGGGAAGCTCAGCTTCACCGGCGCCGAGAACCCGCGCAGCAGCGAAGGCAGGGGTTGTTCGGCGATGTCGACAAAGGTGAACGTCTGTTCGGCTTCGGTCACCGAAATAACCCGCGAAGTACCCTGGGCACTGGCTTCGCCCTGCAGACGCAGGGCGATTTCGCCGCCCTGGCTGTCCAGCAGGCCCAACTCGACCGGGATCACGAAGGGCAGTTTCTCGACCTTGTCGGGGGTGGCCGGGCAGCTCTGGCGGAAGGTCAGGCAGTAGGTTTTCGCGGCGGCATCGTAAGACTCGCTCACGGTCAGGCGCGGGGTGCCAGCCTGGCTGTACCAGCGTTTGAACTGGGTCAGGTCGACTCCGTTGGCGTCTTCCATCGCCTTGATGAAATCGTCGCAGGTCACGGCCTGGCCGTCATGGCGTTCGAAGTACAGATCGCTGCCTTTGCGGAAGCCTTCGGCACCGAGCAGGGTGTGGATCATGCCCACCACCTCCGAGCCTTTTTCGTAAACGGTCAGGGTGTAGAAGTTGGAAATCTCGATGAAGCTGTCCGGGCGCACGGCATGGGCCATTGGGCCGGCATCTTCGGCGAACTGGTGGGTACGCAGGTAGGCCACGTCCTGGATGCGCTTGACCGTGGCCGAGTTCATGTCGGCGGAGAAACCGGAATCGCGGAATACGGTGAAGCCTTCCTTGAGCGACAGCTGGAACCAGTCACGGCAGGTCACGCGGTTGCCCGACCAGTTGTGAAAGTATTCGTGGGCGACAATCGCCTCGACGCGCTGGTGAGCGGCGTCGGTCGCGGTCTCGGCCCGGGCCAGCACGGCGCTGGAGTTGAAGATGTTGAGGCCCTTGTTTTCCATGGCGCCCATGTTGAAGTCGTTCACCGCGACAATCATGAAGATGTCCAGGTCGTACTCGCGACCATAGACTTCTTCGTCCCAGCGCATGGACTTCTTCAGGCTGTTCATGGCGTGCTGGCACTTGTCGATGTTTTCCGGCTCGACGTAGATGCGCAGCGCCACGGAACGGCCGGTCATGGTGGTGAACGTGTCTTCGACGCACCACAGGTCACCGGCCACCAGCGCGAACAGGTACGCCGGCTTCATGAACGGGTCTTCCCAGGTTGCCCAGTGCCGGCCGTCTTCGTCAGAGCCTGAAGCGATCGGGTTGCCGTTGGACAGCAGCACCGGGTAGCTGTGCTGCTCCGCCATTACCGTGGTGGTGAACTTGCTCATCACGTCCGGGCGGTCGAGGTAATAGGTGATCTTGCGGAAACCCTCGGCCTCGCACTGGGTGCAGAACATGCCGCTGGATTTGTACAGGCCTTCCAGGGCGGTGTTGGTTTCCGGGTGGATCCGCACGCTGGTGTCGACCGTGAACGCAGGGCTGGTCGGGTGCAGGGTCAGATGATTTTCGGTCAGCTGGTAATCGCTCTCGCTCAACTCGCTGTCAGCCAGGGCGACCGACAGCAGTTCCAGCTGCTGGCCATCCAGCACCAGCGGCGGCAGGCCGGGGCCGCGCTCGGGGTTACGGCGCATCACCAGTTGCGCATGGACCAGGCTGTGGTCCTCGAACAACTCGAAGGTCAGGTGCGTCTCGTCGATCAGGTACTCGGGCGCCTGATAGTCCTTCAGGTAGATCATCTTCGGTTGTTCGGTGCGCATGCTGGAGTCCTTACTGATGCACGGCGAGCTGATAAGCCGTGTATTTACGAATATTGATGACGCCGGTGTCGAAGATCAGGTATTGGCCCTTGATCCCCAGCAGCGTGCCTTCGGCAATCGGGTTCTTGTCCAGGTTGAAGCTGACGATCTTGGCCGGGTATTGCTCGACCGGATAGTGGATTTCAATGGGCTCCACGTCGGCAATGGTCTGGATCGCCTGCAGGCCGAATCGTTCCTGCAAACCTTGCAGGCCCTCGGCGCAGCTGTCGAACAACTGGTCACGGATTTGCGCCAGGTCCACGGACACTGCCTCGCCCTTGAGTAAAGCACGCCAGTTGGTCTTGTCCGCGACCTGACTGCGGAACAGGTCCTCGACGAATCCCGATTGCTGGCGGGTCGACGCCCGCATGATCGGTAATGCCTGGCGCGCGCCCTGATCGATCCAGCGGGTCGGCAGCTGGGTGGCGCGGGTAATCCCCACTTTCACCCCTGACGAGTTGGACAGGTAGACGATGTGATCGGTCATGCAGAACGTCTGGCCCCACTCCGGATCACGGCAGGTGCCGGCGTCGAAGTGGCAACGTTCGGGGCTCATGATGCACAGGTCACACTGGGCCAGTTTGGTCATGCACGGGTAGCAGTAGCCCTGGCTGAAGCTGGTCTTGGTCTTGCGTCCGCAATGGGAGCAATGGATCGCCCCCAGGTACTCCAGGCGTACTGTGGTGCCGATCAACGGATTGACCGGCACCTCGGCATCCCCCAGACGAAACGCGTACTGCACATTCGGCCCGTCCAGGCGCGCCGACATCTTGCTGATTGCACCGCGGCCAATCTCGATCAATGGATGGCATCCGACTTGAACAGGATATTGGGCACTTCAATCGACTTGGAACTGCACTCCTGCGGGCCCATGTAGCCAGTGCGCTGCTCTTCAGGCAGGTTCTGGATTTCCCAGGCGATCATCGCCTGCAGCGACAATTCCCGTTGTTCGGCGGTGAGTTTGCCACCATCGGACCATTTGCCGATTTCCACCGCCAGTTTCAGGCTTTCGTAGATATCGGGGGTGATGTTCTTGATCATTTCGTTAAAAGAGGACATTGGGTCTCCGCGCTCTTTATTCACAGCAAAAAATTCAGGCGGCCAGTTTACGGCGGTTGTACAAACCGCCCAACAGGCCTGTGAAGCATCCGATGAGTAACCCGCCGACGTGGGCGGCGTTGGCAATTTCGCCGAAGCCGATCATCGAGACCAGCCCGGACAGGCACAGCACCAGCCATACCAGCATCATCACCAGCACGCCGCGCGGCAGGCGATACGCCGGGTTGGGCGACAGCAACTGGAAGATCCAGCAGTGCCCGAGCAGGCCGTACAGCACCCCCGATAAGCCGCCGAACAGGGTCGGGCCGCTGAACAGGTACTGCGCGTAATTGGACACCAGGCTGAACAGCAGCGTCAGGCCGACCAGGTTGATGCTGCCCTGGCGCGACTCTATGCGCCGTCCCAGCTCCCAGTACCACATGCCGTTCATGGCCAGGTGCAGGATGCCGAAGTGGATCAGCATCGGTGTCACCAGGCGCCACCACTGCCCTGCCGCGAGGCTGTCCGCCAGCGGCACGAAGTGGATGTACTCGCCGACGATGCGGAAATCAAGGAAGGTCAGCCAGCGCATCGTACCGAGGTTTTCCCCCAGCAGCGTGACCGCGCCAACGATGATACTCAGCAGCAACACCAGAGCCGTGGCCTTGGCGTAGCGCAGTTGCTCGACAAAACCCGGCCGATGAAGGGGTTGTGCTTGCGGGATATCCAGTTGCTGGTCGGGGTCGCCGGCAGGAAAACGCTCGTAGAGTGAGCGCACGTCCTCGCTGATGTTGGCCGGCACCCAGAGCACCTGCTCACCCGCCTCCTCGCTGACCCGGTGCGGCACCTGCATGCGCTGCAGCAGCTTGACGAATCCGCTCAGGTCCACCGCCAACGGCAGGCGCAATACGGCCACCGTACTCATTGCAACACCTCCGGCCGCTCGACATCGACCCAGACGAACTTGTTCGGATCGAGGCGGGTTTCCTGGTCCAGGCGATAGGCGACCAGTTTGCCGTAAAGCACCGCGCTGTAATCCAGGCAGGCCAGGTTCGGGCGAATCGGTGCCGGTTTGCCGCTGCGCCAGTAATGCCCGACGAACAGCAACGGCTCGTGCGCACCATAGCGCAGCAGATTGGTTTTTTCGGAAGAGGACAGCGGCGTCCGGGCTACCGGATCAGGCAAGGCGTCAGGCTGGAACACAATGTCTCCGTAGGTTTGCGGGTCGTCTTCCCAGAACTTGGTGCGAAAGAACGAACGCGTCAGGCCATCGCCGCTGGTCATGGTCAAGCCATCGGGCAGGCGCATGTCAGTGCCGCGCAACAGCCGGTCGAACACGGTGCAGGCAAAACTGCCGGGCACGGCCGACGCCTGGAGGAAATGCTCATCGACGCAGCCGTTGGGGAACAGCGCCCGCAGCGGCTCGATCAGGCCGGCATCCCAACAGGCATGCACCACCCTGAAACGCCCGGCATCGACGAACAGCGGCATTTCGTAAAACCATTGCAGGAAGTCGTGCCAGTCCGCCGGATGGTCCTCGAACTGGGTCAGGGTTTCATGCAGCAATCGTGCGTGGCGCGGTGTGTGCTCGCGCACGAACTGCTTGCCGCTGCCCGGCAGCGCCGGCGTGCTCCAGCCCAGGGCGTTGAACTCGTGATTACCCATGATGCACAGCGCCTGGCCAGCTTCGACCATGTCATGGACGATGTGCAGGGCCTCGCGAATGCGCGGGCCGCGGTCGATGATATCGCCCACGAACACCGCCATGCGCGACGTGTGCCGCCAGACGCCACCGTGCTTTTGATAACCGAGCCGGTCGAGCAAGTGCTCAAGGGTCAGAGCGCAACCGTGCACGTCACCGATCAGGTCGTAGCTACGCGCGGGATCAAGCATCAGTCGCCTCCACCACCCAGCCGGCTGCCCCAGCCGAGCTTTGTCCGGCAGACTTCATAATAGTTATGGTCCAGCGGGTGGATCAGCCGCAGTTTCTGGGCCTTCTTGCTGATGGTGATGGTGTCACCCGGCGCGCAGGTGAAATGGTTCTGCCCATCACAGGAGACTTGCGGATAGATCTGCATATCCTTGGACACGACGATTTTCAGCTCACTGTTGCCATCGACCACAATTGGCCGTCCCGACAAGGTATGGGGGTACATCGGCACAATCACAATAGCGTCGAGCTTGGGGTGCATGATCGGGCCGCCCGCTGACAGCGCATACGCCGTAGACCCGGTCGGCGTGGCGACAATCAGGCCGTCGGCTTTCTGGCTGCAGACGAACTGGCCGTCGATGTACAGCTCGAACTCGATCATTCGCGTGGACTTGCCCGGGTGCAGCACCACGTCGTTCAGTGCATCGCCCTGACCGATGGCCTCGGCGTGCCGGCGGACTTCGGCCTGGAGCAGGAAGCGGTTTTCCACCAGGTAGTGGCCGTCGAGCACTTCGGCGACTTTCACTTCCAGCTCATCGGGGCGAATGTCGGTCAGGAAGCCCAGGCTGCCGCGGTTGATGCCCAACACCGGAATATTGTGTCGGGCCAGCGCCCGTGCAGCGCCGAGCAGGCTGCCGTCACCGCCGACCACAATCACCATGTCGCACACTTCGCCGAGCATCTTGCGCGATGAGGTCTGCAGGCCATGCCCTGGCAATACTTCGGCGATGGTGTCTTCCAGGATCACGTGCAGGTGACGATCGAGCAGGAAGCGTTTCAGTCGGCGAACGGTATCCAGCACCTGCGAACTGCCGAGGCGACCGATGATGCCGATATTACGAAATTGCTCCATGGGGCCCCTAGTGTCTGTGCCGGCGAAAAACACGATTATGGGCGAAACCCGGCCGCAGACAAAATCCTTTCAGCCACAAGGGGCTACTCGTGTTTCAGGCTATGCTCGCAAGATGATCCTATTTCCAGATTTGCTGCAGTTGCCCCACCAGCTACGCCATCCCGAGGTGCGCGACCTGGCGTGGGTCATTCTCGCGCCGCCGATGCTCAGCGAGACGCCATGGCCGCAGCGCCATCCGCTGGCCGGCAGCGACTGGGTGCAGGCGCCGCAGCACCTGGAAGACTGGCTGCGCCAGCTCGATCGTGACAGTTATGACTTGCTGCATTGGCTGGCCCAGGCCCGGACCCGGCGGCTGGGTTTGTATTACGAGCGCCTGTGGCAGTACGCAGTGCGCAATGCGCCCGGTATCGAGCTGATCGCAGCGAATCTGCCGATCCGCCGCGAGGGTCACACCTTGGGTGAGCTGGACATGCTGTTGCGCGATCGCGACGGTGTGCACCATCTGGAACTGGCGATCAAGCTGTACCTCGGCCCGCAGCATGGCGATGGCCGGGATACCGGGCAATGGCTGGGGCCCGGCTGTCACGACCGGCTGGACCGCAAGCTGGCGCACCTGAGCCAGCACCAGCTGCCCATTTCGGCGCGCCCGGAAAGCCGTGCCGTGTTGGCGGCCCTGGATATCCAGCAGTTCAGCGCGCACCTGTGGCTCGGCGGCTACTTGCTGTATCCCTGGCCGGGCACCGCCGAGCCACCCGGCGGCGCGCATCCCCACCATTTGCGTGGCAGCTGGCTGCATCAGAAAGACTGGGCGACATTCGTTACCCGGCGTCCCGGCGGACGCTGGCAGCCCCTGCCCCGCCATGCCTGGCTTGCGCCTGCGCACTACCCGGCAGAGCAGACCTGGAGCCAGGGGCAACTGGATGCCTGGTTGGGCGAGCTTGACCCGCAGGCACCGGCGCAGCTGCTGGTGCGGCTGGTGGAGAACGCCGCAGGGGATTGGGAGGAAGCCGAGCGGTTGTTTCTGGTGGCGGATCTTTGGCCGAATGTGCCGGGTGGTGGTTGAGTTTTTTGATGACCCCTGTGGGAGCGAGGCTTGCCCGCGATGGGGCCACCTCGGTCACAGGGTTAACCGCACCGCCAAAGCCGCCAGAGTCACCAGCAGCACCGGCACCGTCAGCACAATCCCCACCTTGAAGTAATACCCCCAACCGATCTTGATTCCCTTGCGTTCCAGTACATGCAGCCACAGCAAAGTGGCCAGGCTGCCGATGGGCGTGATCTTTGGCCCCAGGTCGCTGCCGATCACGTTGGCATAAATCATCGCCTCCTTCACGACACCGGTCGCCTGAGTGGCATCGATCGACAGCAGGCCGATCAACACCGTCGGCAGGTTGTTCATGATCGACGACAGCAGCGCCGTCAGCACGCCGGTACCCATCGCCGCGCCCCAGACGCCATACCCGGCAAAGCCGTCCAGCCAACCGGCCAGATAACCCGTGAGCCCGGCATTGCGCAGGCCATACACCACCAGGTACATGCCCAGGGAAAAGATCACGATATGCCAGGGAGCTTCCTTGAGGACCTTGCGGGTGGAGATCTTGTGGCCTTGCGCCGCAATCACCCAGAGCAGAGCCGCACAGACGGCAGAAATGGCACTGATCGGAATCCCCAGCGGCTCCAGGGCAAAACAGCCCACCAGCAAGATGACCAAGACCGCCCAGCCGGCATAAAAAGTCGCCTTGTCATGGATCGCACTGGCCGGCTCTTCCAGCTGTTCGGGGTCGTAATCCTTGGGGATGTCACGGCGGAAATACCACAGCAGCACACCCAGGGTGGCCAAGACGCTGACCAGGTTGACCGGCACCATCACCGCCGCGTAGCGGTTAAAACCGATGTTAAAGAAGTCGGCGGAGACGATGTTGACCAGGTTCGACACCACCAGCGGCAGGCTGGCCGTGTCGGCGATAAAGCCGGCGCCCATCACGAACGCCAGCGTCGCGGCAGGCGAAAACCGCAGTGCCAGCAACATGGAAATCACGATAGGCGTGAGAATCAGTGCAGCCCCGTCATTGGCGAACAACGCCGAGACCAGCGCACCGAGCAATACCATGAAGGCAAAAAGTTTGCGTCCGCTGCCGCGCCCCCACCGGGCGACATGCAGCGCCGCCCAGGCGAAGAACCCCGCCTCGTCCAGCAACAGGCTGATAATGATCAGTGCAATGAACGTCCCGGTGGCGTTCCAGATGATCTGCCACACCAGCAGGATATCGCTCCAGTGCACTGCGCCAAACACCAGTGCCAGCACGGCGCCCAGCACTGCACTCCAGCCGACACCCAGGCCTTTGGGTTGCCAGATCACCAGGGTAATGGTCAGCAGGAAAATCAGCGAGGCGGTGAGCATGCAGGAGCAGCCTTCAAAAATCGATGCAACATACAGGATCCCGAAGACCGCTCCTATCCCAATGAACGCTGTTTATCAGACCTTCTTGTGCTGCTCTACCCAGCGCCCGTAAGCGTCAATGAATTTCTGCAGAAACGGCTTCACCGACTCGGACAGCTTGCCCGCCTCATCAAACGCCGACCCCGCCCCACTCAGGTACGCTTCCGGTTGCTGCATGAGAGGCACGTCGAGAAACACCATGGACTGGCGCAGGTGATGATTGGCACCAAACCCGCCGATCGCCCCGGGAGACACGCTGATCACCGCACCAGGCTTGCCACTCCAGGCACTCTGCCCGTAGGGCCGCGAGCCCACGTCAATTGCGTTTTTCAGCGGGGCCGGTACAGAACGGTTGTATTCCGGAGTGACGAACAGCACCGCGTCGGATGAACTCACGTGTTGCCGGAAAGTACTGTAGGCTGCCGGCGGTGATTGACCATCAATGTCTTCGTTATAAAGCGCCAGGTCGCCGATTTCGACGATTTCCAGCTTGAGATTTGCCGGAGCCAGTTCAGCCAGGGCCAGTGCAACCTTGCGGTTGATCGATTCCTTTCTCAAGCTGCCGACCACAACGGCGACCTTATAGACATTGCTCATGGAAGATTCTCGACTGTTCAACGGAAAGAACCTGTAGTTATAGATGACGATTCACCCAGGACGCGACCGAAAATTCGCCCCTGCGACTATTTTTTTCTTGCAAGAAAACTTACTTCGCCCAAGCACGGTCTACACACCGCAAATTGAGTGATTTATCTCCAGAGGTTCTAAGCAGATGGCAGCAGTACTTGTCGGTCAGTTCCATGCAAGAGATGCGGAAGGCCGCGTCTATTCGGTGCATGAGTTCCAGGAATCCACCCCGTCGGCAGACGGCCTAACCGGCTCGGTGCCTGTCACCACCTACAAGCTGGCCATCGGCGACCGGGTCAAGAAGCTCGATGACAACCAGTTCCTGCTGATTCAATCGGATGTGACCATCGTTCGCGAGCCGGATACCTACGTCGGCAAGCTGCCGGAAACGAACGTCGCCTCATAACCTGCCGTTATGAGCAGAAGTCAGATGCGCGGACATGAGTTAGGATTCAAACACTGAATCCTTCATCTGCCGAACATGGACTTCACGCATGCGTTTACGTCATATCGAAGTCATCCAGGCGCTGTTGCAGACCGGTCACCTGGGCACCGCGGCCGAATGGTTGCAGTTGCCAGTGGCCGAGGTAGAACGCACCCTGCGCGACGCTGAAGACCAGCTGGGTTTCATGCTGTTTTCCAGCGTCCGTGGCCGCCTACAAGCCACGCGAGAAGCGCGGGAGTTGCAGGTTGAAATTGCCCACGTCTATGAAGCACTTGAGCCGGCCCAGCGCCTGGCCAGCAGCCTGAAGCAATACCAGGCGCCCCCGCTGCGAATCATCTGCACCCCGCCCCTGGCGCACAAACTATTGCCCCACGCCATTGCCGCCCTGCGCCGGCGTCTTCCCGATGCACCCTGCACCCTGCTGGCCCAACCCACCCGCGACATCGTCAAGCGTCTGCTCCTGCGCGAAGCCGACCTGGGCCTGAGCCTGCACGACCCGGACCATGCCGATATCGATTGCCAGGCCATCGCCCAAGGCAAGATCCAGCTGCTGGCACCCCATGGCTGGCTGCAACCCAAACAGAAATACATTTCGCTGCAGGACCTGGCAGGCCAGTCGATGGTCGGCCTCGACGGTCATGATCCGCTGAGCCTGGCCCTGGAGCACAAACTGCATGCGCTACGCCCGGCCCCGGCCATCCACACCCGGGTGCAGACGCACCAGATGATGCGCAGCATGGTCGAAGCCGGGGAAGGCCTGGCGCTGGTAGATCCGTTCACCGCCCTGGGAGCCAGGACCGCCGAACTGGACACCTGCCCACTGGCACCCGCGGTGCCGATCAGCCTGTATGCCCTGAGCCTGAAAAACGCCGAACCTTCACCGGCGGCTCAGGCCCTGCTGGAGATCATCACGGAACAAGCCGTGGCGATGTTGGCGAACTGAGCGGCATGACCAGCGGATCATCAAACAATCGATACCAGAACAACGCGACCTCGGCCGTATTGGGATCGATGCCGCGATAACGCAGGTAGTCGATGCCGCCTACCACGTAGCCGCAACGCTCGTAGAGTCGGCAGGCACCCAGGTTGTTGTTCTGGGTTTCGAGCATGATGCCTGGCAGTTTCTTTTTCCGCGTCCAGAACTGCGCGACATCCAGCAGGGCTTTGGCGACACCGTGGCGCCGCGCCGGCGCATGCACCGCCAGCTCGTCGATATGGGCAAAGCCGTTCCAGTTGGTGCTGACCACCAGATGGCCCACCGGCTCATCGTCCAGATAAGCCATGAACACCGCGCTATCAGCCGCATCGCGAAAATTGCTGAACTCTTCAGGGTCAATTCCGTAGCACTTTCGATACGGCGTGATGGGCGTCACGGGCCACTGTTCCACTGGCTTGCCGACTTCGGCGGCGACATAAGCCGAGACTTCAAAACTGAAATCGCTGCCCCAGATATAGGGGGCAAAACCATCGTCAGCGACTCGTACCGACAGCCCTGGGTATTTGGGATTCATAACCGGTTGCATGCTGGGAAAGGTCCTCATTCCTTGATGCAATCGACGGTGTAGTACCGTCCATTGCCCTCATCTTCGTGTTGCAAGCCGTGCACATCGGCGACAAAGCCGGGAAAGCTGCTGTCGAATGTGCGGGCAAATGCCAGGTAATCGTTGATTGAACGGGTGGCGTCGGTAAAACGCTCGCCGGGCATGATCAACGGGATTCCTGGCGGATAGGGTACCAGCATCACGGCAGCGATCCGCCCATCCAGGGCATCGATCGACACCGCCTCAACGTCGCCGCGTACCAGGTGATCATAAGCGTCAGACGGTTTCATGGCGATCTGTGGCAGTACGGTGTACATGCGCTTGAGATGCTTGGCCGTGGCGTTGCTGCGGTAACAGGCGTGCAGTTGGTCACACAAGTCACGCAAGCCCATGCCCCGATAGCGATCGGCGTCCTCTTGCGCTATGCACGGCAGGCAACTCGCCAGGCTGACGTTGGCATCGTAACTGCGCTTGAATTCCAGCAACTCAGTGAGCAATGTGCTCCATTTGCCCTTGGTAATGCCCATGGAAAACAGCACCAGGAACGAATACAGCCCGGTCTTTTCCACCACCAGGCCGCGCTCCCAGAGGAATTTGCTGACCACCGCCGCCGGAATCCCGCGCTCGCTCAAGGCACCTCCCGCCGTGAGGCCGGGCATCACCAGGGTGACCTTGATCGGGTCGAGCAGCACGTAATCGTCGGTTACACCAGCAAAGCCGTGCCAGTCGGCGTCAGGCTGCAGCAACCAGTCTTCGGTGACCACTTGTTTGATGCCTTCCACCGAAGGCGGCTGCCAGATCGAAAACCACCAGTCATCGGCGGCGATGTGCTGGCGCAGGTTGGCCAGGGCGCGCCGAAAACTCAGGGCTTCATCGAACATTTCCTGCAGCAGCGAGCGCCCCGAAGGCCCTTCCATCATCGCCGACGCCACATCCAGCGAAGCGATGATGCTGTACTGCGGCGAAGTGGAGATGTGCATCATGAAGGCTTCGTTGAAGCGATCGCGGTCCAGTTGGCGGGCCCCACCGTCCTGCACGTGAATCATCGAAGCCTGGCTGAACGCCGCCAGCAGCTTGTGCGTGGAATGGGTGGTGAAGACCAGCGGGCTGTCCGCGCTGCGCGAGGTCCCCATGCCGTAGCGCCCGGCGAAGAACTCATGGAAGGCCGCATAGGCGTACCAGGCCTCGTCGAAATGCAGCACCTCGACGCTGTTGCCCAGGCTCTGCTTGATCAGTTCGGCGTTGTAGCAAAGGCCGTCATAGGTCGAATTGGTCACCACCGCCAGCTTGACCTTGGGCGCCCGCCCTTTGGTCAACGGACTGGCATCGATCTTGGCCTGGATCGTCTCGCGGCTGAATTCGCTCAAGGGAATCGGGCCGATAATCCCCAGTTCATTGCGTTCCGGGCACAGGTACAGCGGAATCGCCCCGGTCATGATGATCGAATGCAGTACCGACTTGTGGCAGTTGCGGTCCACCAGCACCAGGTCATCCCGGGCGACCATTGAATGCCAGACGATCTTGTTGGCGGTGGACGTGCCGTTGATGACGAAGAAGGTGTGATCGGCACCAAAGTTACGCGCCGCGCGCGCCTCGGCTTCGGCCAGGGGGCCGGTGTGGTCCAGCAGGGAACCCAACTCTGGAACCGACACCGACAGGTCCGAGCGCAGGGTGTTTTCCCCGAAGAACTGATGGAACGCCTGCCCTACCGGGCTCTTGTGATAGGCCACGCCACCACCATGCCCGGGGGTGTGCCACGAATAATTGGAGTCGGCGGTATGCTGCACCAGCGCCTTGAAGAACGGCGGCAACAGACCGTCGAGGTATTTGCGTGCCGCGCGGGCGACCTGGCGGGCCAGAAATGGCACGGTGTCTTCGAACAGATACAGGATGCCGCGAAGCTGGTTGAGCTCGGCCATGGCATCCGCCGGAGCGTTTTCCAGGGTCACCTGTTCGCCGAGGGCAAAGATGGGCAGATCCGGCGCGCGAACCCGGGCCAGTCCGATCAGCTCGGCCATATTCTGTAACAAATGTGAATTGGCGCTGGCGTCTTCACTGGCGATCAACATGCAGGAAAGACCGTGATGAGTCGAAGCAACCAGGCGGCCCTCGGCGTAGTCCATCGCCGAGACAATGCTGAAGCCTTCCTGCTCCAGCTCCCGGGCGATGCCGCGCACCCGATCACCGGCTACGGTGTCGGCCTTGATGTCGCGATGGACGATCAATACCGGGAATTTCAAGTCTTTATACATTGGGCTCAGGATCCTGAGGCGGCAGCTCAGGGTCTGCCAATCTCCTCAGGGTAGAGGGTTGGAGCGAATGTGGCGAGTGGGGATGCCCTGAAATGGGTCATCGCCTCCTCGCCCTCCGTAGGAGCTGTCGAGTGAAACGAGGCTGCGATCTTTACCAGGACCTACGCCGAAGCCTCAGCCTCAACCAGCTGCTGCCACAACGCCGGAGCCCCCGCCGCCTTGGCGATCGCTTCCAACCGCGCCATATGCTGGGCCAGGTCATCCTCACTGGCGCGGATGATCCGCGTCGGCTGGCGATCTGCCGGCAGGCGGCGTATTTCGGTCGCCGAATTATCCGCCCCTTCGCCCGAACCATTGCCATCGGAGGCGTTACCGGCCAGCGACAGGCTGGTCTGGCCACCGGTCATGGTCAGGTAGACGTCCGCCAGGATCTCGGAGTCGAGCAAGGCGCCGTGCAGCTCGCGGCCCGAGTTGTCGACGCCGTAGCGCTTGCACAGGGCATCCAGGCTGTTGCGCTGCCCCGGGTGACGTTCCCGGGCCATCATCAGGGTGTCGAGGATCGAGCAGTGTTGCGTGATGTCGGCGCGATCGTGCTGGCCCATCAGGGCGAATTCGTTGTTGATGAAGCCAACGTCGAATGCCGCGTTGTGGATGATCAGCTGTGCACCCTTGATGAATTCGAAGAACTCATCGGCCACTTCGTTGAACCGCGGCTTGCCCACCAGGAATTCGTTGGTGATGCCGTGCACGCCAATCGCGCCTTCGTCACTCTCGCGATCAGGTTGCAGATAGACATGGAAGTGCCGGCCGGTCAGGCGCCGACCGAGCAACTCGACACAGCCGATCTCGATAATCCGGTGGCCATCGGTCACCGGCATGCCGGTGGTTTCGGTATCGAGTACAACGGATCTGGTGGCCATCAGTGCTCAGCTCTCAACGGGTCGATCTTGAAAAAGCGCGAATGTTAACACGCTGGCGGAGGCCTTAGAGAACAGGGTCACCGTGTAGGAGCTGCCGCAGGCTGCGATCTTTTGATCTGCGCTCTAAAAACAAGATCAAAAGATCGCAGCCTGCGGCAGCTCCTACGGAATTTGATCTGCGCTCTGAAACAAGATCAAAAGATCAAAAGATCAAAAGATCGCAGCCTGCGGCAGCTCCTACGGGAATGTGCAGGGCTTTCAGGCTTGTTTGTAGCCGCGCACTTCATCGACGCCGCGGTTAGCCAACTGGTCCGCCCGTTCGTTGCCATGATGGCCAATGTGCCCGCGCACCCATTTCCAGGTGACATTGTGGCGATTGACCTGCTCGTCCAGCAGCTTCCACAGATCAGCGTTTTTTACCGGCTCTTTCGCCGCCGTCTTCCAGCCGCGCTTCTTCCAGTTGTCCATCCACTCGTTGATGCCCTTCATCACATACTGCGAGTCGGTCACCAGCAGCACGTCGCAGGAGCGCTTCAGTTCTTCGAGGCCACGGATCGCCCCCATCAACTCCATGCGATTGTTGGTGGTGTTGGCCTCGCCACCCCAGAGTTCTTTTTCAACGCCCTTGCACACCAGCAATGCGCCCCAGCCGCCAGGGCCGGGATTGCCCTTGCAGGCGCCGTCGGTGAAGAGTTCTACGCTATCGCTCATGCCAACCTTTCCAGAAAAATGCCGTGGCTCGCCGATCCGTGATCAGCGATGCCCGAGGCCGGGGTCAACCCGGCCGGGAATAAAAGAGTGTCTTACGGTTCGATGCGGCGACGGTTGACCTTGGCCATCGGCAACGGAATCAACTTGCCCATGGGCTCGCGGCGCTCCTGGCGCAGGGGGCGCAAACCGACCACGATCTTGCGTGCCACCAACAGATAGAAGCCGCCACCGGACAGCTGCCAGTCGCCAGCCTTGCGCTCCCAACCGGCCAGCCGGGTCTGCCATGCCGGGGAAGCAAGCGGCGGACGATAGCACCCGAAGCGGCGTTTCTCCAGCGCGAAGCCCAGCAGGTTCAGCCAGTCCCCGACCCGCGAAGGCGATATGCAGCGGGCCTTGCGCAAGCCGTCATGGGCAAATACGTGCCGCAACCCCCAGGTGCTCCAGGGGTTGATGCCGATAATCAGCAGGTGCCCTCCTGGCCGCACGCTGCTGGCGGCCTCACGCAGCAAGCCGTGTGGCGACAGGCAGAAATCCAGCCCATGCTGCAGCACCACGACGTCGGCGGCATGTTCACTCAAGGGCCAGGCCTGTTCCTCGCAGACGATCTCCACACCGGGCAGCGGCGCGCCCAGGCGCACATTGCGCTGCACCTGCGGCGCCGACGGAGGCGTTTGAGCCGATGGGCCGTAGTGCACCAGATAGCCACCAAAGAAGCGCGCCAACTCGTCTTCGAGCATGCGCCGCTCTTCATCCAGGAGAAATTGCCCAATCGGGCCGGACAGCCATTCACGGGCTGCGCTGATCAAATCCAGCCAGTCAGGATCCGCCTGAGCGAACGCTTTATCGGTCATTGCATTCTCCAACGCGCCAGGAAGTTCTAAGATGCGCCAATGTTTTCCGCTTGGCGAATCCGACGATGATACAGATCAGTGCCCTGCCTGCCTTTACCGACAACTACATCTGGTTGTTACAGGACCACAATACCCAGCGCTGCGCCGTGGTCGATCCCGGTGACGCCGCGCCCGTGCAGGCCTGGCTTGCGGCCCATCCGGGCTGGGTGTTGAGCGATATCCTGATCACCCATCACCACCATGATCACGTCGGCGGCGTGGAACTGCTCAAGAGCGCGACGGACGCGACGGTCTACGGGCCGGCCAGCGAGCGCATCCCGGCCCGCGACGTGGCGCTCAAGGACAACGACCGGGTCAGCGTGCTGGGCTGGGAGTTCGATGTTCTTGCCGTTCCCGGCCACACCCTGGGGCACATCGCCTTCTATCATCATGGCCTGCTGTTCTGCGGCGACACCCTGTTCGCTGCCGGTTGCGGCCGCCTGTTCGAGGGCACTGCGGAGCAAATGTATACCTCCCTGAACCGGCTTGCAGCCCTTCCCGAGGATACGCTGGTGTATTGCACCCATGAATACACCCTGAGCAATCTGCGCTTTGCCGTCGCGGTCGAGCCCGGCAATCCGCACACGGTCGAACGCCTGGGCAAAGTCACACAAATGCGCGAGTCCGGGATCATGACCCTGCCTTCGACGCTGGCCCTGGAAAAGCTCACCAACCCCTTCCTGCGTGCCGGCGAAACATCTATTAAACAAAAAGTGGACGAACGGAGCGGCGCCGATAACAGTAGCCCGAGTGCGGTCTTTGCTGCCTTGCGTGCCTGGAAAGACAAGTTCTAGGGAGGCTACCGGGCGGTACAGGAATTCTCAATGGTTGACCTCGGGGGGTGTGCTTTCTAGAATCGCCCGACATTTTTGCCCGGAACTTACTTCCAGCCAATGTCGTCATCTATTCGTAAGTCCATCAATTCAGACGCATTGACCCGCCTGGCTCAAGCCATCGCGGTGGCTGTGTCCGCCACCCTGGCGGGCTGTTCAAGCCATGTCCCGCAAACCGAAGCGACACACACCCCCAACATCGCCGCTCGAGCCAAGCAAAAACCTGTCTGGCTCAGCGAAAAGCCTGTTCCGCAAATACCACAGGACGTCTGGGAGCGCATGCGCCAGGGCTTCCAGTTGCAGGACAGCGTCGGCCTGAACCCGCGCATCGAACAACAGCGCCTGTGGTTCGCCAACAACCCGTCTTATCTCGAAAACGCCGGCGAACGCGGCAGCCTGTACATTCACTACATCGTCGAACGCCTGGAAGAACGCAACATGCCGCTGGAACTGGCGCTGTTGCCAGTGATAGAAAGCTCCTACAACCCGATGGCCTATTCCCGGGCCCATGCGGTGGGACTTTGGCAATTCATTCCTTCCACCGGGCGTTACTTCAACCTGCGCCAGAACCAGTTCTACGATGGCCGTCGCGATATCACCGCCTCGACCACCGCGGCGATGGACTACCTGACCCGCCTGCATGACATGTTCAACGGCGACTGGCTACTGGCACTCGCGGCCTACAACGCCGGGGAAGGAACGGTCAGCCGGGCGATCGAGCGCAATGAAAAGCTGGGCCTGCCGACCGATTACTGGAACCTGCCGCTGCCGGCGGAAACCCAGGCGTATGTACCCAAGCTGCTCGCGCTGTCACAAGTGGTGCTGGCGCCGGAAGCCTACGGGGTGAACCTCAGCCCGATCGCCAACGAGCCGTACTTTAAGGTGGTCGAGATCAACCAGCGCATGGACCTGTCCAAGGTCGCTGCAGTGGCCAACATCGACGAAGACGAACTGTTCCAGCTCAACCCGGCATTCAAGCAGCGCACCACCACCCTCGATGGCCCCCAGCATTTGCTGGTGCCCACCTCGAAGGCGCAACTGCTGACCACCAGCCTGTCGACCATGCGCCCGGAAGAACTGATCAGCAAGCGACCGCTCAAGCCAGTGTTCGAGAGCGCCAACAGCCCGGCGATTGCCGGCGCCAAGCGCTCCTACCGGGTCAAGCGCGGCGACAACCTGGGCACCATTGCCAAGGCCAACAAAGTCGACGTGAAAGATCTCCAGCAGTGGAACAAGCTGACCGGCAAGAACCTCAAGGTTGGCCAGACCCTGGTGATGCAGGACAACACCAAGCGCAGCGGCGGACGCGTCAACACGGTAGTCGCCGCCAACAGCAAGAAACAGCAGACCAAATACAAGGTCAAGCAGGGCGACTCACTGTACATGGTCGCCAAGCGCTTTAACGTCGAGATGCAGCACCTCAAACGCTGGAATCCACGCCTGGGCCAGGCGCTCAAGCCAGGCCAGATGCTGACGGTCTACTCGCCGCACTAAAAAACAGCCCCTGAACCAGGGGCTGTTTTTCAAGGAAGGACACAATCCCCCGTAGGAGCGAGCTTGCTCGCGAAGAACCTGAGAGCGCCGGGGGGGTGACAGATTCCCAGCGTTATCGTTAACGACCATCGCGAGCAAGCTCGCTCCTACAAATACGCCATCTTTTTCCTGCCAAGACAAGCTGTTACTGTACGGTCCATAAAGCCCAAGCCGCCTGGATCGGATCTCTGACTTGAAGCGTCCCCTCCTCCTGCTCCTGATCAGCCTGGCCTTGAGCTCACCCGCAAGCGCGACAATCAGCGAAAGCCATGGTTATGCGCAGTTCGGCACCCTCAAGTACCCGGCCAGATTTACCCACTTCGACTGGGTCAACCCGCAAGCGCCCAAGGGCGGTACGTTGCGAGTGATGGCATTCGGCACCTTCGATACGCTCAATCCCTATACTTTCAAGGGATCGAGCCCGGTTTCCACGCCCAATTTCCTGCAATACGGCATCAACGAACTCAACGAGCCGCTGATGGTGGGCACCGGCCAATACGCGCCGTCCGGCGATGAGCCCACCTCCAGCTACGGGCTGATCGCGCAATCGGTGGAGTACAGCGAAGACCGCAGCTGGGTCGTGTTCAACCTGCGCCCCGAGGCCAGGTTTCATGACGGCGCGCCGATCACCGCCTACGACGTCGCGTTTTCCTATCGCCTGCTGCTCAAGGAAGGGCATCCGCAATACCGCACCAACCTCCAGGAAGTGCTGCGGGTCGATATCCTCAACCCCCACCGTATCCGATTCGTCTTCAAGCGCGCCGGCAACCCGTTGTTGATCCTGCGCCTGGGCGAGTTGCCGGTGTTGCCCCAGCATTACTGGAAAGGCCGCGACTTCAAGGCCACTACGTTCGAACCGCCCCTGGGCAGCGGCCCCTACCGCATTACTTCAGTAACGCCCGGGCGGCAGTTGATTTTCGAGCGGGTCAAGGATTACTGGGGCAAGGACCTGGCGGTCAATCGCGGCAAGTACAACGTCGACCGGATGGAGGTCGAGTTCTACCGCGACAGCGACGTCGCCTTCGAAGCGTTCAAGGCCGGGGAGTTCGACATCTACATCGAGCACCAGGCGAAAAACTGGGAAAACGGCTACCGCTTCCCGGCGGTCAGGCGCGGCGAGGTGATCAAGGCGCTGATCCCCCACCAGATTCCGACCCAGAGCCAGGGCCTGTTCATGAACACCCGGCGCCCCGCCTTTGCCGATCCCAAGGTCCGCGAAGCGCTGGGGTTGATGTTCGACTTCGAGTGGACCAACCGCACGCTGTTCAGCGGCGCCTACAAACGCGCCATGAGCTACTACCCCAACAGCGAGTTTTCCGCCACCGGGCTGCCGGTCGGCCACGAATGGCTGATGCTCAAGCCCTATCGCGATCAGCTGCCGGCCAGGCTCTTAACCGAACCTTTCAGCCTGCCCCAGACCGATGGTCGCGGCATTCCCCGGCAGACACTGCGCAACGCCCTGGGCCTGCTCGCCGAAGCCGGCTGGAAGCTGAACGGCCAGCGCCTGCAAAATGCCGCCGGCCAGCCGCTGCGCCTGGAGATCCTGCTGGTCAACCCCAACTTGGAACGCATTCTCCAGCCTTACGTCGAGAACCTCGCGAGCATCGGCGTCGATGCCCGGCTGCGAACGGTCGATCGCGCCCAGTACAAGCAACGTCTCGACCAATTCGACTTCGACATGATCCTGATGACCCTCAACCAGACGCTCAGCCCCGGCCTGGAGCAATGGCAGTACTTCCACTCCAGCCAGGTGGCGGTCAAGGGCAGCAAGAATTACGCAGGTATCGCCAATCCCGTGGTTGACCACCTGCTCGAACAGCTGCTCGCCGCCAAGACCCGTGACGAGCAGGTCGCCGCAGGCAAAGCCCTGGATCGCGTACTGCTGTGGCAGCACTACATCATTCCCAACTGGTACCTCAATTATCACCGCCTGGCCTACCGCAACCGGTTTGCCTTTGTTACCACGCCGCCCTACACCCTGGGCTTGAGCGCGTGGTGGCTGAAATCTTCGGAGAAGGATCGATGACCCCTGTACGTGCCCTGCTGTTGCAGGTCAGCGGCCTGATGTTTGCCGGGCTGGCCTGCGCCGCTCCGCAACACGCGCTGACCCTGTACAACGAACCGCCCAAATACCCGGCCGACTTCAAGCATTTCGATTACGTGAACCCCGACGCGCCCAAGGGCGGAACCTTCCGCCAGGCAGGCTTCGGCGGCTTCGACAGCCTTAATCCGTTTATCAGCAAAGGCGTGCCCGCCGACGATGTCGGCATGATCTACGACACCCTGGCCAGACAAGGCCTGGACGAACCGTTCACCGTGTACGGCCTGGTCGCCGGCAAGATCGAGAAAGCCCCCGACAACAGCTGGGTGCGTTTCTATTTGCGCCCGCAAGCCCGGTTCCACGACGGTCACCCTATCCATGCCGAGGACGTGATCTTCAGCTTCGACATGCTCACCAAAGAAGGCGCCCCGCTCTATCGCGGCTATTACAGCGACGTGGCCGAAGTGATCGCCGAAGACCCGTTGACCGTGCTGTTCAAGTTCAAGCACAGCAACAACCGCGAACTGCCGCTGATTCTTGGCCAGCTGCCGGTACTGCCCAAACACTGGTGGACCGACCGCGACTTCAACAAGGGCAACCTGGAAATCCCTCTTGGCAGCGGGCCCTACCGGGTCAGCGAAGTAAAGGCCGGGCGTTCAGTGCGCTACGAACGGGTCAAGGACTACTGGGGCAAGGACCTGCCGGTCAACCGCGGCTTCTATAACTTCGACGTCATGACCACCGACTACTACCGCGACAACACCGTCGCCCTGGAAGCCCTGAAAGCCGGCCAGTTCGATTACTGGCTGGAGATGACCGCCAAAAACTGGGCCAACGCCTACAACATTCCAGCAGTCACCGAAGGCCGCCTGATCAAGGAGCAAATCCCCAACGGCAACCCGACCGGCATGCAGGGCTTTGTATTCAACCTGCGGCGCACGCTGTTCCAGGATGTGCGCGTGCGCCAAGCCTTGAGCCTGCTGCTGGACTTTGAGTGGACCAACAAGCAACTGTTCAACGGCGCCTATGTGCGTACCCGCAGTTACTTCGAAAACTCGGAAATGGCTGCCACGGGCCTGCCGGATGCCGACCAGCTGGCAATCCTCGACCCTTTTCGCGGAAAAATTCCCGAGCAGGTGTTCAGCGAGGCGTTCCAGAACCCGCGCACCGATGCCAGCGGCATGATTCGCGCCCAGCAGCGCCAGGCCTATCAACTGCTGCAGGAGGCCGGCTGGCGCATCGTCGACGACAAGATGGTCGATGCTACCGGCAAACCGGTGACCATCGAATTCCTGCTGGCCCAGACTGAATTCGAGCGGGTGCTGCTGCCGTTCAAGCGCAACCTCAGCGATCTGGGGATCGACCTGGTGATCCGCCGGGTCGACGTCTCCCAGTACATCAACCGGGTGCGCTCACGGGACTTCGACATGATCGTCGGCAGCTTCCCGCAGTCCAACTCGCCAGGCAATGAACAACGGGAGTTCTGGATGTCTGCCGCCGCCGACAAACCCGGCAGCCGTAACTCCATGGGCCTCAAGGACCCGGTGGTCGACCAGCTGGTCGAGCAACTGATCAACGCCGATTCGCGCAAAAGCCTGGTGGCCCATGCCCGGGCGCTGGACCGCGTGCTGCAATGGGGGTATTACGTGATCCCGAACTGGCACATCAAGACCTGGCGCGTGGCTTACTGGAACCATATCGGTCATCCGAAAATCTCACCGACCTACGATGTCGGCATCAACACCTGGTGGATCAAGCCGGATGCCAAACCGGCGATAGAGGTCGAAACCAAACTGCAAACCGACGCTACGGGCACGGAGTAATCAGATGCTGGCGTACATTTTTCGACGACTGCTGCTGATCATCCCGACCTTGCTGGGCATTCTGCTGATCAACTTCGTGATCATCCAGGCCGCCCCCGGTGGACCGGTAGAGCAGATGATCGCCAAGCTCGAAGGCTTCGAAGGCGCCACCAGCCGCATTGCCGGCGGCGGCGCCGAGGTGTCGGTGGCCGGCTCCGCCTATCGTGGCGCCCAGGGCCTGGACCCGGCGCTGGTCAAGGAAATCGAGCACATGTACGGCTTCGACAAATCGGCGCCGGAACGCTTGTGGATCATGATCAAGAACTACGCGAAGCTGGATTTCGGCGACAGTTTTTTCCGCGACGCCAAGGTCATCGACCTGATCAAGGAAAAGATGCCGGTCTCCATCTCCCTTGGGCTGTGGAGCACCCTGATCATGTACCTGGTGTCAATCCCGCTGGGGATCGCCAAGGCTACGCGGCACGGCAGCCATTTCGACGTCTGGACCAGTTCGCTGATCATCGTCGGTTATGCGATCCCGGCCTTCCTGTTCGCGATCCTGCTGATCGTGCTGTTTGCCGGCGGCAGTTACCTTGACTGGTTTCCGCTCAGAGGCCTGACTTCCAACAACTTTGATGAGCTCACTACTGGCGGCAAGATCCTCGATTATTTCTGGCACTTGGCCCTGCCGGTGACGGCGCTGGTGATCGGCAACTTCGCGACCATGACCCTGCTGACCAAGAACAGTTTCCTCGACGAAATCAACAAACAGTATGTAGTGACCGCCAAGGCCAAGGGCCTGACCAACCACCGCGTGCTCTACGGGCACGTGTTCCGTAACGCCATGCTGCTGGTGATTGCCGGCTTCCCGTCGGCTTTCATCGGGATTTTCTTCACCGGCTCGTTGCTGGTGGAAGTGATCTTTTCCCTCGACGGCCTTGGCCTGATGAGCTTCGAGGCGGCCATCAACCGCGATTATCCGGTGGTGTTCGGCACGTTGTTCATCTTCACCCTGCTGGGACTGGTGGTGAAGTTGATCGGCGACCTCACCTACACCTTTGTCGATCCGCGTATCGACTTCGAAAGCCGGGAGCATTGAGATGAACCTGTCCCCACTCAATCGTCGGCGATTCGAACTGTTCAAGGCCAACAAGCGCGGCTGGTGGTCGCTGTGGTTGTTTCTGGTGCTATTCGGCCTGAGCCTGGGCGCCGAATTGATCGCCAACGACAAACCGCTGGTGGTGCATTACGACGACGGCTGGTATTTCCCGGCGCTCAAGCGCTACCCGGAAACCACCTTCGGCGGCGAATTCCCGCTGGAAGCCAACTACAAGAGCCCGTATATCCGCGAACTGCTCAAGGCCAAGGATGCCTGGGTGCTGTGGGCGCCGATCCCCTACAGCTATCAAAGCATCAACTATGACCTGAAGGTCCCGGCACCGGCGCCACCTTCAGCGGACAACCTGCTGGGCACCGATGACCAGGGCCGCGACGTGCTGGCCCGGGTAATCTATGGCTTCCGCATTTCCGTGCTGTTCGCCCTGACCCTGACCATCCTTAGCTCGGTTATCGGCGTGATTGCCGGGGCCTTGCAGGGTTTTTATGGCGGCTGGGTGGATCTGGCCGGGCAGCGCTTCCTGGAAATCTGGTCCGGGCTGCCGGTGCTGTACCTGCTGATCATCCTCGCCAGCTTCGTCCAGCCGAACTTCTGGTGGCTGCTGGGGATCATGCTGCTGTTCTCCTGGATGAGCCTGGTGGACGTGGTGCGCGCCGAGTTCCTGCGCGGGCGCAACCTCGAATACGTACGCGCGGCCCGGGCGCTGGGGATGCAGAATGGTGCGATCATGTTCCGCCATATCCTGCCCAACGCCATGGTCTCGACCATGACTTTCATGCCGTTCATCCTGACCGGCGCCATCGGCACCCTGACCGCCCTCGACTTCCTGGGTTTCGGGCTGCCGCCTGGTGCGCCGTCCCTGGGTGAACTGGTGGCCCAGGGCAAATCCAACCTGCAGGCGCCCTGGCTTGGCATGAGCGCATTTGCGGTATTGGCGTTGATGTTGAGTTTGCTGGTGTTCATCGGCGAGTCCGCTCGCGATGCCTTCGACCCGAGGAAGTGAAATGAATCAGGACAATCTGATCGAAGTGCGCGACCTGGCGGTGGAGTTTGTCGTCGGCGAGCGCGTGCAAAGGGTGGTAGAGGGTGTCAGCTTCGACATCAAGCGCGGCGAGACCCTGGCCCTGGTGGGCGAAAGCGGCTCGGGCAAATCGGTCACCGCCCACTCGATCCTGCGGCTGCTGCCCTACCCGCTCGCCCGACACCCGTCGGGGACCATCGAATACTCTGGCCAGGACCTGCTGAGCCTGAAGGAAAAGACCATCCGGCATATCCGCGGCAACCGGATTGCGATGATCTTCCAGGAGCCGATGACCTCGCTCAACCCTCTGCATTCCATCGAAAAGCAGATCAACGAAGTGCTGGGCATCCATAAAGGGCTGGTCGGCAAGATCGCCACCCAACGCACCCTGGAACTGCTGGAGATGGTCGGCATCCCCGAGCCGCACAAGCGCCTCAAGGCCCTGCCCCACGAATTGTCCGGCGGCCAGCGCCAGCGCGTGATGATCGCCATGGCCCTGGCCAACGAGCCGGAACTGCTGATTGCCGACGAACCGACCACCGCGCTGGACGTCACAGTGCAGTTGAAAATCCTCGAATTGCTCAAGGAATTGCAGGCCCGCCTGGGCATGGCGCTGCTACTGATCAGTCACGATTTGAACCTGGTGCGAAGAATTGCGCACCGAGTATGTGTCATGCAGCGCGGTTGCATCGTCGAACAGGCATCGTGCGAAGAATTGTTCCGCGCGCCGCAGCATCCGTACACGCGGGAACTGCTGGCAGCGGAGCCCAGCGGGATGCCGGCCACCAATGCCATCGGGCCGCCGCTGCTGCAGGTAAAGGATCTGAAAGTGTGGTTTCCGATCAAGAAAGGCTTGCTGAAAAAGACCGTCGACTACATCAAGGCGGTCGACGGCATCAACTTCAGCCTGCCCCAGGGCCAGACACTGGGCATTGTGGGAGAAAGCGGTTCCGGTAAATCGACGCTCGGCCTGGCGATTTTGCGGCTGATCGGCAGCAAAGGCGGCATCCGTTTTGAAGGCAACCAGCTAGACTGCCTGACGCAGCAACAGGTCAGGCCGTTGCGGCGGGAGATGCAGGTGGTGTTCCAGGACCCCTTTGGCAGCCTCAGCCCACGAATGTGCGTGAGCCAAATCGTCGGCGAAGGCCTGCGGATCCACAAGATGGGTAGCGAGGCGGAACAGGAACAAGCGATTATTGCGGCATTGAAGGAGGTAGGCCTGGATCCGGACACCCGACACCGCTACCCCCACGAATTTTCCGGTGGGCAACGGCAGAGAATTGCCATTGCCCGGGCATTGGTGCTCAAACCGGCGTTGATCCTGCTGGACGAGCCGACTTCGGCCCTCGACCGCACCGTGCAACGCCAGGTGGTGGAGCTTTTGCGTTCACTGCAAACCAAGTACAACCTGACGTATCTGTTTATCAGCCATGACCTGGCTGTCGTCAAGGCGCTGAGCCACCAGCTGATGGTGGTCAAGCAGGGCCAAGTGGTCGAACAGGGAGACGCGCAAAGTATCTTTGCCGCCCCCCAACATCCGTATACACAGCAGTTGCTGGAAGCCGCTTTCCTGGCTCCAGCCACTGCGCAATAACCTGAAAGAGGAGCAACACATGGGTTTTCTCGCCGGTAAGCGCGTACTGATCGTCGGTGTCGCCAGCAAGCTGTCCATCGCATCCGGCATCGCTGCCGCCATGCATCGCGAGGGCGCTGAGCTTGCCTTCACTTATCAGAACGACAAACTCAAAGGTCGTGTCGAAGAGTTCGCACAAAGCTGGGGTTCCAACCCGGACCTGTGCTTCCCGTGCGACGTGGCCAGCGATGAAGAAATCGCCAAGGTCTTCGTTGAACTGGGCAAGAAGTGGGACGGCCTGGACTGCATCGTGCACTCCGTAGGTTTCGCTCCCGGCGACCAACTGGACGGCGACTTCACCGAAGCCACCACCCGTGAAGGTTTCCGTATTGCCCACGACATCAGCGCCTACAGCTTCGTAGCCCTGGCCAAGGCCGGTCGCGAAATGATGAAGGGCCGCAACGGCAGCCTGCTGACCCTGTCGTACCTGGGCGCCGAGCGCACCATGCCGAACTACAACGTGATGGGCATGGCCAAGGCCTCCCTGGAAGCTGGCGTACGTTACCTGGCCGGCTCCCTGGGCCCGGACGGCACCCGCGTCAACTGCGTATCGGCCGGTCCGATCCGCACGCTGGCCGCTTCCGGCATCAAGAACTTCCGCAAGATGCTGGCCGCCAACGAAGCGCAAACCCCACTGCGTCGTAACGTCACCATCGACGAAGTCGGCAACGCCGGCGCCTTCCTGTGCTCGGACCTGGCGTCCGGCATCAGCGGTGAAATCATGTACGTAGACGGTGGTTTCAACACCACTGCGATGGGTAGCCTGGAAGAGTAATCTTCGGTTAGCCGATAAAAACCCGCCGACTTCGGCGGGTTTTTTTTGAGTCCGGCGCTGAGTCAGATGCCCGCGACCGGGCATGGCCCTCCCGCCTGCGCCCACAGCTTGAACTGGGCGACAAAAATATCGTGTGGCACCGGCACAGGCGCCCGGCCAGCTCCCGGGTTCCAGCCCCAGAGCACCAGCTTGTCGTCGCTGACATGCTTGATCAGCGCGGCGAAATCACGGTCGCCGTTGGCCTTGCGATCCTTGATCATTGCGCACAGCTGATCGGCCGGCAGGCCGATCCAGGCCATCTTGTGGGCGGCCGGCGGCAGGCTCCAGTGGGGCGCACCGGGTGGCGCATTGGGGCCGTAACTGGCCGGCGGATTGGCCTCGGCGTGACAGGTGGCACAAGGCAGACCTGCTGCACCCTTGCCGTCCATACCCCGCACGACATTCATCCCATGGGGCGTGCCGGCATCGAATTGCAGCGGCGAATCCCCCGGAATATGGCAATTCTGGCAACGCGGGCTCTGGAAGACTTTCTGCACGGTATCGAAGGCCTTGAGCGCTTCACTGTCGTCCGCGAACAGGTCCTCGGTGTAAGCCACCAGGCCAAGCAGCATCACCGCGCCCAGCATCAGATGTCGTTTCATCTCACACCCCCGACAGTTGCAGCGGCAGTTCCCGCAGACGTTGCCCGGTCAAGGCGAATACGGCGTTCGCCACTGCCGGTGCCGTCGGCGGCACACCCGCTTCGCCGATACCCCCGGGCTTCTCGGAACTGGGCACGATATGCACTTCAACCACCGGCATCTCATTGAGGCGCAGCACTTGATAGTCGTGGTAATTGGACTGCTCCACCTTGCCGTTCTTGAAGGTCAGTTTGCTGTGCAGGGCAAACCCCAGGCCGAAGGCAATGCACGACTCCATCTGCGCCGCGATGCTCTGCGGGTTGACCGCAATGCCGCAGTCCACTGCGCACACCACCCGATGCACGCGAATCGCCAGGTTGTCCTGGGACACTTCGGCCACCTGGGCGACGTAACTGCCGAATGACTCGTGCACCGCCACGCCCAACGCATGGCCGTCCGGCAACGTTGCCTTCCAGTTGGCCTTTTCCACTGCCAGGTTCAGCACGCCGAGATGCCGCGGATGGTCCTTGAGCAGGGTGCGTCGGTACTCCACCGGATCCTGGCCCGCCGCCTCGGCCAGTTCGTCGATCAGTGATTCCATGACGAATCCGGTATGGGTATGCCCCACCGAACGCAGCCACAGGACATTGATGCCCGTGCTGGGCGAATGCAGTTCGACCTGATGGTTGGCCAGGTGCTGCAGATAGGGGCTGTCCGCCACGCCCTCGACAGAGGTCTTGTCGATGCCATCCTTGACCATCGTTGCCTCGAGCATGGTGCCGGCCATGATCGACTGGCCGACCAGTACATGCTGCCAGGCGATGGGCAACCCACCCGCATCCAGGCCAATGCGCGCCTGATGCAGGAATGCCGAGCGGTAATAGCCGCCACGGATGTCGTCTTCGCGGGACCACACCGTCTTCACCGGCGCGCCTGCGGCCTTGGCCACCTGCACCGCTTCGGCGACAAAATCCGAAGTCGGATTGGCCCGGCGCCCAAAGCCACCACCGAGGAACTCGGTATGAATCTCCACCTGTTCGGGCTTCAAGCCGGTAATTTTCCCGGCGATCATCTGGTCCAGCGTCTGAAACTGGGTGCCCGTCCAGATCTCGCACTTGTCCTGGGTGATTTTCACCGTGCAATTGAGCGGTTCCATCGGTGCGTGGGCCAGGTAAGGCACGCTGTATTCGACATCGATGGTTTTCGCCGCCTTGGCCAGGGCGGCCTTGGCATCCCCGGCCTTACTCGCGGGCAGGCCCGGGGTGCCGGCCAGCTTGCGGAAACTTTCCAGCAATTGCTGGCTGTCCAGGCCAGTGTTGGGCCCCAGGTCCCAGTCAATCTTGAGTGCATCGCGCCCCAGCTTCGCCGCCCAATAGTGATCGGCGATCACCGCCACTCCGCTGGGCACCTGCACCACTTTGTGCACGCCCGGTATCGCCAGCGCCTCGGCGCCTTCAAAAGATTTGACGTGGCCACCGAACACCGGCGTGCGAGCAACCATGGCGGTCATCAACCCTTCGAACTGCACATCCATGCCGAACCTGGCCCTGCCGGTGATTTTCTCCGGCGTGTCCAGGCGCTTGGTGGGTTTGCCGATCAGCTTCCAGTCCTTGGGCTCCTTGAGCTTGATCGAGGCCGGGTCCGGCACTGGCAACTGGCCGGCTTCATCGGCCAGTTCACCGTAGGTGACCCGATTATCTGCGGTGATGACCACCCCCGATTCGGTACGGATCGTCGAGGGCGCGACATTGAAGCGCTTGGCCGCCGCGTCGATCAGCATCAAGCGCGCCGCCGCACCCGCCTGGCGGTAGCGATCGAACTCCATCCAGGTCGAGGTCGAGCCGCCGGTGATCTGCATCCCGCCGAAGCCGGCCAGACCATAATCAGCGGCCGACGCCGGGGAATGTTCGACGAGGATTTTCGACCAGTCGGCGTCCAGTTCCTCGGCGATCAGCATGGTCAGACCGGTCCAGATGCCCTGGCCCATTTCCGAGTGCCCGAGCAGCACGGTGACGCTGTTGTCGTTGCCGATTCGCAAGAACGCATTCGGCGCAAATACATTGCCCTGATTCTCCGCGCCCAGGGCGAAGCGGTGAGCACCGGGAATGACAAAGGCCACGACAAGCCCGCCGCCAAGCACGGCACTGCCCTTGAGAAACACCCGACGCGACAGCGGATGACTGCTGTTCATGACCTGCCCTCCCCGGAAATCAACCGATGTCGGCTGCGCGTTTGACTGCCGCGCGGATACGCGGGTAGGTGCCGCAACGGCAAATATTGCCGGACAGTGCCTGGTCGATATCGCTGTCGGTGGGCTTGGGGATTTTTGCCAGCAAGGCTGCGGCAGACATGATCTGCCCGGACTGGCAGTAGCCGCACTGGACCACGTCGAGTTCGGCCCAGGCTTGCTGCACGGGATGAGATCCATCGGTGGACAGGCCTTCAATCGTGAGGATCTTCTGCCCATGGGCCACGGCTGTGGCGGGGGTGATGCAGGATCGCAGCGGCGCGCCGTCGACGTGCACGGTGCAGGCGCCGCATTGCGCCATGCCGCAGCCAAATTTGGTTCCAGTCAGGTGCGCGACATCCCGCAGCACCCACAGTAGCGGCATGTCCGCAGGGACATCCAGAGCCTGGTCCTTGCCATTGATGTTAAGCGTCAGCATTGCGGGTTTCCTCAGACTCACGGTGTTCTGAAGGAGCGTCGCTGTGGCCGATCAATGCCCACGCACGCCTCGAGTGATCCCTACAGCTAAGCGCAAAATAGCGGGCGAGACCGGCTCATCGACCACCGGTCATGTCATTAAAGGGCCCAGCGAGTGTGCACTGGCCGGCAAGCGCTAGACCCTGGGCCGCAATAGAATCCGGGTATAGCTCAACAGAAAAAGTACAAAGGCCGCACACCACAGCAGCGCCGACAAGCCCAGGCCGCTGGTGGAAAACGGTACCAGCAGCACCCGACAGACGCCCGCAATCATCAGCAGGGCAAACCCCAGAACGATCGGTTTCGAGGCTGTCAGCGCTCGCCCGGTGTGTCCTAGACCGACCCGGGCAATCATTGCCAGGATCAACCCGCCGACCCCGCCGACGGCCAGCGAGTGACTGGCAAGACTCTGCTGCGACATCAGGCCGGCATGCCACAGCGACATCGCCAGCGCCGCCACCACCAGCCAGGCATATGCGAGGTACAGCGACCACAGCAACGGTACACCCCAGATACCTCGATCATGCCAACGCCACAGGCGCAGCAGGTGCAAGCCCCCGATCAGCAGAAACAGGCCAGACAGCCAAGGATTGGGGACGTCGTTGAACCCGGCCGCGAACGACAGGGCTGCGAGCAGCCCGCCGACGAGCAGGATGCGAGTGGGCCAGGGGTTGGTCACAGGCGCTGGCAGACGATTCAAGCCGCGCTGAATGAAGAACGGAATCACCCGGCCACCGATCACGCTCATCAACGCGCCTACCAGCCACAACGCCGCGAGCACACCACTACGCTGCAGATCGACGTTGTCGGTCGCCATACCGGCCAGGGTCATCAACTGGCAACCCGCCAGCAGCGCGATCACCAGCAGAACCGGGTAGTTGTCGCGCTTGCCGGACATGACCAGGTCCCTTCCAATGAACCATGCCAGCAACGGCAGGAAAGGCACCTGGGTGGCGATCAGCAGTTCGGCTGGCAACGGCATCATCCACGCCAGCCGCGCCAGCAGCCAGGTCAGCACCAGCCCAATCAGGGGCCAGCCGTGGAGCCCCGGGCGACCGGTCCAGTTGGGCACTGCCGTGAGGAGAAAGCCAGCGATGATTGCCGCAGCAAAACCGAACGGCATCTCATGTCGATGCCAGGCCAACATCCCGCCGATGGGCTGCGCACCCGGCAACCGTCCGTACAACCACAAGCCCCAGACGGCCACGGCAACCGCCGCGAAGCCGGCTCCGGCGAGGAAAAACGGGCGAAAGCCGAGACTGAACAGTGGTGCCGAACCCAAGGCGCGCATCAAGCGCATACCCCTGTCAGGCGCTGACCCAGATGATGCTGGGATAACAGGCGCATTACGTAGCCGATCTTCAACAGGGTGGGCCCGATGATGGTCATGGCGTGAAACGACACCAAGGCAGGGATAGGCAGATGTCCGCCGTACAAATACGCGCCATAGATGCCGGCCCCGAGCAGGGCCAGACCGGCTCCAAGGATGCGGCTGGACAGGTGCAGAACATTCTGGGGATGACTGAAGAAGCTGAACATTTTCCGGTACTCCTGAAGGTGTTCGGGTACGAGTGATATATCAAGTCTCGTGCCAACATCCAGGGCCTTGAAAATCAATGAGATGGCGTGCAGGAAGTCATAATGACAATCGTTTATTGAGGTCGATATGACTCCATGTGTTGTCCAAATGACTATGCCAGACATATTCACCAGGGCGAGCCTTTGGCCGCAGGAGCCATTACACTCAACGACTCACCTGCCCAGGATTCGAATATGAAGCGCGCGGTTGCCAGGAATGAAGATCAACGTCCGCTATTCTGGCGCGATGATGCCCTGCCCTTTGTCGAAGCGCGCTCCATCGTCGATGGTCGCGAGGTGTGTTACACGCGCCATTCCCACGAGCATTTTTCCATCGGTGCGATCACGGCTGGACGCAGTACCTATCTCCACGATCAAGCGCAGTCGCAAGTCAGCGTCGGCACCGTCGTGCTGATGAACCCTGGCGACGTGCACGCCTGCAACCCCATCGAAGATGAGCCCTGGTCGTACCTGATGTTTTATGTCGATACGGCCTGGCTTACCGATCTGCAGCACCAACTGGGCTTCAGTCCCGACCTGGCGTTTCGCCGCTTTGCCCTTACGCACGTGCGCGATGCCAGCCTGTTTGAGGGACTGGTCGGGGTGTATGAGGCGTTGATTGATCCGCAGCAGGACCACCTGCAGAAACACAGCGCCCTGGTGGAGTTTTTCAGTGACCTGCAGCTGCGGCTGAACCCGGCCGGGCCAGCGCTGCGTGAACCCAACTTCAAGCTGGAACGTGCAGCGGATTTCATTCGCGACAACTGCACTCGGTTGCTCAAGCTTGAAGACATATGCGCGGCCGCCCAGTTATCGCCGTCTTATCTGATCCGCGCGTTCAAACAACGTTATGGGATGACGCCCCACGCCTTCCTGATCAATCGCCGCATCCAGTTTGCCCAGGACCGCCTGCGCAGCGGCCAGTTGATTGCCGATGTGGCGCTTGAAGCGGGATTTGCCGATCAGGCACATTTTCAGCGTGCGTTCAAACACCACCTGGCCGCTACGCCCGGCCAATATCAAGGCAACAGCAGATAACCCGCACTCATCACCAGCAAGGCCGCCATCACCCGATTGAACAGACGCATCCCCCGCGGGTTGTTCAGATACCCGCGCAAAAAAGTGCCGGCGTAGGCCCAGCACCCAACCGACAGATAACAGATCACCAGGTACACCGCCGCAAATTGCCAGACCAGCCGCGCCTCACCGTCAGCGACAAACGCGCCCATGCCCGCCACGCAGGCCAGCCAGGCTTTCGGGTTGAGCCACTGCATGATCGCGCCATACAGCATCGAGGGCGCGCGGGTCGACCTCGCAGCATCGACCTGGCCATCGTCGGCCGCCAGTTTCCAGGCCATGAACAGCAGGAATGCCACCCCCGCCAGTCGCACCACCTGCGTCAGCGCCGGCCAGCGCTGCAACACTTCATGCAACCCCAGCCCCATCAACAGCAGTAACACCACGAAACCCAAGGTGGCGCCCAGAACATGCCGTTGGCTGGCGCGCAAGCCAAACTGTGCGCCGGAGCTCAAGGCCACAATATTTACCGGCCCGGGGGTGATCGAAGCCACCAGCGCAAACGCGGCCATGGAAACAATCAGACTCATCGCAAACCTCTTCACTCGGTTGAATTGGCCCCCAGACTAAGAAATCGCCACCGCCGAGTATTGAACAAAACACCCCTCGGCAGGCGCACTCCTGACGCTCCGGGCGAATTCTTTGTCGATTTACCGGTGGAGCCCCGGCGCGACGCCCCCTATGCTCACGCCATGAACCTACAAAACGCTTCCTTACCGCCCCGCAACGAGATGGTCCGCGCCATGCTTGAACGTGACACCGCCTACGAGGGGGTGTTCTTCACTGCGGTCAAGACCACCGGCATCTTTTGCCGTCCCAGTTGCACGGCACGCAAACCGAAACCGGAGAATGTCGAGTTCTTCGCCCATGCCGATGAATGCCTGTCGGCGGGCTATCGTGCCTGCCTGCGCTGCAAGCCACTGGACGCTGCAGCCATTGCCCCGGACTGGGTGCAAAAGCTACTGGGCGCGGTAGAAGCCACCCCGGATCGACAATGGTCCGATGCGCAACTGCTGGCCGAGGGCATCGAGCCGTTGAAACTTCGGCGCTGGTTCAAACAGCATTTCGGCATGACCTTCCACGCGTGGCTACGCACCCGCCGACTGGGCATGGCGCTAGGCGGCATTCGCCAGGGTGAGTCCATCGACCACGCGGCGTTCGATTCGGGTTATGAATCCCTGAGCGGTTTTCGCGACGCGTTTCAAAAGTCATTCCACATCACCCCAGGCAAAGCAGCCGACAGTGAGCCACTGCTCTTCACCCGCCTGACCACGCCCCTGGGGCCGATGATCGCCATGGCGGAGCGGCGCGGGCTGGTGATGCTTGAGTTTCTTGACCGACCGGCACTGACCCGTGAGCTTGAAGCGCTGCAAAACCGCTATGGATACGTGATAGCGCCCGGGCATAACGCCCATTTGCGCCAGATCGAAGACGAACTGGCGCAATACTTTGCCGGCAAGCTCTGCGAATTCAGGGTCGCGCTGCATCTGCCAGGCAGCGAATTTTCCAGGCAGGTGTGGGCCGAGCTGGTCAAAATCCCCTACGGCCAGACCAGTACCTATGGCGCCATTGCCGCGATTCTCGGCAAACCCGGCGCCAGCCGCGCCGTCGGCCTGGCCAACGGGCATAACCGGGTCTCCATCGTCGTCCCTTGCCACCGGGTGATCGGCGCCGATGGCTCGCTGACTGGCTACGGCGGCGGCCAGCCGCGCAAGGCATTCCTGCTGCGCCTGGAGAACGCGGCACTGCAGCTCAGCCAGTTGAGCCTGCCGGGCATGGCGCGCGAAGAAGCATGAGCGCCCTGCCTGACGCGTGGTCGGCTGCCAGCCAGTTTCTGGCCGGCATCGATGACGACTGGCGCCAACATATCGCCACCATTGGTCCCTGCCTGCATCAGCCACATCCGGCGCGGGATCCCTATGAATCCCTGGTGCGCTCGATTGCCTACCAACAACTGCATGCCCGGGCCGGCGACGCGATCATCGGGCGTTTACTGGCGTTGTTCCCCCCAGGGAATTTTCCGCGCCCGGAGCAGATCATCGCGACTGATTTTGACGCGCTACGCAGCTGCGGTTTTTCGGCAAGCAAGATAGCGACCATTCAGGGCATCGCCGAAGCGGCGGTGAGTGGCGTGGTGCCCGATTACAACACCGCGCGGATGATGGACGATGAAGCGCTGATCGAGCGCTTGATCACCCTGCGCGGGGTTGGCCGCTGGACCGTGGAGATGCTGCTGATCTACGGCCTGGAGCGCCCGGATATTTTGCCGGCGGATGACTTTGGGGTGCGTGAGGGGTATCGGCGGTTGAAGGGTTTGCAGGTGCAGCCTACTCGCCGGCAGATGATTGAGATCGGGTTGGACTGGAAGCCTTATCGGACAGTGGCTTGCTGGTATTTGTGGCGGGTACCTAGCAAGTAGGCCGCATCACCCAAAGCCCGTCACAACCCCGACTTCAACCGACTGAACGCCCGAATCAACGCCCGGTTAAACGCCTTCCCATTGTCATTCTTGCTGTACAACGAAGCCCTTACCTCAGCCGAGGGATACGTCCCCGGATCATTGCGAATCGCCGGATCGATCAGCCCATCCGCTGCCGTAATTGCATTGGCGTAATGAATGGTGTCGGTGATCGGCGCAATCACCTGCGGCGTCATCAGGTAGTCCATCAACGCCAGCCCTGCCTGCGGATGCGGCGCGTCCTTGGGTATGACCATGGCATCGAACCAGATCAACGTGCCTTCCTTCGGGATCCGGTAACTCAACTTGAACGGTTTGTTCGCCGCCGTAGCCTGACCGGCAGCAATGGCCACGTTGCCGTTCCAGGACATCGCCACGCAGGTGTTGCCGTTGGCCAGGTCGCTGATGTTCAGGTCGTTGTCGAAGTAGCGAATGTAAGGCCGGATCTTGGCTAATTGCTGTTCCGCGAGTTTCAGGTCATCCAGGCTCTGGCGGTTGATGTCCAGGCCCATGTACTTCATGACCGCGGCAAATACTTCGTTAGGGTCGTTGAGCAGGGTGACCCCGCAATCGGCGAATTTCGACACCACGGTCGGATCGAACAACATCGCCCAGCTGTCCCGTGGCGCGTCGGGCAGACGCTGCTTGACCGCCTCCTCCTGATAACCCACGCCTGTGGTGCCCCAGGCGTATATCCCGGCGTAGCGGTTGCCCGGATCGAACACCGCCATGTGCTGGCGGAACTCCTCGCCGACGCCGGCAAAGTGCGGCAGTTGCTGCTTGTCCACCGTCTGGATTGCGCCGCTCTGGATCGCCCGGGACAGATGCTGCCCCGCCGTCAGCACCAGGTCATAACCACTGTGGCCGGTCAGCAGTTTGGTCTCGACGGTTTCGAGGGAGTCGAAGTGATCGGCCACCACCCGAATGCCGGTCTGTTTTTCGAAGTTGCTCAGGGTGTCCGGGGCCAGGTACTCGCCCCAGATGTACAGGTTGACCACCGGTTTGGCGGTGTCGGCGGCCTGCACACACAGGGGTGCAAGCACCAGCAACAACGCTTGAGCAAGTTTGTGCAGGCCCATGGTTAAACCCCCTTCTTGTGGTCAGGAGTGCCGGCGTATTGCGGCATGGTGATGCAGGCGACGTTGCCACCACCGAGGAGGATTTCCCGGGAGTTTTCGATGCCGACGATTTTGTGCCGAGGGAACAGTTCGGCCAGGGTTGCCAGCGCGGTCTGATCCTGCCGATCACCGAACAACGGCACCACAATCGAGGTATTGCCGGCGTAGTAGTTGATGTACGACGCGCAGATTTTCGTCCCCGCCTGGCGGGTGTGGGTGCTGTCCTGCTGATCGAGGCCCTCGGCTTCTTCGCCGGTCCATTCCAGCACATCCGGTTGCGGCAACTTGTGCACGGTCAACTCACGACCACGGCTGTCCCGGGTGCTGCGCAGGATGTCGTAGGCCTCCTGGTAGATTTCCCACTGCGGGTCATCGCGATTATCGGTCCATTGCAGTACCACTTCGCCGGGGCGGACGAAGCAAGCGAGGTCATCGACATGGCCATCGGTTTCGTCGAACTTGCAGCCCCGTGGCAACCAGATAATTTGCTCGGCGCCGAGGTAATCGGTCAGCCGTCGGGTGACTTCCTCCTTGCCCAAATGCTGGTTGCGATTGCGGTTGAGCAGGCACTGCTCGGTGGTCAGGATGCTGCCCTGGCCGTCGCTCTGGATGCCACCGAGCTCGGCAATCAGCGGCGCGCGGTAACGGTCGAAACGTTCGATTTCGAGGATCTTGCTCGCGATCTGGTCGTCCTTGTCCCACGGGTAATACAAGCCGCCGTCGAGACCGCCGTAGGCGTTGAACTCGAAATCCACGCCACGCACGTCGCCGCTGGCATCGTTGACCACAAAGCACGGGCCGCTGTCGCGAAACCAGGTGTCGTTGCAGGTCATTTCTACGACCCGCACTTGCGGCGGCAATTGACGGCGAGCGGTGGCGAATTGTGCGGCGGAGGCACATACAGTCACCGGTTCGCTCTGGGAAATGGCGGTAACAATCTGCACCCAGACTTTCTGTGCAGGTTTGGCGCCGTTGCGCCAAACGTCGGTGCGCTCAGGCCAGCCGAGCCAGCAGCCGGACTTGGTTTCGAATTCACCGGGCAGGCGGAAGCCGTCTTGTTTGGGGGTGGAATCGAGCAAACGTGCCATGGGCATACCTCATCAGCGGGGATTGGAATGACCACAGGCTAAGGTCGCCAGCGCCCTCTTCACCAACGATGATTATTTCGGGATGCTTGAATTTAACTCATCAATCGACCAACTGATCGTTGAACCAACCCAGCATTTGAGCCACGGCCGGACGCTCCAGGCGGACCCGTTCACAGACCAGGGCGTATTGGCCGAGCGCGGTGATGTTGGCCGCGAACGGTCGCACCAGCCGTCCACTGAGCAGGTCTTCCTGTGCCGTGAGGTTATCGCCCATGGCCACGCCCTGCCCCTGCGCAGCCGCCTCCAGCGCCAACCCGGCGTGAGCGAAATACAGTTGTCGCTCCGGGCGCTGGTCGCCGGCATGGCTGGTGAGCCAGGCGGTCCAGGTCTTGCCGTCCTGATCGTCGTGCAGCAGGCAGTGACGGGCCAGGTCTTTCGGGGTTTTCAGCGTACCCTGGTTGAATAGGCTGGGGCTGCACACCGGGAAGAACTGCAACGCCGGCAAGGGCCGCACGAAGTAGGCGCTGCTGTCCACCGGGCCGGTGCCGTAGGTGATCGCCAGGTCGATGTCTTCCCCCGGCGCGGTGGCGTCGATCGGTTGTTCGTAGAGGTGCAAGGTGATGTGCGGATAGCGCGCGTAGAAATCCGTGAGGCGGCTCATCAACCATTTCTGCGCCAGTTCGGCGGTAACCGCCAGGCGCAACACAGCAAGGGATGACGGATCCCGCAGTTCATCGCAGGCCTCGCCGATCAGTTCGAAAGCCTGCTGCAAACTCTGCATCAGGCGCCCGGCGGCCATGGTCGGGCGAATCTGCCGACCTTCGCGGATAAACAGCGACACGCCCAACTGTTCTTCGAGTTGACGGATTTGATGGCTGACGGCGCTGTCGGTGACGCACAACTCCGCCGCCGCCCGGCCGAAATGAGCGTGACGAGCGGCGCATTCGAAAGTTCTGAGTGCTGCCAGGGAGGGTAGTCGTCGCATTGATCAAGGCTCTGTCTCGAGGCGGTCATGCTGACCCGGTAACTGGCACACGTCCACCCCCGTAGGAGCTGCCGAAGGCTGCGATCTTTTGATCTTGATCTTAAGCGGCCGCGCCAAAAAAGATCAAAAGATCGCAGCCTTCGGCAGCTCCTGCAGGCGTTCTACACCTACACCACCTATATGCAGCAGTACCTTTGTCAGCAGTCCATTCAGCGCAACTCCACCCGCCCATCACCCTCCTTTATCCACCATGACTTCCCCCCGAACCCGGCGCATGTTGATCCCTCAACCGGAGGGATTCGCTATGCTCAACGCACTCAAACAGACCAACTCAACCTCAGCCTTCAACCGTTGGGCCGGCTTCGAAGTCACCTACGCCCAAAGCGGTGAAGCCGAACTTACCCTGGTTTTTCGCGAAACCGACATGGCGCAGTACGCCGGCTTCCTGCATGCCGGCCTGATCGCCGCGTTGCTCGACACCGCCTGCGGTTTTGCCGCCGGGACGGTCGCCGGCAACGTGCTGGCGTCGCATTTTTCAGTCAACTGCCTGGCACCCGCTGTCGGTGAAGTGTTCATCGCCAAGGGGCGGGTGGTGAAGGCCGGGAAGAAGCAGGTGTTCGCCCGCGCCGAGTTGTTCGCGCAAACCGGTGACGAGTTAAAACTGGTGGCGACCGGCGACGCGATTCTGGTGCCGGTCGACAGTCGCTAAGGGTCTAGGCTGTCTTGAATCGATTCGAGAACAGCCGGAGGTCCCATGCAGCTCGAAGGTTCATGCCATTGCGGCGCGGTGTCGTTCAGCCTCACCAGCGGTCATCCCTACCCTTACCAGCGTTGCTACTGCTCGATCTGCCGCAAGACCCAGGGCGGCGGCGGTTATGCGATCAACCTCAGTGGCGACGCCGGCAGCCTGAAGGTGCGCGGGCGCAAGCACATCGCGATCTACCATGCGCGGCTCAAGGACGTGGGTGATAAACGCGCCCATAACAGCACCGCCGAGCGGCATTTCTGTTCTGTTTGCGGGACTGGGTTGTGGCTGTTCAGCCCGCAATGGCCGGAGTTGATTCATCCGTTTGCCTCGGCCATCGACACCGCGCTGCCGGTGCCACCGGAGCACACGCATTTGATGCTGGGTTCGAAAGCGTCGTGGGTGGAGGTTGAGGTGAAACCCAAGGACCAGCAGTTCGACGTCTACCCCGAGGAGTCCATTGCCGATTGGCATATACGCCTCGGTCTGGAAAAGTAATCACAGTCTCTGTGGTGAAGCGGTTCTACTGCCTTGCGGATGACGTTTTTTGCAGGAGCATGGCTTGCCCGCGATGGCGATTTCGCGGGAAAGCCTCGTTCATACGGGGGTTATGCGGCGGTTGGGATGCCGCTGTGGAAACGGAACTCCACGTCCGGTGATTCGATCAGCTCCTGCTCGGCCACACGCACCCGGTCGATCACCTGGGCAACATCCTTCGCATCCCCATACTGGTAAGCCAGTTTCAAATAACCCTGGAAATGCCGGGCCTCGCTTTTGAGCAGGCCGAAATAGAACTTGCCCAATTCTTCGTCCAGATGTGGCACCAGGGCTTCGAAACGCTCACAACTGCGGGCTTCGATGAATGCGCCGACCACCAGGGTATCCACCAGTTTTACCGGCTCATGGCTACGCACCACCTTGCGCAGGCCCGAGGCGTAACGCCCGGCCGACAGTTGGCGCAGCTCGATCTTGCGCTTCTTCATCAAACGCATGACCTGTTCGTGGTGCACCAGCTCTTCCCGAGCCAGGCGCGACATCAGGTTGATCAGATCGACGTGTGAGTGATACTTGGCGATCAGGCTCAACGCCGTGCTGGCCGCCTTGAATTCGCAGTTCTTGTGGTCGATCAGCAGGGTTTCCTGATCCGCCAGCGCGGCTTGAACCCAGCCGTCGGGGGTGCGGCAGCCGAGGAACTCGTGAATTTCGGGAAGGATCATGGGGCTCACGCAAAGAAGGTACAAAACGAAGGGCGCCGATTATACCGGCCTGCCGCCAGACCACCAGTCGCTTACCGTTGATATGCATCAAGTCCCGGATGCGTGGCCAGCAACTATAGTTGTCCCACGCAGCATTTTTCCATCTCCCGGAGATCCCGATCATGCAAGCCATCCGCAGCATCCTGGTGGTCATCGAGCCCGAACACTCGGAAAGCCTCGCGCTCAAACGCGCAAAACTGATTGCCGGCGTGACCCAGGCGCATCTGCATCTGCTGGTGTGCGACCGCAAGCACGACCATGGCGGCATGCTCGGCGTGCTCAAGGCGGCGCTGTTGGCGGATGGCTACAGCGTCACCACCGAGCAGGCGTGGAACGAAAGCCTGCATGAAACCATCATCGATGTGCAGCAGGCTGAAGGTTGCGGCCTGGTGATCAAGCAGCACTTCCCCGACAGCCCGTTGAAAAAAGCCCTGCTGACGCCGGCGGACTGGAAACTGTTGCGGCACTGCCCGTGCCCGGTGCTGCTGGTGAAAACTGCCCATCCGTGGAAGGACGGGGTGGTTCTGGCGGCCATCGATGTCGGCAACACCGACCTGGAGCACCGGCACCTGCACAACATCATCATCGATCATGGCTACGACATCGCCAGCCTGGCCAAGGCCCGCCTGCACGTGATCAGCGCCCATCCGTCGCCCATGCTGTCGTCGGCGGACCCCACCTTTCAACTCAGCGAAACCATCGAGGCGCGATATCGCGAACAATGCCGGGCGTTCCAGGCCGAGTTCGACATCGACGATCAGCACTTGCACATCGAGGAAGGGCCGGCTGACGTGCTGATTCCGTTCATGGCGCACAAGCTGCGTGCAGTGGTGACGGTGATTGGCACCGTAGCGCGGTCCGGGTTGTCGGGGGCGTTGATCGGCAATACCGCAGAGGTGGTGCTGGATGCGGTGGAGAGTGATGTGCTGGTGCTCAAGCCGCAGGAGATCGAGGATCATCTGGAAGAGGTGGTGGCGCGGCATTAAAGCAAAAGCAAGATCAAAAGATCGCAGCCTTCGGCAGCTCCTACAGGATGAACGCAAGCCTATGTAGGAGCTGCCGAAGGCTGCGATCTTTCGACTTTAAAGTCAGCCGCCGAAGGCGTCTTTCAGGAAGCCCGGTGCGATATAGCGCTGGTAGTGCGCCTCCGACAGCAAAAAGAACTCCCGATCAATCGCATCGCGCAGCTCCGGCAGGTTCCAGTCGCGAAATTCCGGCATCAGCACCATGCCGTAGGCCTCGAGGTTGTTGATCACCCGCGCCCCCCGGGCAATCAGCTGATAGGCCCAGCAATATTCCGACTGATGCGGCACGAAGCGAATCTTTCGCTGTTCCAGCTGCAGCCGCAGGCGCTGGGGGTCGAAAATCTCCAGCTTGCTGGCCATGACCTGGGACAACAGCTGCTCCAGACGCAGCCACACCGCGCGCTTCTCCTCCTCGTTGTAACCATTCCAGTTGATCACTTCGTGATGGAAACGCTTGCAGCCACGGCACACCAGGTCACCGTAAACAGTGGAGCAGAGGCCGACGCAGGGGGTCTTGATGGTCTGATTGGGCATAGTTAAGGAGAACACGGGAAAGCAGGACAGGTCGGCATGTTAGCCCTTTGTCTAACATTGATCACCCCTCAATCTTGAGGGGCGGAGGGTCTATTGGACTTTGGCACCGGCCGCGTTGCGCGCCTACGTGCGCGAAGCTGCGTTGCGGGATTTGCCAAGGGAACAACCATTAGCGGCATCCCGCGCCTTGCCTCGCACACGTAGGCGCACAACGCGACTCGCCACCAAAGTCCAATAGACCCTCACTTACCTTTAATTTTTTTTTGCCGTAGAATCAGCCAGCCTTTTAAGGCGCCAATGTCCGTTAGAAGCTGTTTTCAAAGCGTCACGAGCACAGTCGTTCCTTCAGAGCGGTGTTGGCGAAGGGTTTTTCCAGCGGGGAAAAGCCCAACGCCAACCCTCATCAGCTCCCCGTTCTGCAGGCGTAAAACTTTGAAAGCAGCTTCTGTAAGGAATTGTCGGTAATTCTGGCTAAGCGGCCCACAACGCCGCGCAGCGCATGAGTACGGCAATTTCGGGATGAGCGTCCCGGACACCCATTTGGGACCACTGATGAGGGTAATAACTGTGCTTGAAGCCTACCGCAAACATATCGAAGAGCGTGCAGCACTGGGTATCGTTCCCCAGCCGCTTAACGCCGAACAAACTGCAGGCCTGGTCGAGCTGCTGAAGAATCCCCCGGCTGGCGAAGAAGCTTTCCTCGTTGACCTGATCACCAATCGCATTCCGCCAGGCGTGGACGAAGCCGCCTATGTAAAGGCCGGTTTCCTGTCTGCCCTCGCCAAAGGCGAAGCAACTTCCCCTCTGATCGACAAGAAGCGCGCTGTTGAACTGCTCGGCACCATGCAGGGCGGCTACAACATCGTGACCCTGGTTGACCTGCTCGACAGCGCCGAACTGGCCCCTGTTGCAGCCGCTCAGCTCAAGCACACCCTGCTGATGTTCGATGCGTTCCACGATGTCGCGGAAAAAGCCCGCAACGGCAACGAACACGCCAAAGGCGTGATCCAGTCCTGGGCTGACGGCGAGTGGTTCAGCAACCGTCCGACCCTGGCCGACAAGATCAGCCTGCGCGTGTTCAAGGTCACCGGCGAGACCAACACCGACGACCTGTCCCCTGCCCCAGACGCCTGGTCCCGCCCGGACATCCCGCTGCACGCCCTGGCCATGCTGAAAATGGCTCGCGAAGGCATCGTGCCGGACGAGCAAGGCAAGACCGGCCCGATGAAGCAAATCGAAGAAATGCGCGGCCAGGGTTTCCCTATCGCCTACGTCGGTGACGTGGTCGGTACCGGTTCGTCGCGTAAATCCGCCACCAACTCGGTGCTGTGGTTCTTCGGCGACGACGTGCCATACGTCCCGAACAAGCGTGCTGGCGGTTTCTGCTTCGGCAGCAAGATCGCTCCGATCTTCTACAACACCATGGAAGATGCCGGCGCCCTGCCGATCGAATTCGACGTCACCAACATGAACATGGGCGACGTGATCGACCTGTATCCGCATGCTGGCAAAGTCTGCAAACACGGCACTGACGAAGTCCTGACCACCTTCGAAATGAAGACTCCGGTGCTGTTGGACGAAGTTCGCGCCGGCGGCCGTATTCCGCTGATCATCGGTCGCGGCCTGACCGACAAGGCCCGTGCCGAACTGGGCCTGGGTCCAACCGACCTGTTCAAGCTGCCAGAAGCACCTGTCGATACCGGCAAAGGCTTCACCCTGGCACAGAAAATGGTCGGCAAGGCCTGCGGCCTGCCAGAAGGCAAAGGCGTTCGTCCTGGTACCTACTGCGAACCGAAGATGACCACCGTCGGCTCCCAGGACACCACCGGTCCAATGACCCGTGACGAACTCAAAGACCTGGCGTGCCTGGGCTTCTCGACCGATCTGGTGATGCAGTCCTTCTGCCACACCGCGGCCTACCCAAAGCCGATCGACGTGACCACCCACCACACCCTGCCAGACTTCATCATGACCCGCGGCGGCGTTTCCCTGCGTCCAGGCGACGGCATCATTCACAGCTGGCTGAACCGCATGCTGCTGCCGGACACCGTCGGTACCGGTGGTGACTCGCACACACGTTTCCCAATGGGCATTTCGTTCCCGGCCGGTTCCGGCCTGGTAGCGTTCGCCGCAGCCACTGGCGTCATGCCACTGGACATGCCGGAATCGATCCTGGTGCGTTTCAAAGGCAAAATGCAACCGGGCGTCACCCTGCGTGACCTGGTTCACGCCATTCCTTACTTCGCGATCCAGGCTGGCCTGCTGACCGTTGAAAAGAAAGGCAAGAAGAACGCCTTCTCCGGCCGCATCCTGGAAATCGAAGGCCTGGACGACCTGAGCATCGAGCAGGCTTTCGAGCTGTCCGACGCCTCGGCCGAACGTTCGGCTGCCGGTTGCACCATCAAGCTGTCGAAAGAGTCGATCACCGAGTACCTGAACTCCAACATCACCCTGCTGCGCTGGATGATCGGCGAAGGCTACGGCGATGCGCGTACCCTGGAGCGTCGTGCCCAAGCGATGGAAGCCTGGGTTGCCAACCCTGAGCTGATGGTTGCCGATGCTGACGCCGAATACGCTGAAATCATCGAAATCGACCTGGCCGACATCAAGGAGCCTGTGCTCTGCGCGCCGAACGATCCGGACGACGCCCGTCTGCTGTCCAGCGTTGCTGGCGAGAAGATCGACGAAGTGTTCATCGGTTCGTGCATGACCAACATCGGCCACTTCCGCGCTGCGGGCAAGTTGCTGGAGCAGGTCAAGGGTCAGCTGCCAACCCGTCTGTGGCTGTCGCCGCCGACCAAGATGGACGCTCACCAACTGACCGAGGAAGGCTACTACGGTATCTACGGCAAGGCTGGCGCGCGCATGGAAATGCCGGGCTGCTCGCTGTGCATGGGTAACCAGGCCCGTGTAGAGCCGAATTCGACCGTCGTGTCGACTTCGACCCGTAACTTCCCGAACCGTCTGGGTGACGGCGCGAACGTCTACCTGGCTTCGGCTGAGCTGGCGTCGGTGGCTTCCATCCTGGGTCGCCTGCCGACCGTCGAGGAGTACATGGAATACGCTGGCAAGATCGACAGCATGGCGGCTGATGTCTACCGCTACCTGTCCTTCGACCAGATCGCCGAGTTCCGTGAAGCCGCAGCGAACGCCAACATCCCGGTCGTTCAAGCCTAACGTTACAGCGCAATAAAAAACGCCGCCCATCGTGAGATGAGCGGCGTTTTTTTATGCCCTGAGATCAAAAAATCGCAGCCTGCGGCAGCTCCTACAGGGGAATGCATTTACCCGTAGGAGCTGCCGAAGGCTGCGATCCTTTGATCTTGCTTGTCAGGCACTCAGCGAATAGATCAGCGCCGATATCGCCACCAGCCCCACCGCCGTCACGAACACGTTCGAAGCCTGCCCGCGATAACGCGCCATGGCCGGTACCTTGCGAATCGCGTACATCGGCATCAGGAACAGAATCGCCGCAATGATCGGTCCGCCCAGGGTTTCGATCATCCCCAGGATACTCGGGTTCAGCGTCGCCACGATCCAGCAGACCACCAGCATGAAGGCCGCCGTCATGCGGTCCAGGGTCTTGGCTGCCGGACGCTTGCCGCTCTTGACGATCAGCCCCTTGAGCCCTTCACTGGCGCCGATGTAGTGCCCCAGGAACGACTTGGAAATCGCCACGAAGGCAATCAGTGGCGCCGCAAAGGCAATGGTCGGATTGCTGAAATGGTTGGCCAGGTACGACAGGATCGACAGGTTCTGCGCCTTGGCTTCCGCCAGCTGCGCCGGCGACAGTGTCAGCACACAGCTGAAGACGAAGAACAGCACCATCACCACCATCAAAGCGTGGGCGCGGGACAGGATCTGCGAGCTGCGCTCTTCGGCATGTTCACCGTAGCGACGCTTCTGATCCACCGCGAAGGCCGAGATGATCGGCGAGTGGTTGAATGAGAACACCATCACCGGAATCGCCAGCCACAGCGTATGCAGTAACGCCGAAGGTGCCGGCACTGTGGTCGCGGTAGCGAGGATGCCACCATTCCAGTGGGGAATCAGGAACACCGCCAGGAACAACAGCGCGACGATAAACGGATAGACCATCAGGCTCATGGCCTTGACGATCACCTGTTCGCCGCAACGCACCACCGCCAGCAGGCCCAGAATCAGCACCAGCGACAGTACCGCGCGCGGTGGCGGCATGATGTGCAGTTGATGCTCGAGGAAACTGCCCACGGTGTTGGTCAGCGCCACGCTGTAGATCAGCAGGATCGGGAAGATCGCGAAGAAGTACAGCAAGGTGATCAGCGCGCCGGCCTTGATCCCGAAATGTTCTTCAACCACTTCGGTGATGTCGGCGCCTTCGCGCCCGGACAGCACGAACCGGGTCAGGCCGCGGTGCGCGTAGAACGTCATGGGGAACGCCAACAGCGCAAGAATCATCAGCGGCCAAAAGCCGCCCAGACCCGCATTGATCGGCAGGAACAGCGTGCCGGCGCCGATGGCCGTGCCAAACAGCCCCAACATCCAGGTGGTGTCATGGCGATTCCAGCCTTCGAGGCTGGTGGGTTTCGTCGCTACATAGCGTTCGTCGACGCTATTGGCCTGATCATTCATCCGGTCGGATCTCCGCATTCCGGTCACTTGCCACTCGGTCAGGACGCGTCGGAAAAAACCGACAGACATGTCCGGCCGAAACAGGGGCGCGATTCTCCGCGATAACTGAGCAGAAGCAAAGACTTAGCTGAGGAATGGTCGTGCGTGGCAGATCGTCGACTTGTCGTTATCAGCACAAAAGCTGTCGTTATCAGCTGGCTTATCTGTCGCTTTCAGATATGTCGCTGCGTAGCGATGCGCTGGAGTTAATTCGGCTCATCCCCAATCTATGATTTCAAGCCGATTGCACAGGCCGAACACACCAGAGCGCGCGCCGCCCAGTATCCTGGTGGCACACTGGATAGCCGGCGTGCCACCGACCTTGCTTCTTGCGTGAACCCGTCCAGAATCAAAGCACTACTGCGCAAATGACAACGATTGCCAGACTGTCAGGGAATCAGCATTTTTGACCCATTTGCGCTGTCCACCTAGTCGCCGATCACAGGAGTCGCGCAATGCCCGCAACCGTTCTGGTACTGGTCGAAACCATCAATGACTACCTGCCGATTCTCGAACACCAGGGCTTTCACCTGATTCTGGCACCGACCCCCAACGAACGGGCTGCTGCCATCGCCCGTCATGGTGACCGGATCGATGCGGTGCTGACCCGCGGGCCGCTTGGCTTGTACGCCGAAGAGATCAGCGCCCTGCCGGCCCTCAAGATCATCTGCGTGATCGGCGCCGGTTACGAACACGTCGACCTGCACGCTGCCGCTGACCGGGGCATCACCGTCACCAACGGTGCCGGGGTGAATGCGTCGTCGGTGGCCGACCATGCCATGGCAATGCTGCTGTCGCTGGTGCGCGACATTCCCCGCTGCGACGCCGCCGTGCGCCGGGGTGAGTGGCCGAAGATCATGCGCCCGTCGCTGGCGGGCAAACGCCTGGGTATCCTCGGCCTGGGTGCAGTCGGCATGGCCATCGCCAAGCGCGCGTCCAATGGCTTCGACATGACGATCTGCTACCACAACCGGCAGAACCGCAAGGATGTCCCCTACGATTTTTGCTCGACTCCGACCGAGCTGGCCCGGGCCTCGGACTTTCTGATCGTCGCAACGCCCGGTGGGGTGGGTACCCGGCACCTGATCAACCGCCAGGTGCTAGATGCCTTGGGGCCCAGCGGTTTTATCGTCAACATCGCCAGGGCCAGTGTGGTCGTGACTGCCGACCTCATCAGCGCGCTTGAGCAACGCAGGATCGCTGGCGCGGCGCTGGACGTATTCGACGCCGAGCCCCGGGTCCCCGATGCACTCAAGTCCCTGGCCAACGTGATCCTCACCCCGCACGTTGCCGGGCTGTCTCCGGAAGCGACCCAGGGTACCGTGGAGATGGTCGGGCGCAACCTGGTGGCATTCTTTTCCGGTGAACCGGTACTGACGCCCGTCAACCTGCCCAGCGATCTGAGCAGTGCGGTGCTCTGAGATAATTCAAACAGGTGTATCAAAAACAATGATTGGCCGGCAACACGCTCACCTATAAGGGATGTTCGTGGTTGTGGGTGCCAGGAGTGCGCATTAGATTAGCCAATAGTTTCAGGCCTCCAGAATAAGCAGAAGGGATAAGCATGGCGCTTACTGACCAATCCACACCTATTCGCAGCGGCGAAGAACTCGATGCCAGCCTGATCGATCCTTACCTCAAGGCCCACATTCCCGGATTGAGTGGCCTGCCCACCATCAGCCAGTTCCCCGGTGGCGCCTCCAACCTCACTTATCTGCTGGAATACCCTGGGCAGGAGTTCGTCCTGCGGCGCCCGCCGTTCGGTCACAAGGCCAAGTCCGCCCACGACATGGGGCGCGAGTTTCGCATCCTCAATCAACTGCGCGACGGTTTTCCCTATTGCCCCAAGGCCTACGTGCACTGCACCGACGAATCGGTGATAGGCGCCGAGTTCTATGTGATGGAGCGGGTCAAGGGCATTATCCTGCGCTCCGAGCTGCCTGCAGAGCTGGGGCTGGATTCAGCCAGGACCGAGGCCCTGTGCAAGAGCTTCATCGACAAGTTTGTCGAGCTGCACAGGGTCGACTACCAGGCCTGTGGCCTGGGCGACCTGGGCAAACCCGAAGGCTATGTGGCGCGGCAGATTCGCGGCTGGAGCGATCGCTATGAGAAGGCCCTGACCCCGGATGCACCGAAATGGGAAGCGGTGAAGGCCTGGCTCAACGACAAGATGCCCGCCGATCACCCTACCTCAAGCATCGTGCACAACGATTACCGCTTCGACAATGTGATTCTCGACCCCGGCAATCCGATGCAGATCATCGGCGTGCTCGATTGGGAGCTCACCACCCTCGGCGACCCACTGATGGACCTGGGCAACACCCTGGCCTATTGGATAGAAGCCGGCGACCCGCCGCCGGTGCAACTGATGCGCCGCCAGCCGAGCCATGCTCCAGGCATGCTCACTCGCCGTGAATTCGTCGACTACTATGCCGAGCGTGCCGGCCTGCAGATCGACAACTTCGATTTCTACTACACCTACGGCCTGTTCCGCCTGGCCGGGATCGTGCAGCAGATCTACTACCGCTTCTTCCATGGCCAGACCCAGGACAAACGCTTTGCGCAGTTCATTCACATGAACAAACTGCTGGAGCAGATGAGCCTGCAGGTCATTGCCAAATCCAGCCTCTGAATCCGCCCTGGCCCAATAACAAGACTCTTCATTAAGGGAATTCCATGTCCAAGACCCAGTTGTTCGACCTCGACGGCAAAATCGCCTTCGTCTCCGGCGCCAGCCGTGGCATTGGTGAAGCCATTGCCAAACTCCTGGCCCAACAAGGCGCCCATGTCATTGTTTCGAGTCGCAAACTCGAAGGCTGCCAGCACGTTGCCGACGCCATCATCGCTGCGGGTGGCAAAGCCACGGCGATCGCCTGTCACATTGGCGAAATGGAACAGATCAGCCAGGTCTTCGCCGGCATCAAGGAACAGTTCGGCCGTCTCGATATCCTGGTCAACAACGCCGCGACCAACCCGCAGTTCTGCAACGTGCTGGACACCGACCTCGGGGCGTTCCAGAAAACCGTGGACGTGAACATCCGCGGCTACTTCTTCATGTCCGTGGAAGCCGGCAAGCTGATGCGCGAGAACGGCGGTGGCAGCATCATCAACGTGGCATCGATCAACGGTATTTCCCCGGGAGTGTTCCAGGGCATCTACTCGGTGACCAAAGCTGCCGTGATCAACATGACCAAGGTGTTTGCCAAGGAATGCGCGCAGTTCGGCATCCGTTGCAACGCCCTGCTGCCTGGGCTGACGGACACCAAGTTTGCTTCGGCGCTGGTGAAAAACGATGCAATCCTCAAGACTGCACTGCAGCAGATCCCGCTCAAGCGAGTAGCAGACCCCAGTGAAATGGCCGGGGCGGTGCTTTATCTGGCGAGTGACGCGTCCAGCTACACCACGGGTGTGTCGCTGAATGTGGATGGCGGGTTCCTCTCCTGATCTGAGTTGACGCACACCCCTTAGGGGGTATGCGTTAAACCAATATCGATTGAAAAACCTATTGGGTGACGCACCGGGTCAGCTCGGTCACTCGCGTAACTTGCCCGCTCTCCCCACGCACGTCGCCCTGGACATCAGTGCTTTCGATCATTTCGCAGGTACGTTCCAGAGGTGGTGGTGCCGGTGGGGGTGGCGGCGGAGGCGGACTGGCGCAGCCGCCGAGGATCAGTGCGCAAAGGGCAAGCGACAGCGGCGAAAAAACGCGTTTCCCAAGACTTTTCATAGGCTGACCTGCGGTAAGTTATCGACACTTTCGGCAACCTGACGACAACATCGCGAAGCCGCGCGCTGGCTACAGAAAATAATACCTTCGCATTTCTTATAGCCTAGCCTGCCGCCAACGCCAGTAAATGGCCACTCTGGACTATAAAGGGCCTAATTGGCGCAAGTTGTTACTCTCGAGTTCGTAACGCAATTCTTCGACCAGCGCGGCGACCGCATCAGGTGTTCGCAGATTGACGACGCTCAACCCGCTGACCACCAGGTCGACCTGACCTGAAGTCGGATGATAGAGCTTCACCGTGAGCGAGCTGTCGCCCGTCAGGCTGCAGTCACAGGCCAGCGGAGGGAAGCTCTGCTCCAGTTGGGTACGCAATTGCACGAGAGAAATCATAGGGATTCACCTTGGCACTGGCGCAAAATGGATCGATATGTCGATGTTTTCGCTATCAATGTTGCTGTTCCTTGAGATGTACCGTTGGGGCACCACAGGTCTTTCCAGCACCTGTATCGCACCCTCTCAGATTACGAACAGGAAGAGTCGCCAGACACATCCAATTGCACCCCATCACCTAGTGCATTTGCACCCCTAGCGCTGCCCCTTGGTGCGCCATTCCCCCGAGAACAATCCACGCTCCCGTGCCCACACGATGGCCTCGCTGCGGCTGTGGACATCGAGTTTGGAATAGATGGTCGACACATGGTTACGCACCGTGTTGGGTGCCAGCTTCAATCGCGCCGCAATCTCCTTGTCGGCCAGGCCCTCACAGATCAACCCCAGCACATCGCGTTCGCGCGCCGTCAGCTCGGCTAATGACACGCTGGGCAGTTTCGGTGAATTGACGCTCTTCACGTTGGCGAGCTTTTCAATCAGCGTCCGGCTGAACCAGGAAGCGTCCTTCATCACTTCCTCGATCGCCGCCACCAGTTCCAGCTCGGTGCGCTTGCGTTCGGTGATGTCCATCATCACCAGCAGGTAAGACGGATGGTCCTGGATATTCACAGTGTCGGCCGAGATGGCGCAGTCGAGCAATTCAGCCGTTTTCTTGCGCAGGCCGACGTCGATGCGGTCCAGCCTTGCAGTTTTTTCCAGGGCGGCGAACAGACGAGTCTGGGCCCCCTTGTCATGAAAGAAACCGATCTCGGCAACCGTTTTGCCCAGCACTTCTTCACTCGGATAGGCAAAGGTATCGAGGAACGCTTCGTTGACATCCATCACCACCTGATCGGCAGCCCCGCACACCAGGATCGGCACCGGCGACAGGCGAAACGCCTTGGCAAATCGCTCCTCGCTCTGGCGCAACGCAACCTCGGCCTTGTGTCGGGGCTCAATGTCGACGAAGGAAAACAGCATGCAGTCTTCCTCGTTGAACGCCAATGGCTGGCCAGCCACTATCACCTGCTTGCTGCCGCCCTCGGGCAATGTCAGCTCGGCCTGCATTTGCGGAATGGTGGCGTGCTCGCGCAGGCGCTCGATGGCCAGCTCCCTGCGCTCGGCCCCTTCGAGAATGTCCAGCTCGTAGGTCGATGCACCGATCACCTGATCCCGGGTATAGCCGGTCATTTCCAGGAAACCGGCATTGACCTTGATATAGCGCAGATCGCTCAGGCGACAGATCACCGCCGGCGCGGGGTTGGCGTTGAAGGTCCTTTCGAAGCGCTGTTCGGCGCTGGCCCATTCGGTGACATCGTCCATGATCAGCACCAGCGACTCGGGATCGCCGCGACTGTTGGTCAGAACCCGGCTGCGCACGCTGTGCACCCAGGTACGCTCCTCATCATCGGTGCGGGTCACCTCGACCAGCACGTCACTGAAGGTCTCGCCACGGCCCACGCGGCTGATCGGATAATTGTCGAACACTACCGGGTGGTTGTTGCGATAACGCAGGGCGAAGCGCTTGGCGTATTCCTGGGCATTGGCACCCAGGTCACCCAGTTGCTCGACGCCATGCATGGACAGTGCAGCTTCGTTCGCCCAGATGATGGTCTGGTCTAGCTCCAGCAAAATCACCCCGTCGGACAGGCCAGCGATGATCTGCTGGAGATGGCGGCGATTGGTTTCGGTGCTCAGGACGTCCTGGCTCATTGGATCTCCACTGATATATCCGCACCAACCCGTGGTGCTCTGTGAAGATGTCGACCGCAACCATTTGCGTAAGTGCGAATAAGTCTTGTACACGGCCCTGTAGCCGATGCCGAATTTTGTGGGTGCAAGGCTGTGGGAGCGTCTACCGGGGCGCACCTTCGACGACCAACTCGCGCAACGTATCCAGGAACAGCTTGAGCACCGGCGATTCATCATCGGCGCGGTAGGTGGCGTACAGCGGCACCTCCGGCAATGCCGGGCTCAACCGACGGAACACCAGCCCGGCGGGCGCCAGCTGTTCGATCGAGGCTGGCAGCAAGGCCACACCGAATCCTGCGCGGACCAGGCTGAGCAAAGTCTGTACCTCGATCACCTGTTGGCGGATCTGCGGGGTGAATCCAGCCTTGATGCAACACTGGAAGAGAAAATCGGCAAACCTCGATTGCTTGAGTTCCAGTGCCACGAAAGGTTCTGCCGCGAGGTCGGCGGGCGCCAGCACTTCGCGTTGCGCCAATGGATGGTCCACCGGCATGACCACCCGGATCGGTTCATAAATCAGCAGTTCGTTACGCAGGCCCGGATCGTCGTAGCCGACCCGAAACACGCAGGCGTCAATACGCTTTTCCTTCAAGGCCTTGACCTGAGCCGCCGGAGTCATCTCGTGCAACCGCCAGTTGACCTGCGGATAGCGCTCGCGAAACAGGTGCAGGGCCCGCGGCAGCACGCCGACCATCACCGAGCTGATCATGCCAATCTCCAGCTCGCCCAACTGGCCGCGACCGGTCTGGCGGGTCAGGTCCAGCGCGCGGTTCAGTTGTTCGAACACCAGGGGCGCCTGCTCCTTGAGCATCTGCCCCGCCGCCGTCAGTTCGACCCGATGGTGGCTGCGCTCGAACAGCGGCGTACCAAGCTCTTCCTCAAGCAGGCGGATCTGCTGGCTCAGTGGTGGCTGACAGATGTGCAACCGCGACGCGGCCCGACCGAAATGCAGCTCTTCGGCCAAGGCCATGAAGTACCGCAACAAGCGCAGGTCCATGGCGGTTTACCCAAGGGTCAGTGGTGTCGAGCGCTGACGCACGCCCGTCAGGCTGAACAGCGCGTTGGCAATGGCCGGGGCCACCGACGGGCTGCCCAGCTCACCGACGCCCCCTGGTTTACCCGGTTCGCCGTCGAGCACCAGGATGTCTACCTGCGGCATGTCGGACATGCGCGGCACCCGGTAATCATGGAAGTTGCTCTGCACCACCTGTCCCTGCTTGATGTCCATGCGATCGAACAGGGCGTGACCAAGGCCCCACATCAGGCCGCCGTAGATTTGTTCCTCGACGCCGCCAGGCGACACGGCCAGGCCGCAATCCACCACGCACGTGAGCTTCTCCACGCGAATCACTCCGTCCTTTCTGGCCACCCGCGCCACCACGGCGATAAAGCTGGTGTAACCCTGATTGGTGGCAATCCCCAGGGCCGTGCCTTCCGGTAGCGGCTGGCCCCAACCCGCACGCTCGGCGGCACTTTTGAGCACCGCGACATGACGCGGCCGCTCGTGCATGTGGGCCAGTCGGAAGGCCAGGGGATCCTCTGCGGCGCCCTGCGCAAGCTCGTCCATGAAGCTTTCCACGGCGAACACGTTGGGGATGAAGCTCACCGAGCGATACCAGCCGCTCGGCACCTGGCTTTCGTGCTTGACCCAGACCAGGTCCAGGTTTGCCGGGCGATACGCAAAGTCCCACGCGGTGAGCGCTTCGGTGGTGCTGTAGTCCATGCGGTCAGGCCGTTCAAAATAGCCCGGCTCCCACTGCTCCGGCGAGGCCGGCGACACGGCTTCAAGGCGCAAGGCCGTCAGGCGGCCCTGGGCGTCAAGTGCGCCTTTGGCCTTGTGCAACGTGGCCGGGTGCATGAACAGCGAGCGCATTTCATCTTCACGGCTGTTCATCAGCTTCACCGGGACCTTGGCCTGTTGCGCCAGGTACGCCACTTCGAACAGCCAGTACTTGGCCTCCCGTGCGCCGAAACTGCCACCGGAGACCATCTCATTGATGGTGACGTTGTCCTTGGCGATACGGCACACCACGTGCGCCGCCTCCAATGCCGAAGACGGCACCTGTACGCCGCCCCAATAGGTGATGGCGTGGTCCTTGACCTGGGCGGTGATGCAGATCGGTTCCAGAGGGTTCTGGACTTTGTAGGGCATGCGGTAATCAGCTTCCAGCAGCCGCGCCGCGCCCGGCCATTGAGCATCGACATCACCCGCCTGCATCGCTGTGACCCGCAGCGCGGTTTTATCAGCCAGCGCCGCCGCCTGGGCTGTGGCCAGCTGATCGCTGTCGAACCCGGCGAGGTGCGACTCGCTCCATTGCACCACCAGCAGCGCCCGCCCCTGCTGCGCGGCCCAGTAAGTGTCGGCCAATACTGCGACACCTTCCTGATTGCCGCCGAGCACGTCGGGACGGCCCGGTACCGCGATCACCTTGCGCACACCCGGGACCTGCAATGCTGCTGTGCTATCCACCTTCAAGACTTTCGCCCCCACCACCGGGGTGCGCAGGATCACCGCCACCAACAGGTCGGGCAATTGCAAATCGATGCTGTACTTGAAACGTCCGCAGACCTTCGCCGCCGCATCGCGTTTATGGCGCAATTTGCCGATGTACTTGAACTGCGCGGGGTCCTTGAGCTTGACGGCTGTGGGCGCCGGCAAGTGCGCGGCCACACTCACCAGTTCGCCATAACCCAGGCTGCGCTGGCTGGTGCTGTGAACCACCCGGCCCTCCTCGGTGGTGCAGCTGTCAGGGCTGACCTGCCACTGCCTTGCCGCTGCCGCGATCAACAACGCCCGCGCGGTGGCGCCCGCCATGCGCAGGCGATCATATTCCAGCGACACACTGGTGCTGCCCCCGGTGGAGTAGACTTTCCACACCGGGTGGATATAGGTTTCGAAGAAGGGGTTTTCCGGCGAGATGACCTGCACGGTCAACGGGTTGACGTCCAGCTCCTCCGCCACGCACGCGGCCAGTGCGGTGTGGGTGCCGGTGCCGGAATCGTGTTTGTGCACCACCAGTTTGACCGTGCCATCGGGCCATACCCGCACCCAGGCATTCGGCTCAAAGGCAGTGGCAGGTGCCGGCGCTTTCGGGTCGCTGGCGCTGATGCCGGCGGGCAGGTAGAAGGCAACAGCCAAACCCGCAGCAACGGTGGCGCTGTGCTTGAGAAACTGCCGGCGTGGCAGCTCGATCCGGTTGCTCGTCATCACGCCTCCTTCGGCGCATTGGCTGCGCGCTTGATCGCCTTATTGATGCGCCCGTACGTGCCGCAGCGGCACAGGTTGCCGGACATCGCATCGCGGATCGACTCATCGGTGACCGCCGCCCCGGTGATGAGCAGCGCCGCCGCCGACATGATCTGGCCGGATTGACAGTAGCCGCATTGCGGGACATCTTCGGCAACCCAGGCCAGTTGCAGCGGATGCTGCCCGGTGGGCGACAAACCTTCGATGGTTGTGATGCGGTGCCCCGCCACCGCCGCCACCGGTAACTGGCAGGAACGCACTGCGACCCCGTCCAGGTGCACCGTGCAGGCTCCGCACAGCCCCATGCCGCAGCCGAACTTTGTGCCGGTGAGTTTCAAGTGGTCACGCAACACCCATAACAAGGGCATGGAGGGCGCAGTCTCTACCAGCTCGTGTCGTTCGCCGTTTACCGTGAATTCGATCATTGTCAGGCTCCAAAAGAGCGGCCCGTCTTTGTGCGGGCCTGGTGATCGAATAGTGGTAACCGCAGGCCAATCGGGCCAGCGACGATTTCTGCCACCCTGTGTAAGTAGGACTAACAGCATGTACAAACGATACCCGTCGGTACAGTCCATGAGCGCATTCATCCAGGCTGCGCGCAGCGGCAGTTTTTCCAGCGCTGCGCGCAAGCTCGACTTGACCCACAGCGCCATCAGCCAGCAGATCCGTGCCCTGGAAGACTTCATCGGCCAGCCGCTGTTCGTGCGCGAAGGCGGTGGCAGCAAGCTGACCGATGCCGGCCAGTTGTTCGCCAGCGTGCTCTCTGACGGCCTGGCACAAATCGACCGCGCGCTGTCCTCAGTGAAGAACCGCAGCGTGGCGCAGCGGCTGACGCTCGATGTCGACAGCGAACTGGCGCAGAGCTGGCTCAACCCACGCTTGCCCGAGCTTCTGGATTTACTGCCCGGGCATGAAGTCGTGATGCTGTCGGTGCCACGCTCGGATCGCACTTCGTTCGAGCGGGTGGACCTGGCATTGCGTTATGGCTATGGCGACTGGGAAGACTGCGAGATGACGCAGATCTGCGGTGACCGGGTCATGGCGGTGGCCTCCCCCGGACTGCTTGAGCGGCACGGTCTGCAGCTGCCGATGACGCCGGCGCAGGTGTTGCAATTGCCGTTGCTGGGCTACACGCGTCGGTCGTGGATTCCGTGGCTGGATGCCGCAGGATTAACCCCCACCGAGCCGGCCGCGCGGGTTATTTTCGATAATGCGGCGAACCTGATTGCGGCGGCTGAAGCGGGGGTCGGTGCGGGATTGGTGCGTGGGCTGTTGGCAGCAGATGCGTTGCGCGCGGGGCGCTTGGTTGAACTGAACACCGCGCAGATCCCGGCGCATTACAACCTGTATGCGGTGTGGCCGCCGGGGCAAGCCGAGCGCGTGGCGCCGGTGGTTGAGGTGATCAAGCAGCTGGCCTTGCGTACAGAATCCTGACGCCATCGCTGGCAAGCCAGCTCCCACAGGGATCAAAGTGTTGACCCAGTCTTTCTGACAACACAAAAACCTGTGGGAGCTGGCTTGCCAGCGATGAGGCCCGCCCAGTCAATACGAAACGATATCGAACGCATATCACCCCCCCGCCCAATTAATATTGTACGAACCCTGCCCCCCCTTCCAATACTCCTCCCCAAGCAGCCAGCGTCCCGAGCCGGATGCGACCAGGCGAGGGAATGCGCAGCCTGCTGCGCATAGAAATGGCCGATTGCCCGGACGTGGCTGCTAGCGAACCGCAAGGTTCCCTTTCCGCTATCAGGAGATCGACTTCAATGATCATCGATATCAGCTGCTATCCCACCGATCTGGTGGACCTCGCCTGGAGGCATGACGGTGACCCGTTCACCGGCGAGCGTCTGCTGGAGATGATGGATGGCCCGTACATGGTCAACGGCAAACCTCGCCGCATCGACAAAGCCTTCATCCAGCCCCCCCAGGGCAACACCATCTACACCTGGACCGACGGCGACCTGACAGGTCGCGAGTCCATCGACGCCTACATGGCCTACACCCTGAAGATGGTCCAGACCTACCCAGATCGTTTCATTGGCTGCTTTGTCTACAACCCGCGTTGCGGAGTGCAGAACGGCGTCGAGGCGATCGAACGCTACGTCAAGGAACACGGGTTCAAGATGGTGCAAATGCAGGCCAACATGCATGCCTATCGCCCGGACCGCGCCTTGGACTGGGTGCGTCCGGCCTTCGAGAAATGCGCCGAGCTCGGCATCCCGGTCAAGCTGCACACCGGTGATGGCCCCTACAGTATCCCGTCGGAATGGGTGCCGATGATCAAGGAGTTTCCCAACGTCGATTTCATCATGGCGCACTTCGGCGTGCAGACCGGTGGCGTCTACGTGTTCGAACCCATGCAATGGGCCATGGAACTGCCCAACGTCTACTGCGAATCAGGCTGGTGCCTGCAATCGCGGATCGTCGAATTCGCCAAGGTGCTGCCCACCCACAAAATCCTCTTCGGCACCGACACACCCCCCAACGAGCCGGGCATGTGGCTGCGCCTGCTGGAAGTGCTGTGCCACGAGCCGCCGCAGGGCCTGAACCTCGACGAGGACACCCTCGAAGACTACCTGGGCAACAACACCGCACGGATGATCGGCCTCGAGCCGACTGCCCCGCCGCGTTCCGTGTCCGAAGCCGAGGCGCAACTCAAGCGCCCCGTCACCACCCAACTGGCCAGGAGCTGAATCGATGATCATCGACACCCATCTGCACCCCACCAACCTGGTCGACGAGGCCTGGCGCCACACGGGCGAACCCTTCACCGGCGAGCGCATGCTCAAGCTGATGGACGGCCCCTACATGATCAACGGCAAACCTCGCCGCATCGACATGGGTTTCATCCAGCCGCCACCGGGCAACACCGGCTATCGCGACGGTAACCGCCGGGGCCGCGAAGGCGTGCGCGACTACATGTCGTACATTGCCGAACTATGTGTGAAGTACCCGGACCGCTTCATCGGCAACTTCAACTTCAACCCGCGCTGGGGACCGGAAAACGGCGCCGCGGAGCTGGAATTCCACATCAAGGAATACGGCTTCAAGATGCTGAAATTGCACGCCAACATGCACGGCTATCGCCCCGATCGCGCACTGGACTGGCTGCGCCCGGCGATGAAGGTCTGCGCCAAGTACAACATCGTGGTGCTGATCCACACCGGCGACGGCCCGTACACCATCCCGACGATGTTCTACCCGATCATCCGCGAGTTCCCGATGGTCAACTTCATCATCGGTCACTTCGGCATCCAGACCGGCGGCAACTATTCGTTCGAAGCGTTCTGGATGGCGATGGACACACCGAACGTGTACTGCGAATCCGGCTGGTGCTTCCAGTCGCGGATCGTCGAGTTCGCCAAGGACCTGCCGCGCAACAAGATCGTGTTCGGCACTGACTCGCCACCCAACGAACCGGGCATGTGGCTACGCGAACTCGAAGTGTTGTGCTCGCCTGCGCCGCAAGGCCTGGGCATCGATGAGGATCATCTGGAGGACTACCTGGGCAACAACATCGCCCGGCTGTGCGGCATCGAACCGACGCCGCCACCCAAGGACCTGATCGAGGCGGACATCCGCCTGACCACGACTTATTTGTAGATCGGCATCACACAGAACCCTGTGGGAGCCAGCCTGCTGGCGATGGCGGCAGCACACAGAACCCTGTGGGAGCCAGCCTGCTGGCGATGGCGGCAGCACAGTCAAAATCAATGTCGACTGGCCCACCGGTATCGCCAGCAGGCTAGCTCCCACAGGTTCTGCACCAATCCACAACATTGCGGTACAGCGACTTTACAGGCGCGAAGATGAACCGGCGTTCGATCGACCGGCGGGCCAACGGCTTGTCGATCGAACGTCGCCCTCAACCCTGCGCGCCTGCTTTTTTACGAGGTGAAACCATGACCGTTTCGACGCTTGGCGATACCCAGGATTTCCACGTTTTCATCGACGCCTATCGCCGGTTGTACCCGGACGATGTGCTGACCATCCACGAACCCCTGAGTGCCGACCAGGACGTCACCGCCCTGGTCGACGCCCTCGCCAGCCAGGGCCGCGATCCGCTGTTGATCTGCGAACAGGTCGGCAACCTCGGCGTGCCCGTAGCCACCAACCTGTTCGCCTCCCGCAGCCGGATCGCAAGGATCTTCGGCGTCACCGCGGCGCAACTGCACGAGACGTTCCAGGCGCGCGCCAACCAGCCCATCGCACCGCGCTACGTTGAAACCGGCCCGGTGCTGGACGAAATTTTCGAAGGCGAGGCCGTGGACCTGGCCTTGTTGCCGATGCTCAAGCACTTCGACAGCGACCGCGGCCCCTACATTACCAACGCGATCATCATTGCCGAGGATCCGCTGACCGGCATCGCCAACATGAGCTATCACCGCTCCATGCGCCATGCCCGGCAGACCCTCGCCACCAGCCTGCACTCACGGGGTCACCTGTGGCGCATGCTGCAAACCGCCCGGGAACGCGGGGAAGAATTGCGCGTGGCCATGGTCGTTGGCGCCCATCCGCTGTTCATGCTCGCCGCCGCCGCGCGGTTACCTTTCGGCAGTGATGAGCGGGCAGTCGCCGGCGGCCTGTTCGGCGCCCCGCTGGTGCTGGTCAAGACCCCACGCTACGGCATCGGCGTGCCGGCGTTCGCCGAATTCGTGCTCGAAGGTGCGATCGACCCGACGGCCTATGCCGAAGAAGGTCCGTTTGGCGAGTTCAGCGGTTATTCCTCGGACCGTTCGACCAACAACGTGCTGCGCGTCGACACCCTGATGCGCCGCAAGGATGCCTGGCTGGTGGACGTGGTCGGCGGTCGTTATGCCGAACACCTGACACTGGCGCGGCTACCCCGGGAAGCCGAAATGAGCGAAAAGCTCAAGGCGCGCTTTCCCGCCGTCACCGCCGTGCACTACCCCAACTCCGGTACGCATTTTCATTGCTACGTGGCCCTGGACCAGAGCCGCGACGGCGAAGCGCGGCAGATCATGCTGGCGCTGCTGGGCTGGGACCCTTACCTGAAATCGGTGATCGCGGTGGACAGCGACATCGACATCAATGACGACAGCCAGGTGCTCTGGGCCTTGGCCACGCACTTCCAGCCGCATCAGGACATCTTCGTCATCGACGGCTTGCCCGGCAGTCCCCTGGACCCTTCGTCCTCGGTCAACGGCACCACCTCGCGCATGGGCCTGGACGCCACCCGCGGCGCAGGGTTTGACGGCATCAAGGCACAACTCGACCAGGCCGCCCTGGAGCGCGCGCGCAGCCTGCTGCAGGGTTATCGGTCATGAATCGCCAGCGCCTGGTGGTCGGTATCAGCGGCGCGTCCGGGTTTATCTACGGCGTGCGCATCCTGGAGTTGCTGGCCAGGCTCGACATCGAAACGCACCTGGTCATCAGCCGGGCCGCGTTGCTGACCATGGCCCATGAAACCGGCTACAAACTGGCGGACGTGATCGCCCTGGCCAGTCACTACCACCGCGCAGACGACGTCGCGGCGGGCATCGCCAGTGGCTCGTTTCGTTGCCTGGGCATGGTGGTGGCGCCCTGTTCCATGCGCACCCTGGCGGAAATCGCCACCGGCACCTCCGCAGGCCTGATCGGCCGCGCGGCCGATGTGACCTTGAAGGAGCGCCGCACCCTGGTGCTGATGGCCCGGGAAACGCCGTTGACCCTGGCGCACCTGCGCAACATGACCGCCGTCACCGAAATGGGCGGGATCATCGCCCCACCCGTCCCGGCCTTTTACGCCCGCCCGCAAAGCCTTGCGCAAATGGTCGATCACAGCCTGGGTCGGGTCCTCGACCTGTTCGGCCTGGACGCCGGCACCGCGTTGCGCTGGGGCGAACCGGACCTTCATTCATTGAAAAGCAAAACCTGTGGGAGCGAGCCTGTTCGCGATGAGGCCGCAACAGCCAGCATCGGGATCGGCTGATCCAGCGCCATCGCGAGCAGGCTCGCTTACACACTGCAGTACCCCGACCCATTGGTTCCAAAGGAGCATCACATGAACAGCCCATTCAACGCCCCGACCCCGAACCGCAAGATCCCGGTGACCATCCTCACCGGCTTTCTCGGCGCCGGCAAAACCACCCTGCTGAACTACATCCTCAAGGAAAACCACGGACGCAAAATCGCGGTGATCGAGAACGAATTCGGTGAGGTCGGGATCGACGGCGACCTGGTCCTCAGTTCCGAGACCGAGGAAATCTACGAGATGGTCAACGGGTGTGTGTGCTGCACCGCCGAGGTCCGCGAAGACCTGGTGCGCATCGTTCGCGAACTGGTGGCGCGCCCGGTACGCCTCGACCACATCCTGATCGAAACCAGTGGCCTGGCCGATCCGTACCCGGTGGCACAGAGCTTTTTCATCAACGATCCCATCGCCGATGAAGTGGAACTGGATGCGATCGTGACCATGGTTGACGCCAAGCACATCGCCCAGCATCTGGAAGACCTGCAACTCGATGGCGTCGACAACCAGGCGGTGGACCAGATCGTCTGCGCCGACCGGATCGTGATCAACAAAGTCGACTTGGTGAGCAGCGCCGAGGTGCACGCCCTGAGCGAAAAAATTCGTGGCTTGAACGCGACTGCGGACCTGGTGACCTCCAGCTATGCCGAAATCGACCTGACAAAAATCCTCGGCATCGGCGCCTTCGAGTCCACGCAAAAACTCATGGAAATCGGCGCCGAACATGACCATCACGGCCACGAACATCATCACGAGCCGGATCATGACCACGACCCCAGTGTCTCGTCGGTAGGCATTGCCGTGGACGGCGCGGTGAACCTCGGCGCGTTTCACCGCTGGATCAGCGAACTGCGCACCGCTCAGGCCGACAACCTGTACCGCATGAAAGGCGTACTGGCGGTGCAGGACCAGGACCAGCGCTATGTACTGCAAGGCGTTCACAGCCTGGTGGAGTTTCGCGCATCAACCTTGTGGGGCACTGAACCGCGCTCCAGCAAGATCGTGTTCATCGGCCGCGACCTGGACCGCGCGGCGCTGAACCAGGGCTTTGCCGCCTGCCTGGCAGGCTGAAGCAGCGGCATCGGAGCCGGTGGATGGCGGCTCCGGGCATACAGATGCCTGACACCTCTGGTAGCCCACAGGTATCAGGCATCAGCACGAATACCCCTCTCTACAGCATAAAACAGCAAGAGGTGATTCCCATGTCGTCAGCCACTCCCCCTTCAACCATCCACCCGGTCGACCAGGTTCTACCTGTGCGCCAAATGCTCACCCTCGGCCTGCAACACATGGCCGTCTCGTACATCGGCGCCATCGCCGTGCCGTTGATTGTCGCCAGCGCCTTGAAAATGTCCCAGGCCGATACCGTGGTGTTGATCAGCACCACGTTGTTCTGCTCGGGCATCGCCACGCTGTTGCAAACCGTGGGCTTCTGGAAATTCGGCGTACGCCTGCCAATTCTGCAGGGCGTGGCCTTCAGCAGCGTCGGCCCGGTGATCGCCATTGGCAGCAACCCGGAGGTGGGGTTTGCCGGGGTTTGCGGAGCGGTGATCGGCGCAGGGATTTTTACCATGCTGGTCGCGCCCTTCGTCGGCCGACTGCGGCGCTATTTCCCGCCAGTGGTCACCGGCTGCATCGTCACCGTGATCGGCCTGCAGCTGTTCCCGATTGCCTACGAGTGGGTCGGTGGCGGGCGTCACGCCAGCGATTTTGGCGCGCCGGCGTACCTGGCTGTCGCGGCCGTGGTGCTGTTGACCATCCTGCTGGTCAACCGATACGGCAGCCCGATGCTGCGCAACATGGCGGTGCTGGTGGGCATGCTGGTGGGCGCGGGGCTGGCGTACGGGCTGGGTATGGGCAGCTTCAGCAGCGTCGGCGATTCGCCCTGGCTCACGGTGCCCTACCCGTTCTACTTCGGCCTGCCGACCTTCAGCCTGATCCCGATCGCGACCATGGTGGTGGTGATGATTGTGCAGATGGTCGAGTCCATGGGGCTGTTCGTCGCGATTGGCGACATCGTCGACAAGCCGGTGGAAGAAAAACAGGTGATCAACGGCCTGCGGGCCAACGGCCTGGCGAGCACCATTGCCGGCATGTTCGCCGCCTTCCCGTTCATTGCCTTCATGGAGAACGTCGGCCTGGTGATCCTCACGGGCGTGCGCAGTCGCTGGGTAGTGGCGATCAGCGGATTGCTCATGTGCACCGTGGCCCTGGTGCCCAAGGCCGGGGCAATCATCGCCTCAATGCCGACCGCAGCCCTGGGTGGTGCCGGGATCGCAATGTTTGGCGTGGTCGCGGCCGCCGGCATCCAGACCCTGGCCAAGGTCGACTACGAGCGTAATCGCTACAACGTGCTGATCGTCGGTTTCACCATCGCCGCCGCCCTGGTGCCGGTGCTGGCCCCGGCGCTGTTCAAGCAATTGCCCGAGTGGAGCCAGCCGTTCCTGCACAGCAGCGTGGTGATCGCCTGCCTGGTGTCAGTGCTGCTTAACGCCGCCCTCAATGGCGTCAGCGCGCCAGACAGCGCCGCCAGCAAACCCGCCTCCCATAGCCTTTGACCGGAGAAGCCCATGACTCAACTTCAAAACATCCTGATCAAAAACCCGCTGGAGGTGATGACCGGCCTGCGCGGCGAACGCGCCCGGGCCGGCAGCGTCGACATCCGCGTGGTCAACGGGCGCATCGCCGAAATGGCCGCCGGCCTGCAGGCGCAACCCGGGGAGCGGGTGATCGACGCCCGTCATTGCCTGGTGTATCCAGGCTGGATCAACACCCACCATCACCTGTTCCAGAACCTGCTCAAAGCCGTGCCCGAGGGGTTGAACCAGGACCTGCAAGGCTGGCTCGCCAGCGTGCCCTACCCACGCCTCAACCGCTTCACCCCGCAGCTGTCGCGCATTGCCGCGCGGCTGGGCATGGCCGAGTTGCTGCTGTCGGGGGTGACGACCTGCGCCGACCATCACTACCTGTACCACGCCCACGGCACGACCGAGACAGGTGACCTGCTGTTCGACACGGCGGACGAATTCGGCTTGCGCTTCGTGCTGTGCCGAGGGGGTGCCCTGGAGTCGGCAAGTGCACACCCCGGCTTTTCAAAAACCGCGCTGCAGCCGGAGTCGCTGGAGCAAATGGTCGGCGACATCGAGCGCTTGAAATCGCGCTATCACCAGGACATTCCGGACGCCATGCGCCGGGTCGTGGTGGCGCCGACCACGCCCACTTTCTCGCTGCCGCCCACCCTGCTGCGGGAGCTGGCTCACACGGCTCGTGGCCTTGGCCTGCGCCTGCATACGCACCTGTCGGAGACGCAGAACTACGTCAATTTCTGCCGCGAGAAATACAATTGCCTGCCGGTTGAATTCGTCGCTGAGCACGAGTGGCTCGGCCCGGATGTCTGGTTCGCCCATGCGGTGCACCTGCAACCTGGCGAAATCCGCATGCTCGCGCAGACGGGCACCGGCGTTTCCCATTGCCCGGTGAGCAACGCTCGACTGGGTAGCGGTATCGCGCCAGTGCCACAGATGGCCGAGGCCGGCGTGCCGATATCCCTGGGCGTCGATGGCGTGGCGTCGAACGAGTCCGGAAGCATGGTCGGTGAAGCACACACCGCGTGGCTGATTCACCGGGCGGAACAAGGCGCGGGCGCCACCACCGCCGAAGACGTGATTCACTGGGGCACGGCCGGCGGCGCTCAGGTATTGGGCCTCGGTGCGGTGGGCACACTGGAGATCGGACAGGCAGCGGACCTGGTGATCTACGGCCTGGATCACCCGCGCTTTTTCGGCTTCCACGACCTGGCGGTAGCACCGGTGGTCGCGGGCGAACCGATCACCGTGCGCTACAGCCTGGTGGGTGGCCGGGTGGTGGTCAATGACGGCGTGATCCCGGGGCTCGACCTGGAGCGCATGCGCGCCGAAGCCTGGGAAGGCGTGCAGCAACTGATGCACGTCGACGACTAGCCCCCGGTAGGAGCTGCCGCAGGCTGCGATCTTTTGATCTCGCGCCGCTTTCGACGCAGCCAAAAGATCGCAGCCTGCGGCAGCTCCTACGGGGACCTCATCATTCAAGCCGCCAGTTGCCCCCCTGCAATCGCCGCCGAAGCCGCCAGCATTGCCCGCAACAACACCGCACACCCCGCCGCCAGGTCATCCGGCGCCGCATTTTCGATCTCGTTGTGGCTAATACCGCCTTCGCACGGCACGAAGATCATCCCCGCCGGCCCCAGTTCGGCGAGGAAGATCGCGTCATGCCCCGCGCCACTGACGATGTCCATGTGCGACAGACCCAGCCCCTGCGCCGCATTGCGCACCGCGTCGACACAACCTTGCTCGAAATACAGCGGCGGGAAATCCGCCGTGGGCGTCAGTTCGTAGCTCAGGCCATGTTGCTCGCAGGTGGCTTCAATCACCTGGCGAACTTCGGCAATCATCGAATCCAGGCGAGCCGGTTCCAGGTGCCGGAAGTCCAGGGTCATGCGCACTTCGCCGGGAATGACATTGCGCGAGCCGGGATAGGCTTGCAGGCACCCGACCGTGCCGCAGGCGTGAGGTTGATGACCCAGGGCGGCACGATTGACCGCACCCACGATGATGGAGGCGCCGACCAGGGCGTCCTTGCGCAAGTGCATTGGCGTCGGGCCGGCATGGGCTTCGACTCCGCGCAGTTTCAGGTCGAACCACTTCTGCCCGAGAGCCCCCATGACCACGCCGATAGTCTTGCGCTCATCCTCAAGAATCGGGCCTTGCTCGATGTGCGCTTCAAAATAGGCACCGACCGCATGGCCGCTGACCTTGCGAGTGCCGGCGTAGCCGATGGCATTGAGTGCCTCGCCCACGGTGACGCCGTCGGCATCGACTTTGGCCAGGGTTTCCTCCAGCGTGAATTTTTCCGCGAAGACCCCCGAGCCCATCATGCACGGCGCAAAACGCGAGCCCTCTTCGTTGGTCCAGACCACCACCTCCAGCGGGGCCTCGGTTTCCACGCCCAGATCGTTGAGCGTGCGCAGCACCTCAACGCCGGCCAGCACACCAAAGCAGCCATCGAACTTGCCACCGGTGGGCTGGGTGTCGATGTGGCTGCCGGTCATCACGGGAGGCAGGTCCGGATTGCGCCCGGGACGGCGGGCGAAAATATTGCCGACCGCGTCGATGCTGACGGTGCAGCCCGCCTCTTCGCACCACCTGACAAAGATATCCCGAGCATGACGATCGAGGTCGGTCAGGGCCAGGCGACAGACACCGCCTTTGACCGTGGCGCCAAGCTTGGCCAGTTCCATGAGCGACTGCCACAGGCGATCGCGGTTGATGTGCTGATGGGTGGACTGCAGAACGTCTACAGCAGCGTTCATGTTGATCTCCTCAGGCGACTTGTTATTGGATTATTCAGATTTTTTCCGGTGCTCTCACTGCCGTCATCGCGGGCAAGCCCGGCTCCCAAAGGATTGTGGTGTCCCCGTTAGTTGCGTCTGACAACACTCCTGTGGGAGCCGGGCTGCCCGCGATGAGGCCGGCACTTACACCGCAGATTTCGCAACAGACGGGTCAGGTCGCAGTGAACACAACCCGTAATAAATCAACCCGCCCAAGGCCGAACCGGTAAACCAGCCATAACTGTAAAACCAGCTGAACGCATCGCTGCCCAACGACAGCAAGGTCAGCGCCACCGGCACGCCGAAGGCGATAAAACCGAACCAGTTCCAGGCCGGGTACACGTCATCGCGGTACAGCCCAGCGAGGTCGAGTTGCTGTTTCCTGATCAGGAAATAATCCACCACCATGATCCCGGCAATCGGCCCCAGCAAACTCGAATAACCGAGCAACCAGTTGGAATACACCGTCTCCAGGCTGACGTCGGAAACGATCAAGCCAAGCTTCTTCAACAATTCATGGGCCATCAGCACCAGCCCGACCACCCCGGTCAGCAACACCGCCTTGGTGCGGTTGATGACCTTTGGCGCAATGTTCTGGAAATCGTTGGTCGGCGACACGATATTCGCCGCAGTGTTGGTCGACAGCGTCGCGATAATGATCAGTGCCATGGCCAGGGCGACCCACACCGGGCTCTGGATATGACCAATCAACGTTACCGGATCGGACACGGTCACCCCCACCAGCTTGACCGAGGCGGCGGTCATCACCACACCCAGGGCGGCAAACAGGAACATGGTCAGTGGCAGGCCGATAATCTGCCCGACTATCTGGTCCTTCTGGCTCTTGGCATAACGGCTGAAATCCGGAATGTTCAGGGACAAGGTCGCCCAGAAACCGACCATTGCGGTGAGCCCGGCGGCGAAGTAACTGACAACGCTCGCCCCTTCCGGACGCTTGGCCGGGATCGCCATCAGCTCGGTCATCGACACGTTGGGCATCGCCCACACCAGCAGTCCCACCCCCACCAGCACCAGCAAGGGTGCAGACAGTGTCTCCAGCCACTTGATCGACTCGGCACCGCGGATCACTACCCACAGGTTCAGGGCCCAGAACACCATGAAACCGATCACCTCCCCGGTGCCGCCCAGGGACTTCCAGCCCTCGAACACCGAACCGAGGAACAGGTGAATCGCCAACCCGCCGAACATGGTCTGGATACCGAACCAGCCACAGGCCACCAGCGCCCGAATCAGGCAGGGAATGTTGGAGCCGAGAATGCCAAAAGAGGAACGCAGCAACACTGGAAAAGGGATGCCGTACTTGGTGCCGGGAAACGCGTTCAACGTCAGCGGGATCAGCACAATGATGTTGGCAAACAGAATCGCCAGCAGCGCCTCGCCGACACTCAGGCCGAAATAGGCAGTGAGCACGCCACCGAGGGTGTAGGTCGGCACGCAGATCGACATGCCGACCCACAATGCCGTGATATGCCACTTGTTCCAGGTTCGTTCGCGCACCTTGGTCGGTGCCATGTCGTGGTTGTAACGGGGACTGTCGAGGACGTCGGTGCCGGCTTCCAGCTCATACAAGCCGTTGCGCTCGGTCACTTGCGATCTGATCTGTTGCATGGCCGCTCCACTGTTATTTTTGATTATCTTGCTCATCAGGGGCTGGCGACATCAATAAACATGCCGATTGCCCCGCTTGCGCATCGGGCAGATCCATTAAAAAGCGTTAACTCTCTGAAACTCATCATGTTTATTCATATAAACAAACGGTCCTCGGGACACTGCCCGGCGCTCAGGGCGACGACCAGGCAAAGTTGTCCGAACCGTCAGGACTCAAACTGGTGCATCAAACTTTTTTCCTCGCTTTGCGCGTTAACCATAGACGCTTCTCAAGCAGCTGATTTCACATAAGAAATCTCGTCTATTTTGGCATCCTGTCAAGTGCGTCAAAATGGTGAAAGCTTGAACCAAATTGGTGATTTCAATATTTAATCGTTATTTATCAATAGGTTATTAATGGCATTAGCTTATAAAAAATAATCTTGCTCATTCCTCAAACTCGGACTAGTTTCTATTCCTGACAGCGCTGACAGGAATACACCGGTTTGCGTCTGGTTCATATAAAACATTTAGAACCGGCACCAGTCGGTCATTGCCTGCGAGGAACTCGGAATGTCTCTGTTGATCCGTGGCGCCACCGTTGTAACTCACGATGAAAGTTATCGCGCCGACGTCTATTGCGCCGACGGCGTGATCAAAGCCATCGGCGATCAACTGGATGTTCCGGCGGGTGCCGAAGTGCTCGACGGCAGCGGCCAGTACCTGATGCCCGGTGGTATCGATCCGCACACTCACATGCAACTGCCCTTCATGGGCACGGTGGCCAGCGAAGATTTTTTCAGCGGCACGGCGGCAGGGCTTGCCGGTGGCACCACCTCGATCATCGACTTCGTGATTCCCAACCCGCAGCAATCGCTGATGGAAGCCTTTCATCAATGGCGCGGCTGGGCAGAAAAATCGGCAGCGGACTACGGCTTCCATGTCGCCATCACTTGGTGGAGCGAGCAGGTTCGCGAAGAAATGGCCGAGCTGGTCAGCCAGCACGGGGTCAATAGCTTCAAGCATTTCATGGCCTACAAGAACGCGATCATGGCGGCGGACGATACCCTGGTGGCGAGTTTCGAACGCTGCCTGGAGCTGGGCGCCGTGCCGACCGTACACGCGGAAAATGGCGAGCTGGTGTATCACCTGCAACGCAAGCTGATGGCCCAGGGCATCACCGGGCCGGAAGCGCACCCGCTGTCGCGGCCTTCACAGGTGGAAGGTGAAGCGGCCAGCCGGGCGATCCGCATTGCCGAAACCCTGGGCACGCCGCTGTACCTGGTGCATGTCTCGACCAAGGAAGCCCTGGACGAAATCACCTATGCCCGCAGCAAGGGCCAGCAGGTCTACGGCGAGGTCCTCGCCGGGCACTTGCTGCTTGACGACAGCGTCTACCAGCACCCGGACTGGAGCACTGCCGCCGGCTACGTCATGAGCCCGCCCTTCCGCCCGCGCGGGCATCAGGAGGCACTCTGGCACGGGCTGCAATCGGGCAACCTGCACACTACCGCCACCGACCATTGCTGCTTCTGCGCCGAGCAGAAAGCGGCCGGGCGCGATGACTTCAGCAAGATCCCCAACGGCACCGCCGGTATCGAAGACCGCATGGCCGTGCTGTGGGATGAGGGGGTTAACACCGGGCGTTTCTCGATGCAGCAGTTCGTGGCGCTGACCTCGACCAACACCGCGAAAATTTTCAACCTCTACCCGCGCAAAGGCGCCATCCGCGTCGGTGCCGATGCCGACCTGGTGCTGTGGGATCCGCAAGGTACCCGGACCATTTCCGCGGCCACCCATCACCAGCAGGTCGACTTCAATATCTTTGAAGGCAAGACCGTACGCGGTGTGCCCAGCCACACGATCAGCCAGGGCCGGGTGGTCTGGGCCGATGGTGACCTGCGGGCCGAACGCGGTGCAGGGCGGTATGTCGAGCGGCCGGCATATCCGGCGGTATTTGATCTGCTGAGCAAGCGGGCTGAGTTGAATCAGCCAGTTGCTGTGAAGCGCTGAAATCCAGGCCTTCGGCCATCGCGGGCAAGCCTTGCTCCCACAGGATGTTGTGACCACCCCAGATGTCATGAACAACCGAGATCCCTGTGGGAGCGAGGCTTGCCCGCGATGAGGCCAGCCCAGACGCAACAAAAACCCACTGCCCACCAGAGGCAGCACCTCAATAACCGTGAGGCCAACACCGTGATCAAGAGCTTGAACCACCTCCCGCATCCCCATGAAAGTGCGGTCGCCCTCGCCGGTCACTTTACCGACTTGGCGCCACCACTCAACGACCGGCAGGCGCACTTGGAGGCTTCGCGCTGCCTCTACTGCTACGACGCGCCCTGTGTGAATGCTTGCCCAAGTGAAATCGATATCCCCTCGTTCATCCGCAATATCCATGCGGACAACGTACAAGGTGCCGCCCATAAAATCCTCTCCGCGAACATACTGGGCGGCAGTTGTGCGCGGGTCTGTCCCACGGAAATTCTTTGCCAGCAGGCCTGCGTGCGCAACAACGATCATGAGTGCGCACCGGTACTGATCGGCCTGCTGCAACGCTACGCAGTCGACAACGCGCACTTCAGCACGCATCCATTCTCCCGTGCGGCGGCTACCGGCAAACGCATCGCAGTGGTGGGTGCCGGTCCCGCCGGGCTGTCCTGCGCCCACCGCAGTGCCATGCACGGCCACGACGTGGTGATCTTCGAGGCACGGGAAAAGGCCGGCGGCCTCAACGAGTACGGCATCGCCAAGTACAAACTGGTGGACGACTACGCCCAGAAAGAGCTGGATTTCCTCCTGCAAATCGGCGGCATCGAAATCCGTCACGGGCAAAAACTCGGCGAAAACCTGACCCTCAGTGAACTGCACCAGCAATTCGACTCTGTATTCCTCGGCATTGGCCTGAACGCCAGCAAGCAGCTGGGCCTGGCCCACGAAGATGCGCCGGGACTGCTCGCCGCCACCGACTACATCCGCGAACTGCGCCAGGCCGACGACCTGACCCAATTGCCCCTGGCTGATCGCTGTATCGTCCTCGGCGCCGGCAACACGGCCATCGACATGGCCGTGCAAATGGCCCGCCTCGGCGCCCGCGACGTCAACCTGGTGTACCGCCGGGGCGTCGAGGAAATGGGCGCCACGGGCCACGAGCAGGACATCGCCAAAGCCAATCAGGTGCGCCTGCTGACCTGGGCCCAACCGGAGCAAGTGTTGCTCGATGACCTGGGTAACGTGCGTGGCATGCGCTTCGCCCGCACCGTGCTGGTAGAAGATCGGCTGCAAACCACCGGTGAAACCTTCGAACTGGCAGCCGACGCGATTTTTAAAGCCATCGGCCAAGCCTTCGATACCGCTGCACTCGCCGACCCACTGGCCCGGGAATTGAAGCGCCAGGGCGAGCGCATCCAGGTCGATGAACAGCTGCGCACCAGCATTCCTGGCGTGTACGCGGGCGGCGATTGCACCAGCCTCGATCAGGACCTCACCGTGCAAGCGGTGCAACACGGCAAACTGGCCGCCGAGGCCATCCACACCCAACTCATGCTCAATGTGGAGGCTGCGTAAATGGCCGATCTCTCGATCAACTTCGCCGGTATCAAAGCCCCCAACCCCTTCTGGCTGGCTTCCGCACCGCCCACCGACAAGGCTTATAACGTAGTCCGCGCCTTCGAGGCTGGCTGGGGTGGCGTGGTCTGGAAAACCCTGGGCGAGGACCCGGCAGCAGTCAACGTGTCATCACGCTACTCGGCGCTGTTTGGCGCCAACCGGGAAGTCATGGGTTTCAATAACATCGAGCTGATTACCGACCGCTCCCTGGAAATCAACCTGCGGGAAATCACCCAGGTCAAAAAGGACTGGCCGGACCGCGCGCTGATCGTCTCGCTGATGGTGCCTTGCGTGGAAGAGTCGTGGAAATTCATTCTGCCGCTGGTGGAAGCGACCGGTGCTGACGGCATCGAACTCAACTTCGGCTGCCCCCATGGCATGCCCGAGCGCGGCATGGGCGCAGCGGTCGGCCAGGTGCCGGAGTACGTCGAACAGGTCACGCGCTGGTGCAAGACCTACTGCTCGCTGCCGGTGATCGTCAAGCTCACGCCCAACATCACCGACATTCGCGTCGCCGCCCGCGCCGCCCATCGCGGTGGTGCCGATGCGGTATCGCTGATCAATACCATCAACTCCATCACCAGCGTCAACCTCGAACGCATGGTCGCCAACCCGGTGGTCGGTAGCCAGAGTACCCACGGTGGTTACTGCGGTTCGGCAGTCAAGCCCATCGCCCTGAACATGGTCGCCGAAATCGCCCGCGACCCGCTGACACAGCGGCTACCCATCTCCGGCATTGGCGGCATTGGCACATGGCGCGATGCGGCGGAGTTCATCGCGCTCGGCAGCGGCACGGTGCAGGTGTGCACGGCAGCGATGCTGCATGGTTTCAGGATCGTCGAGGAGATGAAAGACGGCCTGTCACGCTGGATGGACAGTCAGGGCTACGCCAGCATCGCGGACTTTTCCGGGCGTGCGGTGGCTAATACAACGGACTGGAAGTACCTCGACATCAACTACCAGGTCATCGCCAAGATCGACCAGGAGGCCTGCATCGGCTGCGGCCGCTGCCACATCGCCTGCGAGGACACCTCGCACCAGGCGGTGGCCAGCCTCAAGCAGGCCGATGGCACGCACAAGTATCAAGTGATCGACGATGAATGTGTGGGCTGCAACTTGTGCCAGATCACCTGCCCGGTGCAGGACTGCATCGAGATGGTGCCGATCGACAGCGGCAAGCCGTTCCTGGACTGGAACCACGATCCGCGTAACCCCTACCATGTCGCGGTCTGACCTTTAAACAGTAGAAGATCGCAGCCTCGTTGCACTCGACAGCTCCTACCCGGCTCCAGCGCCACCACGCCCTGTAGGAGCCGGCGAATGCAACGAGGCCGCCGGCCCCAGCGCCACCCCACCCCGGTAGGAGCTGTCGAGTGCAACGAGGCTGCGATCTTTTCAAGCGCACCACCGACTGACGACTCCCTGACCAACACCCACTGATGTATGGGACATCTAGGGCTGCAACCCAATCCCGCGCAAAATCACACTCGTCACCGTCTGCACCGCCCGCTCAAACTGCATATCGGACAATGGCTGGTGATCATTGAGGATATTCACCTGATGATCAAAGTCGGCGTAGTGCTGGGTCGACGCCCAGATCATGTAGAGCAGGCTGGAGGGCTCCACCGGCAGGATGCGTTTGTCTTCCACCCACTGACGGATTTTCGCTTCCTTCATCTTGGCCCAGTCGTACAGGCTGGCGTCCAGTGCCTCACCCAGCGTCGGCGCGCCATGGATGATTTCGTTGGCCCAGACCTTGGAGCCGTACGGACGGCTGCGCGAATGTTGCATCTTGGCGCGGATGTAGCTGCTGAGGACCACGCGCGGGTCGTCGAACATTTCGAAGCACAGGGCGTCCTGTTTCCACACTTCCAGCAGGTCGAACAGCACTGCACTGTAGAGTTCGCCCTTGGTGCTGAAGTAGTAATGCAGGTTGGAGCGCGGCAGTTGCACTTCGGCGGCAATGTCGGCCATGGCGGTACTGCCGAAGCCTTTCTCGGCGAAGACCTTTTCAGCCCCCAGCAGAATTTTCTCGACGTTACTGCGACGGATCTCGATCTTGTGATTGCCCATGAGGGCTCCCTGACGACAGCGTTGGTCAAGACTAGCATCCGCTCTACTTCGCGGCGACAGGGCAAAACGAAACTTCGTCCCGGCGCGCCCTGGAAGGTAAACTGCACCTCTCTTCCAACCTGCCCAGAGGTATTCCATGATGACGCTCAAGAAAACCCTGACCACCGTCACCCTCCTCGGCTCGCTGTTCGCCGCCTCGTCGGTGTTCGCTCATGCCCACCTGAAAAGCCAGAGCCCGGCCGCCGACAGCACGGTCAGCGCACCGGCAGAGCTGCGCCTGGTATTTTCCGAAGGGGTGGAAGCGACCTTTACCAAGGTGACGCTGAGCAAGGACGGCAGCAACGTACCGGTAAAAAGCCTGGCCACCGAAGGCAGTGACAAGAAAACCCTGGTGGTGACGCCGCAAGCGCCTTTGACTGCAGGTGCGTACAAGGTCGAATGGCACGCGGTGTCGGTCGATACTCATAAAAGTGAAGGCGCCTACAGCTTCAAGGTCGGTCAGTAATTCATGACGAGCGCGATGGTGCTGTGCCGCTTTCTGCATTTCACCGTGGTGCTGATGCTGGTCGGGGCCTGGGTGTTCAGGCCCCTGCTGTTGGGGCGTGGCATTACCACGCTGGATCAGCCGCTGGCGCGGGTGAGCCGATGGCTGGCGGCGGTGGCGTTAGTGAGCGGCGTCTGCTGGTTGTTGTTGATCACTGCCAGCATGGCCGGGGACTGGGCGGCCGCCCTTGAACTGCCGACCCTGCAACTGGTCATGGGCAACACGTTTTTCGGCCAGGTATGGCGCTGGCATCTGTTACTCAACGGGCTGGTGCTGGCGTTGCTGTTCACACGCTGGCAGGCCTCCCTGCTGCCGCGCCTGGTATTGGGTGGCTTATTGCTGGCGACGCTTGCACCCGTGGGCCATGGCGCGATGCTCGATGGCTTGAACGGCCAACTGCTGATCCTCAATCAGATCGTGCACCTGATGTGCGTTGGCATCTGGCTGGGCGGCTTGATGCTGCTGGTGATGATCTTGCGCCAGGCATCAGTCCACCCGATCGGCGTCATTCTCCAGCGGTTCAGTGGTGTGGGTTACGCGCTGGTGGCGGGACTGGTGTTGACGGGGCTGATCAACGTGCGAGTACTGACGGGCCAGCTGTGGCCGACGCCATTGTGGTCGGGATTTGCCTTGATTCTGTTGATCAAGGTCGGGTTGGTGGCGGCGATGCTGGGCCTGGCGTTGTTCAATCGGCTGCGGGTCAATGATTGCGACCAGCGCATGGGGGCGCTGAAAACCAGCGTGATCATGGAGTGGCTATTAGGGATTGGCGCGGTGGCGGCAGTGTCGTTGCTGGGCACCATGCCACCGCTGGTGGCCGCCTGAACGAGATATCTGTGGGAGCAAAGCTTGCTCGCCACTGCGATGTTATGGGGCTGCGGGGTCGCCTGAAGCCGCCGTATCAATGCTCACCACTACCGACATCCCCGGCCGCAGCCGCTCGCTCTCGGCCTGATCTTCGTCCACGGTAATCCGCACCGGCACCCGCTGGGCGATCTTGACGAAGTTGCCGGTGGCGTTGTCGGCTTGCAGCAGCGCAAATTCAGAACCGGTACCGGGTGAGATCCGCTGCACCCGGCCCTTGAACTTGCGGTGGTCCAGTGCATCCACCGTGAACGTCACCGGCTGGCCGACCCGCACGTTGTTCATCTGGGTTTCCTTCATGTTGGCAATCACCCACAGCTGATGCGGTACCAGGGCCATCAGCTGCGCGCCGGAGTTGACATAGGCCCCCAGACGTACACCGATCTGCCCCAGCTGGCCGTCCCGGGGCGCAACGATTCGGGTATTGGAAAGGTCGATGCGCGCCAGTTGCACCGCGGCATCCGCGCTCGCCACTGCCGCTTCCAGTGAGCCTCGATTGACGATCACTGACTGCAGATCCTGGCGGGCGATCTCCAGATTGGCCTGGGCCTGGGCGACCGCGGCAATCGACTGCGCGTTCGCCGCCAGGCTCACATCCAGCTCGCGCCTGGACACCGAACCATCGCGAACCAACTCGTTATTACGGCGCAGGTCGGCGGCACTTTTGCGCGCCTGCGCCTGGCTGTCGGCGACTGCTGCCTGGCGCAGCTTGATGGTGGCCTCGGCGCTGTTGCGTTGCTGCACCACGTTGGCCAAGCCGGCTTTTTGCACCGCCAATTGTGCCAGGGCTTGGTCCAGGCGCTGCTGGTAGATCCGGTCATCCAGGCGCACCAGCAAGTCGCCGGTCTTGACGAACTGGAAGTCCGACACCGGCACTTCATAAACGTAGCCGCTGAGCTGCGGACCGATGATGGTCACCTGGCCGCGCACCAATGCATTTTCCGTGGTCTCGATCGCGCTGCTGAACGGTGGCAACTGCCAGGCGTACAACACGATCAGCACACCCACCAGGGCGATCGCCGCAAAGCCCATCGATGAAAGCACTCGAACCCGTAGCGAGCGCGGCTCGGTGGCGGGCGTGGACGGTGGCGCAACGCCCTCGGGGGTGGCGGCAATGGCGTTGGTGGTCGTCGTGGTCGGTTCGGTCATGAAGGTGTGGCACCGCTGGTGGAGTCGGAAGGCGTTGGAGTGACGTTCTTTGTAGTGCTCATCAGCCACAGGGCGCGAATGGAGATCCAGATCATCGTCAGCACGGCGATCACTGCGATGAGCATGAACACGTCGTTATAGGCCAGCACATTGGCCTCGCGCGTAGCGGCCGTCGCCAGGCTGCGTATGCCCTGCAGATTGCGCAAGGCTGGATCGGCGATCACCGAACCCAGGGCATTGCTACCGCTCTGGACCCGGGCAGCCACCAGCGGATCGGTCAACACCAGGTGTTCGACAATGTTACTGGAGTGAAATTTCTCGCGAACAATCTGAAAAGTGCCCAGCAACGCTGCACCGATCAAGCCGCCGAGGTTCTGGCAGATACCAAACAGCACCGAGAAGCTCACCAGGTTGCGCGGGTTGGTCAATACATTGCGCGTGCCCAGCACCATGGTCGGCCCGAGAAAAAACGTACTGCCGAATGCCAGCAGGAACTGGCTGAAATACAGGTTTTCCGGACGGGTCAGGTTATTCGAATGGCTGTCGATCACCGAACCGACAGCCATCAATGCCAGCGACACGATCAACGGGCTGAACAGGTGCTTGGGGTTGATGGTCAGCGCGCTGGTGACCAGCCCGGCAATGCTGCCGATCATCATCACCACATACAGGCTGTGCAGCTGCTGGGTGCTCATGTTCAGGGCTTGCATGAAGCCGACGGCGCCGGTGGACTGCTCCGAGGCCACCATGCGAATCAGCACCACCGCCAGGGCCAGGCGAATCATCACCCCGCTGCCCAGCCAGCGAGTCATCAGCATCGGGTTGCTGCGGTTATGCTCGATGGCAAGGCCGGTCATGATCAGCGCGATGGAACCCGCCGACGCTACGCCAATCCAGGGTGCTTCCAGCCACCAGTCGATACGCCCCAGCGAGAGCACCGCGCAGAGCAGTGCGACGCCGCTGGCCAGAATGGCGAACGTCAGGAAGTCGAGTTTTTCGAAAGTCTTGAAACGGTCCCCGGGGGGCAGTTTGAGCAGGAACACGCACCCCAGGGACAACAGCGCCATGCCCAGTTCGAACAGGTACAGGCCGCGCCATTCGGCGATCTGCAGCAAGTCTTCGGAAAACAGCCGGGCCAGGGGCAGAGCCAGCTGCGAAGTCCCAAGCCCGAGCACCAGCGCCTTCATGCGCCACTTCGCGGGGAACGCCTGGATCATGTAGTACAGCCCCAACGAACTCAACGCCGCCCCGACCATGCCGTGCGCCGCCCGTACTGCAATCGCCGAGTTCAGGTCGTTGACGAACAAGTGGCCGAAGGTCACCAACGCGTAGAGCACCAGGAACACTTCGGTGAACGCGCGCAAGCCGAACTGCTGGCGAAACTTCACCAGCAGCAGGTTCATCGACACATTGGTCATCACGTACGCGGCGGGCAGCCAGGCCATCTCGGCGGTGGTCGCACCCAGCGCGCCCTGCAGATAAGGCAGGTTGGCAATCACCAGGGAGTTTCCCAACCCCCCGGTCAACGCCACCAGCAATCCGACCAGCGCATAGGCCAGGCGTTTGGGCGTGGAGTGCAGCGGCGTGGAAGGCGAACCGGGCAAGCTGGGCCGCTCGTGGGGCTGCCAGTTGCGCGGGGCGTAATGATCCATTCAGTGGCCTTGTGTCGGAGGTCGTGCCAGTTTGCCGTAAAACCTTGTTAGCCAACACCCATATCCTGTTGGTCTATCGCCCTCCCGGCCCTCAGAGGTCACGGCGCCCTCAAGCATGAAGTCATCGTATAACTTCCGATTGACAACCCGCTGACACCTCGCAAATAATCACCCCTATGTTGTACGACGACGTATAACAACCATAAAAACAAAAATACAAAGGGAGCGTCACTGTGAGTCAACTCGTCCGCCATTCCTTCGCCTGCACCCCTCGCCCGACTTTTGCCCGCCGTCATACCCTCAGCCTGCTCAGCCTCGGCGGGATCGTTCTGGCCCTGCCCCTCGCCAGCCAGGCAGAAGGGTTTGTCGATGACAGCAAGGCGACGCTGAACCTGCGCAATGCGTACTTCAACCGCAACTACACCAACCCGGCCTATCCCCAGGGCAAGGCTGAGGAGTGGACGCAGAGCTTCATCCTCGACGCCAAGTCCGGATTTACCCAAGGCCCGGTCGGCTTTGGTGTGGATGTGCTCGGCATGTACTCGCAAAAGCTCGACGGAGGCAAAGGCACGGGTGGTACACAGTTGCTGCCGATTCACGATGACGGGCGCCCTGCCGACAATTTCGGGCGCATGGGCGTAGCGGTCAAGGGCAAGATTTCCAAGACCGAACTCAAGGTCGGCGAATGGATGCCGGTATTGCCCGTGCTGCGCTCGGACGATGGGCGCTCACTGCCGCAGACCTTCCGCGGTGGCCAGGTCACCTCCACCGAGATCAGCGGTTTGACGCTCTACGGCGGCCAGTTCCGCCAGAACAGCCCGCGCAACGATGCAAGCATGGAAGACATGTCCATGAATGGCCGCGCGGCGTTCACCTCGGACCGCTTCAACTTCGCAGGGGGTGAATACACCTTCAACGACAAGCGCACCCTGGTCGGCGTCTGGTATTCGGAACTCAGCGACATCTACCAGCAGCAGTACTTCAACCTCAGTCACAGCCAGCCGTTGGGCGACTGGACCCTGGGTGCCAACCTCGGCTTTTTCAACGGCAAGGAAGATGGCAGCGCCCTGGCCGGCGACATGGAAAACAAGACCACCTTTGCAATGCTCTCGGCCAAATATGGCGGCAACACCTTTTACGTCGGCCTGCAAAAGCTGACGGGCGACAGCGCCTGGATGCGTGTCAACGGCACCAGCGGCGGCACCCTGGCCAACGACAGCTACAACTCCAGCTATGACAACGCCAAGGAAAAATCCTGGCAGCTGCGTCATGACTACAACTTCGTCGCCCTGGGCATTCCTGGCCTGACCATGATGAACCGCTACATCAGCGGCGATAACGTGCACACCGGTGCCATCACCGACGGCAAGGAATGGGGCCGCGAGTCGGAACTGGCCTACACCGTGCAAAGCGGCGCGCTGAAAAATCTCAACGTGAAGTGGCGCAATGCGTCGATCCGCAAGGATTTCAGCACCAACGAATTTGACGAAAACCGGATTTTCATCAGCTACCCGCTTTCGTTGTTGTAATCCGCCCAGCAGCGAAGTGGTTTGAATACCTTGCATCGACTTTCAACCTAAGTCGCATTGACATGAGCGGAAAACTCTACGGATACTTCTCAGCGTCGTACGACAACCTACAACAAATTAAATAATAACTGCTTGTCCAGGGACTCTCATGACTACTCACCCTACAGCTCCATTCAATCGCCTGCTGCTCACCGGCGCTGCGGGCGGCCTTGGCAAAGTGCTGCGCGAAAGCATGCGACCCTATGCCCATGTCATTCGTCTTTCGGATATCGCCGATATCAGCCCGGCGGTGGATGATCGCGAGGAGGTCGTCATCTGTGACCTCGCGGACAAGCAGGCCGTGGATAAGCTCGTCGAAGGCGTGGACGCCATCCTGCACTTCGGCGGGGTGTCGGTGGAGCGTCCGTTCGAAGAGATCCTCGGCGCCAATATCTGCGGCGTGTTTCACATCTACGAAGCGGCGCGCAAGCATGGCGTCAAGCGCGTGATTTTCGCCAGTTCCAACCACGTCATCGGCTTCTACCAGCAGGGCGAGATCCTCGATGCCCACTCCCCGCGCCGTCCGGACAGCTACTACGGCCTGTCCAAATCCTATGGCGAGGACATGGCGACGTTCTACTTCGATCGCTACGGCATCGAGACCGTCAGCATCCGGATCGGCTCTTCGTTCCCGGTCCCGCAAAACCGCCGGATGATGAGCACCTGGCTGAGCTTCGGTGACCTGACCCAGCTGCTCGAACGCGCACTCCATGCACCCAACGTGGGCCATACCGTGGTGTACGGCATGTCCGACAACAAGCAAGTCTGGTGGGACAACCGCTTGGCTGCGGGCCTTGGTTATGTGGCGCAAGACAGCTCCGAAGTGTTCCGCGACCAGGTCGAGGCCCAACCGATGCCTGCTGCCGATGATCCGGCGCGGGTCTACCAGGGTGGGGCATTCTGTGCCGCCGGCCCGTTCGGCGACTGAGCCGCGCAACAGTCCCCACAAAAATAACCAAGGGAATGAGTGGCCATGCACGCAGAACTGATTGTCGATGCCCGCAATGCGGTTGGAGAAAGCCCGGTATGGGTCGCCGTGGAAAATGCCCTGTACTGGGTGGATATTCCCAACGGCGGCCTGCAACGCTGGAACGCTGATACTGGCCACGTACACGCCTGGAAAACCCCGCAGATGCTGGCTTGCATCGCTCGTCAAAGCGATGGCAGCTGGGTCGCCGGGATGGAAAGCGGGTTCTTCCGGCTGCAACCGCACAGCGATGGCAGCCTGGACAGTGAGCTGCTGGCGCATGTCGACCACGCGCGAGCAGACATGCGCCTCAACGACGGGCGCTGTGATCGTCAGGGCCGCTTCTGGGCGGGCAGCATGGTGCTGAACATGGGCGCCAATGCCGCCAACGGCAGCCTTTACCGCTACAGCGCCGGGCAGGCGGGGCCACTTGAAGCCAGGCTGGGAGGTTTCATCGTGCCCAATGGCCTGGGCTTCAGCCCGGATGGCCGCACCCTGTATCTCTCCGATTCACACCCACTGGTCCGGCAGATCTGGGCCTTCGACTATGACATCGACACGGGTACCCCAACCAACCGCCGACTGTTCGTCGACATGAACCAGTACGAAGGTCGTCCCGACGGTGCCGCGGTGGACGCCGAGGGTTGCTACTGGATCTGCGCCAATGACGCCGGGCTGATTCATCGCTTTACCCCCGATGGCCGCCTCGACCGATCGCTGGCGGTACCTGTGAAAAAACCGACGATGTGCGCCTTCGGTGGCAGTCGGCTCGACACGCTATTCGTGACGTCGATCCGCCCCGGTGACGACCAGGATCCACAGTCACTGGCCGGTGGCGTGTTCGCCCTCAACCCTGGCGTCCAGGGTTTGCCGGAACCGCTGTTCAATCACTCGCTGTAAACGCCCTTGCTGAATTTGCTGTGCCTTGAATAAAAAAAACAACAAGACTGGAGAATTGCCCCATGGACTTCAAACGCACCTTGCTCGCCGCTGCACTCCCCCTGGCCTTCACCCTCAGCAGTGCCGCCCAGGCACTGGAAATCAAATTCGCCGACATCCATCCGGCCGGTTACCCCACCGTCGTGGCCGAAGAGCAGCTGGGTAAAACCCTGGTGGCCGACAGTGACGGCAAGCTGACTTTCAAGATGTTTGCCGGCGGCGTACTCGGCTCGGAAAAGGAAGTGGTCGAACAGGCCCAGGTAGGCGCCATCCAGATGGCCCGGGTCAGCCTTGGCATCGTCGGTCCCGTGGTACCGGACGTGAACGTGTTCAACATGCCGTTCGTGTTCCGCGACCAGGCGCACATGCGCAAGGTCATCGACGGTGAGGTGGGCGACGAAATCCTCGCCAAGATCACCGATTCCGAATTCGGCCTGGTCGCCCTGGCCTGGATGGACGGCGGCACGCGCAACATCTACACCAAAAAACCGGTGCGCAGCCTTGAAGACCTCAAGGGCATGAAGATCCGCGTACAAGGCAACCCGATGTTCATCGAAACCATCAACGCCATGGGCGGCAACGGCATTGCGATGGACACCGGGGAGATCTTCAGCGCCCTGCAGACCGGGGTGATCGACGGCGCGGAAAACAACCCGCCCACCCTGCTCGAACACAACCACTACCAGAATGCTAAGTTCTACAGCCTCACCGGCCACCTGATCCTGCCGGAACCCATCGTGATGTCGAAAATCACCTGGGACAAGCTCACCCCCGACCAGCAAGTCCTGGTGAAGAAAACCGCCAAGGCCGCGCAGGCCCAGGAGCGCACCCTATGGGACGCGAAGTCCGCCAGCAGTGAGGAAAAACTCAAGGCGGCCGGCGTCGAGTTCATCACCGTCGACAAAAAACCTTTCTACGAGGCCACCGCGTCGATCCGCGAAAAATACGGCGCGCCTTATGCCGATCTGATCAAGCGTATCGAAGCGGTCCAATAACCCCTCCCAGGCACTCATGAAAGGCCGGCGCCGCTGACGTCTGTGTAGCCCAGCGCGCGCCCGGTTACGGTGAAACCCGATGAAGAATCTACTGCTGCGCATCAATGACAAGATTTACATGACCTGCATCTGGGTCGCCGGACTGTCGGTGCTGGCCATTGCCCTGATCATTCCCTGGGGCGTTTTCGCTCGTTATGTCCTCGGCACCGGCTCCAGTTGGCCGGAGCCCACCGCCATTTTGCTGATGATGGTCTTCACATTCATCGGCGCGGCGGCCAGTTATCGCGCCGGTGCGCACATGGCGGTGGCCATGGTGACCGACCGGATGACGCCCGAAGTACGCAGAGTCGTGGGGATCTTCTCGCAACTGCTGATGGCCACGGTCTGCCTGTTCATGACTGTCTGGGGTACCAAACTGTGCATGTCCACCTGGAACCAGTTCATGAGCGCGCTGCCGACGCTGCGCGTGGGCATTACCTATATGCCGATCCCCGTGGGCGGTCTGCTCACGCTGATTTTTGTCCTGGAAAAACTCCTGCTCGGTGATCAGAGCAACCGTCGGGTCGTGCGTTTCGACCTGGTTGAAGAAAGCGAAGGTGCCGTATAAATGGACGCTCTGATTCTGCTGGGCAGTTTTCTCGCTCTGATCATGATCGGCATGCCGGTCGCCTATGCCTTGGGGCTCTCTGCGCTGATCGGCGCATGGTGGATCGACATTCCGTTTCAGGCGCTGATGATTCAAGTCGCCGGTGGTGTGAACAAATTCTCCCTGCTGGCGATTCCGTTCTTCGTGCTCGCGGGCGCGATCATGGCCGAGGGTGGCATGTCCCGCCGGTTGGTCGCCTTTGCCGGGGTGCTGGTGGGCTTCGTGCGCGGCGGCCTGTCGCTGGTCAACATCATGGCCTCGACATTCTTCGGGGCGATTTCCGGCTCCTCGGTGGCGGATACCGCGTCAGTGGGCTCGGTACTGATTCCGGAAATGGAGCGCAAGGGTTATCCACGGGAATTCGCCACGGCCGTGACCATCAGCGGGTCGGTCCAGGCCCTGTTGACGCCTCCCAGCCACAACTCGGTGATTTACTCACTGGCTGCCGGCGGCACGGTGTCGATTGCTTCGCTGTTCATGGCGGGTATCGTACCGGGGCTGTTGATGAGCGCCTGCCTGATGGTGCTCTGCCTGATCTTCGCGAAAAAACGCAACTACCCCAAGGGCGAGGTCATTCCCCTCAAGCAGGCGCTGAAAATATGCGGCGAAGCGATGTGGGGTTTGATGGCGATGGTCATCATCCTCGGCGGCATTCTGTCCGGTATTTTCACCGCCACGGAGTCTGCGGCCATCGCCGTGCTCTGGGCGTTTTTCGTGACCATGTTCATCTATCGCGACTACAAATGGAGTGAGCTGCCGAAACTGATGCACCGCACGGTCCGGACCATTTCCATCGTGATGATCCTGATCGGTTTCGCCGCCAGCTTCGGCTATATCATGACGCTGATGCAGATTCCGGCAAAGATCACCACCATGTTCCTGACCCTGTCAGACAACCGCTACGTGATCCTGATGTGCATCAACGTCATGCTGCTGATTCTCGGCGCGGTGATGGACATGGCGCCCTTGATCCTGATCCTGACACCCATCCTGCTGCCGGTGATTCTTGGCATAGGCGTCGACCCGGTGCACTTCGGCATGATCATGCTGGTGAACCTGGGCATAGGATTGATCACGCCGCCCGTAGGCGCGGTACTGTTTGTGGGGTCTGCCGTGGGTAAAGTCACTATCGAAAAAACCGTGATCGCACTGCTGCCTTTTTATGCCGTGCTGTTCCTGGTGCTGATCGCGGTGACTTACGTTCCTGCACTGTCGCTGTGGTTGCCGCATCTGGTGTTGTAAAAGGCCAATGCAGCCCCTGCAGGAGCTGCCTACGGGGATCTCGGTGTTTTTCAGATAGGTTAACGGCTATGGCGCCAACACTGCTCGAACTCGAAGACGAACTCACCCACCTGACCCTCGCCCCCGCACTCGGCGGCAGCATCGTCAACTGGACCGTACGCAGTACCGGCCAGCCATTGCTGCGGTACAACGATGCGCAGGCATTGAACACAGGCCTGCCGGGCAAGCTCGGCTGCTTCCCGCTGGTGCCCTGGTCCAACCGGATCGCCGAAGGCGGTTTCGACTGCCCCGATGGCTGGCTTGCCCTGGCGCCCAACAGCCTCACCGACCCGCTACCCATCCACGGCAGTGCCTGGCAACAGCCGTGGCAGGTCGTTTCCCACACGCAGGATGAAGTGGTGCTGCAACTGGACTGCAGCATCCCCTTCGCCTATCGCGCCCGGCAACGCTTTCACTTGAGCGAGGGCCGCTTGAGTATCGAGGTGCAGGTTACGCATCTGGCCGAGCATGCCGCGTGGCATGGGCTGGGACTGCATCCTTATCTGCCGCGCACCGCCGGCACCCGTCTGCAGGCAACTGCCCAACAGGTCTGGATGTGCGACGCGTCCAGACTGCCTACCCGACTTGATTCGATCCCCGACCGATGGGATTTTCAGCAACTGCAAGCGCTGCCGGACACCCTGGTCGACAACGGTTTCTGCCAATGGGACGGCCACTGCCTGATCCAGCAACCGGACCTGGGCTACGAACTGCAGTGCGAGGCCAGCGGCAGCGATTACTACCTGCTGTATTGCCCGGTTGACTTGGGATTCTTCTGTATCGAACCGGTAAGCCATCCGGTCAATGCCCATCACCTGCCCGGGCGGCCGGGCTTGCGCCTGCTGGCACAAGGTCAGTCTGCCGAGCTGGGTTTCAGCCTGCAATATCGCGCGCTGCCCTACCCCAGCAACTGACTGAGCACCGCGCGCAACTTGCCAGGCTTCACCGGTTTGTTCAGCAGCGGTGCATCCAGGCGCCGCAATGAGCGACGGCATTGATCGGTGCGATCGGCGGTGATGATGACAGCAGGAATTGCCTGGGCAAAATGCTCGCGCAAGTGCCTGACCACTTCACAGCCCACCACCCCGTGGTCCAGGTGATAGTCGGCCAGGATCAGCTCCGGCGCCCGCCCGGCCAGTGCGCTCAACGCCGAGGCCTGGTCGGTGGCCGTCACCACCTCGCAGCCCCACTGCCCAAGCAGCGCCCGCATGCTGTCAAGGATGCTGACTTCATTGTCCAGCACCAGCAAACGACGCCCCGGCAACGGATTACCGGTGCCCGGCTGCGGCGCCGCGAGGCTGATCGGCAGCGGCACTTCCCGGGACATGGGCACCTCGATGCTGAATCTGGAACCACGCCCCGGCAGCGAATGAACCTGCACGCGGTACTCGAGAATCTTGGCGATGCGCTCGACAATCGCCAGCCCCAACCCGACGCCCTTGCGATCGGCAGCACGGCCGACATCCAGCTGGTTGAACTCGAGGAAAATCGAATCCAGGCGGTCCGGGTCAATCCCGCGCCCGGTGTCCCACACCTCCAGGCGCAGCATCTCGCCCCGGCGTCGGGCCGCCAGCAGGATGCTGCCCTGGTCGGTATAGCGGCAGGCATTGCTGAGAAAATTGCGCAGGATGCGCGTCATCAGGCGCAAGTCGGTGCTGATCGCGTAGTCGCCCATGTGCACGCGCAGGTGCAGGCCGTCGGCCTCGGCGACGGACTGGAACTCGGATACCAGGGGCCCAAGCAACTCGTCGAGGCGATACAGCGCGATGTCCGGTTTGACGGCGGCCTGGTCGAGCCGTGAAATGTCCAGCAGGTCCGTGAGCAGGTCTTCGGCGCCTTCCAGTGCCTGATGGGTACGCTCCACCAGGACCTGCTCGATGTCGGGCAACTTGCGCTCGCGCAAGGTCGAGATAAGCAGGCGCGCGGCGTTGAGCGGTTGCAGCAGGTCATGGCTGGCGGCGGCGAGGTACTTGTCCTTGCTGCGATTGGCGGCCTCGGCGGCGTCCCGGGCCTCGAGCAGTTCGTCGGTGCGCGCGTTGACCCGCTGCTCCAGTTCGTCGTTGAGCTGTTGCAGGCGCTCCTGGGCCAGTTTGCGCTCGGTGATGTCGGTCACAAAACCTTCCACCAGGCCTTCCTGATCAGGCTTGAGCAACAGGTTCATCAACACATCGAGGCTGCTGCCGTCCTTGCGCCGCAATTGGGTTTCGTAGCCGTGCAAGCTGCCCTGGTGCCTGAGGATCTCGCCGATATTGGCCAGCTCCTGCGCACCGCCGACGAACAGGTTGCTCGCCAGGTCCGCCAGGGAAAACAACACGTCCTGCGGGTCCTGGTAGCCGAGCATCCGCGCCAGCGCCGGATTGGCCGCACGCATGCCTTCGAGCAGGCTGGCCTGGAAGATCCCCTGCACGGCATTTTCAAAGAGCCATTTGTAGCGATTGCGTTCGGCTTCCAGCTCTTCCAGGCGCGCGGCCAGCTCCGGGTAGTGGCTTTTGCGCGCCGAGTGGCTGCCTAATCCCAGCAGCCCGGCGAGCGCCCGTTGCTGCTCGTCAGAGGGCTTCGCCATAGACGACCTCGACATCACGCTGACTGGACTCGCGAGGGTTGGTGAGGATGCACGGGTCGTCCATGGCGTGCTGCGAGAGAAACGGAATGTCCGCGGTGCGCACGCCGTGCAGGCCGAGGGTTTCATGGAAGCCGATCGCGTGTTTGAGCGCGATCAGATGTTCCACCAGGCGCCCGCAGATCTGCCGGTGATTGAGGCCACGGCAGTCGATGCCAAAGGTCTCGGCGATGACCTTGAAACGCTCCGGCGCCGAGTTGTAGTTGAACGCCACCACGTGTTCCACCAGTACCGCATTGCACAGGCCATGGGGCAAGTCGAGGAAACCGCCAAGGCTGTGGGACATCGCATGCACCGCACCGAGGATCGCGTTGGAAAACGCCAGCCCGGCCTGCATGCTGCCGAGCATGATTTTCTCGCGCAGGGCAATGTCCGTGGGGTTGGCGATCATCTGTACCAGGTTGCCGTTGATCAGGCGCATGGCTTCCAGCGCATGGGGATCGGTCAAGGGCCCGTGACCGGTCGACACGAAAGCCTCAATCGCGTGCACCAAGGCATCGATTCCGGTACAGGCCGACAGGAACGGGTCCATGCTCAAGGTGGTTTCCGGGTCGATCAGCGACACGTCCGGCACCACCGCCTTGCTGACGATGGAGAACTTCATGCGCTCCTGCTGGTTGGAGATGATCACGAATTGCGAAACATCCGCCGAGGTGCCGGCGGTCGTGGGGATCAGGATCAGCGGTGGGCTCGGCACGCGAATGGTGTCCACCCCTTCGAACTCGAGGATGTTGCGGCCATGGGCGACGACGATGCCGATGCCCTTGCCGCAATCCATCGGGCTGCCGCCGCCCACGGCGACGATCACATCGCAGTGGTTTTCCCGGTACAGCTCGGCACCGAGCATGACTTCTTCGACCCGGGGATTGGGCGACACGTCGCTGTAGAGAAAGTAGTCGATGCCCTGGGCCTGCAGGCTGGCCTCGACATCGGCCACCCACCCGGCGGCAATCACCCCGGGGTCACTGACCACCAGGACCTTGCGCGCACCAAAAGTCTTGGCATAGTTGCCGACGTTATGCCGGCAACCGGCACCGAAGATGATTTCAGGTGAAACGAATTTACGCAGCTGGCTGAGACTTTGGCTCATTGGAAAGCCTGTGTTTTTATTGTTTTGGAAGGTAAAGCCACACTACCCCATCCGGCGGTGAATGCAATCAGACCAATGGGTACCTAAAGGCTGAAATGACAACAGATTCCTCGTGGGAGCCGGCTTGCCGGCGATGAGGCCCTGAAGCCTTGCGTAGATTGTGCGCACGCCATCGTCGGCAAGCCGGCTCCTACGGGGGCGTGTGCATGGTTGTTATCCGCGGTAGATCAGGCGCGAGGCTTTTTCGTTGCGCAGCGTCAGGTGCTCCATGCCCAGCCCGGGCGCATCGGCCTCGTCCCGGGCCTTGAGGATGACGCCGTGGTGCGCCGACTTGCTGCACACCGGGTCGGCATTCTCGGCATCGCCGGTCAGCATGAACGCCTGGCACCGACACCCCCCCAGGTCCTTGTGCTTTTCATCGCAGGAGCGGCAAGGCTCCTTCATCCAGTCGTCGCCACGAAAACGGTTGAAGCCGAACGAGTCGGTCCAGATGTGCTCGATGCTGTGCTCGCGCACATTGGGGAAGGCTACCGGGAGCTGCCTGGCGCTGTGGCATGGCAGTGCGGTGCCGTCCGGAGTGATGTCGAGAAACAGGTTGGCCCAGCCGTTCATGCAGGTCTTGGGGCGTTCTTCATAGTAATCCGGGGTGACGAAGATCAGCTTGCAGGGATGCCCTTCGGCCTCGAGACGCTCGCGGTACTGATTGGTAATGCGCTCGGCGCGCTGCAACTGCTCACGGGTGGGCAACAGGCCGACCCGGTTGAGCTCGGCCCAGCCGTAGAACTGGCAGGTCGCCAACTCGACGAAATCCGCTTCCAGCTCCAGGCACAGCTCGATGATGCGGTCGATCTGGTCGATGTTGTGCCGATGGGTGACAAAATTCAGCACCATCGGATAACCCTGGGCCTTCACCGCCCGGGCCATGGCCAGCTTCTGCGCGAAGGCCTTGCGGGAGCCGGCGAGCATGTTGTTGACCGCCTCGTCGGCCGCTTGAAAACTGATCTGGATGTGGTCCAGCCCGGCAACCTTGAAGTCGCGCACCTTCTGCTCGGTCAGGCCGATGCCCGAGGTGATCAGGTTGGTGTAATAACCCATGTCCCGCGCGGCCTTGATCAACTCGGCCAGGTCTTGCCTCACCAGCGGCTCGCCTCCGGAAAAGCCGAGCTGCGCCGCGCCCATCTCCCGCGCTTCGCGAAATACGCGAATCCATTCCTCGGTGCTCAGCTCCGCCCCGTGCTGGGCAAAATCCAGCGGATTGGAGCAATAGGGGCACTGCAGCGGACAACGATAGGTCAGCTCCGCCAGCAGCCACAGCGGTGGACCGGGTTGCGGTTTGCTCCCGTTCACAGGTCAATCCCCCGATGCCAGACGTTCTGCGTGGTCACGCTATGGTAAGGCGGGCGCTGCAGTTCATAGGCCATGCTCATGGCGTCGAGCATGCTCCACAATACATCAAGCTTGAATTGCAGGATTTCCAGCATGCGTTGCTGGCCCTCCAGGGTGACGTAGTGCGCCAGGGTAATGCGCAGGCCGTGCTCGACATCCCGACGCGCCTGGCCCAGGCGGGTGCGAAAGTAGTCGTAGCCGGCGCTGTCGATCCATGGGTAATGGCTCGGCCAGGCCTCGATACGTGATTGGTGGATCTGCGGCGCGAACAGCTCGGTCAGGGAGCTGCTGGCTGCTTCCTGCCAGCAGGCACGCCGGGCAAAATTGACGTAGGCGTCCACGGCAAAACGTACGCCGGGCAGCACCAGTTTCTGGGAGAGAATCTGTTCGCGATCGAGCCCTACGGCTTCACCCAGACGCAGCCAGGCTTCGATGCCGCCTTCGCTGCCAGGCACGCCGTCGTGGTCGAGGATGCGTTGCAGCCATTCACGCCGCACTTCGCGATCGGGGCAGTTGGCGAGGATCGCAGCGTCTTTCAGGGGGATGTTCACCTGATAGTAGAACCGATTGGCGACCCAGCCCTGGATCTGTTCGCGGGTAGCTCGACCGGCATACATGGCTTGGTGGAAGGGGTGGTGGATGTGGTAATAGGCGCCTTTGGCTTGCAGGGCGGCGGTGAATTCGGTGGGGGTCATCGGGGTGTCGGTCATTGGGATCATCCTGGAAGCTGTGTGGTATCTGGCTTGCCCGCGATGGGGCCATTGGCTACAGCACAATGTCCATGCCATCAAAAGCCACCTCAATCCCCCGCCGCTCCAGCAACGCCCGTTCCGCCGAGTCCTCATCGAGGATCGGGTTGGTGTTGTTGATATGGATCAGCACCTTGCGCTGGCGGGGAAAGCCTTCCAGCACTTCCAGCATGCCGCCAGGCCCGCTCTGGGCCAGGTGGCCCATGTCGCTGCCCAGGCTCTGGCCGACCTCACACACGCGCATTTCGTCGTCGCGCCACAACGTGCCATCGAGCAACAGGCAATCGGCGCGTTGCATCCAGCCCAGCACCTCAGCGTCGACCTGCCCGAGCCCCGGAGCGTAGAACAGCGACGCGCCGCTTTGCAGGTCTTCGATAAACAGGCCGATGGTGTCGCCGGGCTGCGGATTGCCGCGGTTGGGCGAGTACGGTGGTGCGTTACTGACCAGCGGGATCGCCCGCAGCCGCAGGTGTTTGCAGGCCGGGATCTGAAAGGGTTCGCGGTCCAGGCCGAGCGTTCGCCACTGCAGGCCGCCGTTCCAGTGCTTGAGCATGCCGAACAGCGGGAAGCCGCTGCTGAGGTCTTCGTGGACCCGGCCGGTGCAATACACGGAATGCGGGCAGCCTTCGCGCAGGCTCAACAGGCCGGTGCAGTGGTCGATCTGGCTGTCCATCAGCACCACGGCGGTAATCGCCGTGTCGCGCAATTGTCGAGCCGGTTGCAGCGGCGCGAAGCTTTCCAGCTGCGCGCGGATATCCGGTGAAGCATTGCACAGCACCCAGTCCACCCCGTTGTCGCTCAGGGCAATCGAGGACTGCGTTCGCCGCTGCGCCCGCAGGGTGCCGTTGCGCACTCCGGCGCATTGCCGGCAGTTGCAGTTCCACTGCGGAAAACCGCCACCAGCAGCCGAACCAAGAACACGGATGTGCATGAGCAATGCTCCAGAAGGCAGGCCCGGCCAACACGACGGCTGGCCGGGTGAACAATCAACGGTTGGCGAAATACATCGTCACTTCGAAGCCAATGCGCAGATCGGTAAACGCGGGTTTATGCCACATGGGTCAATCCTCTTCTTGTGCCGGGCAATTCCGGTAAAGCCATTAATGCACGGGGCGGGAGGTGACCGAATGCTACTTTCGAAGGAGTTGGCGGGGTGCGTTGGTAGGGGGTGTTGCGCGGCGGTTCGATTGCAAAAACCTGCAGGAGCGAGCTTGCTCGCGATTGACGCAAGAACAACGCTGGGTATCAGGTTCCCAGCGTTATCGTTGGCGACCATCGCGAGCACGCTCGCTCCTACAGGTGGGCGCGGTGTTTTTGGGGGTTAGAAGAACCCCAGCGGATTGATGTCGTAGCTCACCAGCAGGTTCTTGGTCTGCTGGTAGTGGTCGAGCATCATCTTGTGATTTTCGCGGCCCACCCCGGACTTCTTGTAACCGCCGAACGCGGCATGCGCCGGGTACAGGTGGTAGCAGTTGGTCCACACACGGCCGGCCTTGATCGCCCGGCCCATGCGGTAGGCACGGTTGATGTCGCGGGTCCACAGGCCGGCACCGAGGCCGAATTCGCTGTCGTTGGCGATCGCCAGCGCTTCGGCTTCGTCCTTGAAGGTGGTGATACCCACCACCGGACCGAAGATTTCTTCCTGGAACACCCGCATCTTGTTGTGGCCCTTGAGCAGGGTCGGCTGGATGTAGTAACCCGTCGACAGGTCGCCTTCAAGGCGCTCGGCGGCGCCGCCGGTGAGCAGCTCCGCGCCCTCCTCCTGGGCAATTTTGAGGTACGAGAGAATCTTGTCGTACTGCTGCTCGGACGCCTGGGCGCCGACCATGGTCTCGGTGTCCAGCGGATTGCCGCGCTTGATCTTGACGATCTTCTTCATCACCTCGGCCATGAACGGCTCGTAGATCGATTCCTGGACCAGCGCCCGGGATGGGCAGGTGCAGACTTCGCCCTGGTTGAAGAACGCCAGCACCAGGCCTTCGGCGGCTTTTTCGATGAACTGCGGCTCCGCGTTCATGATGTCTTCGAAGAAGATGTTCGGCGACTTGCCGCCCAGTTCCACGGTGCTTGGAATGATGTTCTCGGCGGCGCAGTGCATGATGTGTGCGCCCACCGGAGTGGACCCGGTAAACGCGATCTTGGCGATGCGCTTGCTGGTGGCCAGGGCCTCACCGGCTTCGCGGCCGAAACCCTGGACGATGTTCAGCACACCCGCTGGCAGCAGATCGGCGATCAGTTCGGCGAACACCATGATCGACAGTGGCGTTTGCTCGGCCGGCTTGAGCACCACGCAGTTGCCGGCAGCCAGGGCCGGAGCGAGTTTCCAGGCGGCCATCAGCAATGGAAAATTCCACGGGATGATCTGTCCGACCACGCCCAAAGGCTCGTGGAAATGATAAGCGGTGGTCAGTTCGTTGATCTCGGCGGCGCCGCCTTCCTGCGCACGGATGCACCCGGCGAAATAGCGAAAGTGGTCGGCGGCCAGCGGTACGTCGGCATTGAGGGTTTCACGCACGGCCTTGCCGTTGTCCCAGGTTTCGGTAACGGCGAGGATTTCCAGATTCTGCTCGATGCGGTCGGCGATTTTCAGCAGGACCAGCGAACGGTCCTGCGCCGAGGTCTTGCCCCAGGCATCCGCCGCAGCGTGCGCCGCGTCGAGGGCCTTGTCGATATCGGCGGCGCTGGAGCGCGGAAATTCGGCGATCACTTCACCGGTGACCGGCGAGGTGTTGGTGAAGTACTCGCCATTGACCGGGGCAACGAACTCGCCGCCAATGAAATTGCCGTAGCGCGGCTTGAAGGAAACGACGGCGCCGGGTGTTCCGGGTTGTGCGTAGATCATGGTGGGCCTCTGTCTGGGTCGATGCCTGTCGTGCAAACAGGCGATGAACCGATAGTAGAGAGCCCCAGGTGCCAGACGAATGCGCCGTTGGCAGGGGGGCTCTCGTTATTTGGTAGTAGGTTTGCCCACAAATCCCAATGGGGTGGAAATCTCTGTGGGATGTGGTGAACCTGGATTAGTGCTTAGCCACCAGGTCCTTCGGCAATTTGAAGGTCCAGAGCATGCCGCCCTGGTTAAAGTCCTTGATGCGCTTGGCCACTTCGCCGCCCCACAACGGCACCGCGCCACCCCAGCCGGACAGCACCGAGACGTACTGCTCGCCGTCCATTTCCCAGGTCACAGGTGAGCCGAGCACACCGGAGCCGGTCTGGAATTCCCAGACCTTCTCGCCGGTCCTGGCATTGAATGCCTGCAGGAACCCCTCCGGCGTGCCGGTGAATACCAGATTGCCTTTGGTGGTCAGCACCCCGCCCCACAGTGGCGCGAAGTTCTTGTGACGCCAGACTTCCTTGCCGGTTTTCGGGTCGATGGCGCGCAGCACGCCGATGTAGTCTTCGTTCAGTGGCTTGATGGTGAAACCGGCACCGAGGAAGGCAGCGCCTTTTTTGTAGGCAATGCCTTCGTTCCAGATGTCCATGCCCCACTCGTTGGACGGCACGTAGAACAGACCGGTGTCCTTGCTGTAGGCCATCGGCATCCAGTTTTTCGCGCCGAGGAACGCCGGGGCGACGAACACCGAACTGCCTTTGGTTTCGGTGCCCGGTGCACCCGGTCGGCTGGCTTCGTTGTAGATCGGCCGACCGTCCTTATCCAGCCCGGTGGCCCAGGTGATCTTGTCCACGAACGGGAAACCGCGGATGAATTTGCCGTTGGTGCGGTCCAGCACGTAAAAGAAACCGTTGCGGTCAGCGGTGGCGGCAGCCTTGATTTCCTTGCCGCCCTCGGTGTAATTGAACGAAATCAGCTCGTTCACGCCATCGTAGTCCCAGCCATCGTGGGGCGTGCTCTGGAAATGCCATTTGATGGTGCCGTCGTCCGGGTTGAGCGCCAGGCGCGAGGACGAGTACAGGTTGTCGCCAGGACGCAGGTGCGAGTTCCACGGTGCCGGGTTACCTGTACCGAACAGAAGCAGGTTGGTTTCCGGGTCGTAGTAGCCACCCAGCCACGGCGCTGCGCCACCGGTCTTCCACAGGTCGCCCGGCCAGGTTTTGCCCGCCTCGCCGCCGGAAATGCCGTTTTCTACGGCCTTGCCATCCTTGTAGACGTAACCCATATGACCTTCGACCGTAGGGCGAGTCCACAGCAGATCACCGTTCTTCGGGTCGTAGGCTTCGATCTTGCCGACCACGCCGAATTCGCCACCGGCCACTCCGGTGATCAGTTTGCCGTTGATGACCATGGGCGCGGCGCTGATCGAGTAGCCTTCCTTGTGATCGGCGACCTTCTTGCTCCAGACCACTTTGCCGGTGTCCTTATTCAGCGCCACCAGCTTGGCGTCCAGGGTGCCAAAGAACACCAGGTCGCCATACAGCGCGACGCCGCGGTTGATCACGTCGCAGCAGGGCCGGATATCGTCGGGCAGGCGTGCGTCGTACTGCCAGAGTTTCTTGCCGGTGCGCGCATCCACCGCGAACACCCGCGAGTAGGAACCGGTCATGTACATCACGCCGTCCTTGATCATCGGCTGCGCTTGCTGGCCACGCTGTTTCTCGCCACCGAAGGAGAAGGCCCACACTGGCCGCAAATCCTTGATGTTGTCGACGTTGAGCGTATCGAGCGGGCTGTAGCGTTGACCCTGCACGCCCAGACCGTTGGTGACGATCTGCCCCGGGTTCGTGGGGTCCTGGAGAATTTCCTGGTCGGTGACGGCCGCCAGCGCCTGGCCGGACAGCAGCATGGCGCTGAGCAACAGGCTCAAGACGAAGGGTTGGCGACGTGCGGGTTGGGTCATGACGGCTGCCTCTGCGGTTTTTTGTTATACCCGGGAAAATTTCCCGGTCTGGTGCAGATTCTTGGTCGCCGGGGCCCTGGCAACAATTGCCCGCAGTGTGGAGATTTGTAGTTCCTTAGTACGGGGTCGTAGCGCGTAACCCATGTGGGAGCGAGCCTGCTCGCGATGGACGGGAGAACGCCGCTGGGTGTCAGGTTCCAGGGTTATCGTTGGCGACCATCGCGAGCAGGCTCGCTGCCACAGAAGGTCAGGTGGTGAGTGGTATTCAGTTGTCGGGGGTGGAATCCACTCGGGTCATTTGGGCGCGCTCGTAGCGGGGAAACAGATGACTGACGCTGCGAATCAGTTCATATCGACTCAGGTTGATTGTGGCGAATCGCTCGGGAATGGGACTGCGGATCATCTCCGCCATGTCGCTGCCATTGGCCGCGCCGTCGCGCATCAGCTGGTCGAGCCACCCCAGGTAGTCGCGCATCTGTTCGAAGGGCCTGGCGTCAGTTGCCAGCGGGCCATGGCCGGGCACGATCAGCGTCCAGGGCAGGCCTTCAAGCGTGGCGATGTCGGCCAGCCACACCGCCAGCCCAGGGCTGTTGGGCGTGGTCAGTGCCCGTTGATAAAACACCAGGTCCCCGGCAAACAACACGCCGGTTTTCTGGTCGAGAATAGCCAGATCCGCGCCGGTGTGCCCACCCAGGCTCAGCACGCGTAAATCGTGATTCCCAAAACTGTGCACACCCGGCTCCAGTGTCCGGGTTGGCAATATGACTTCGGTGCCACGCATCCAGTCGCCCACCAGCCGGTACATATTCTCGGCCATGGCATCACCCTGCTGACGCAACAACTGCGTAGTCCCCGCCAGCGCGGCAATCGGCACGTCGGCAAAGGCCTGGTTGCCGAGCACATGGTCGGGATGGTGATGAGTCAACAGCACTTCGATCACCGGCTTGTCGGTCGTCGCCGCAATCGCCTGGCGCATCGCTTCGCCATAACGCTTCGAGGGCCCGGTATCGATCACCACCACGCCGCGCTCGGTGACGATGAAGGCGGTGTTGACGATGTTGCCGCCGTTGCCCTTGGCGAAGTTGTCGGTGCTGCCTTCCAGCAACCAGGTGTCCTGGGCAATGAGCCTGGGCTTGAGCGAGTACTCGAGGTCGGCCAGGGCCGGCAGGCTCATGCCGATCAACAACAACAGCATCCAGCGCATCAGGCGCTCCTTGGGGTCAGGGAATGGCCGCATCGAACTCATTGCCGCTGTTGTCGCGCAGTAACAGGCGCGTCTGCCCTGCCCCTTCGATATCGAACGTCAGGTTGGGGTTTTCGCTGACGGCGGGAAACAGCTCAAGGCGCGCCAGGACCTGATCATTACCATCACGCAATTCGGCATGATTGATGAAGAATTCCGGGATGCCACTGACCATGCCGTTGTCCATCGGATGCGCGACCTGCAGGCGCAGGCGACTGAACTCGCCCCGCGGGTATCGACCGCCCAGCACTTCGCCGATGTGCTCCTCCCACCCCGGCTGGGTGCGCACTACGCTGGGTGCGGTGCAGCCGCCACCCGCCGCGTCGATCAGCGTCGAACCGACATGCCACAGGCCGTCGCGGGTCAACACGGCGGCGCGCAACGGGGTCGCCTGTTCGATGCGGATACGGATCGACAGCCAGGGCAAGACCCCGCTCACCGGCTGGAAATCGACGATCTTCGGCAACGGGTTCAACTCGGCCCAGGCGAGGATTTTCACCACTTCGCCCTTGAACGCCCGGGCGTCGATCTCCAGCGGTACCTGCCGGGCATCTTCGGCGAATGGCGGGGCCAGCAGTTTTACCCGGTCATCGAACACGAACGGCGCGTCACCGAGCATTTGCGTGTGATAAAAAGCCCACATCACCGACGGCACCGGGTCTTTGCCGGGGTCGATGGCCGCTGCATGGGCAGCGATGGGCAGCCAGCAGGCCAGCAGGCAGCTCGCTTGCCAGTTCACTGCTGATACAGCTCGGGCACGTCATAGCGCAGGCCGTACCTGGCATACAGCGCCTTGACCGAACCATCGCTAATCATCCCTTCCAGCGCCTCCTCGACCGCATACGCCAGCTGTCGATTGCTTTCGTGCACAGCCATGCCGATCTCCCAGAGTTGCTTGCCCATATTCGGGTAGGCGTTTTCCGCCAGCGCAACCTGGGGGTCGGCCGCTTCGTGCACTTGCCAGTCGATCTCGCCGCGCATCGCCATCACCGCATCGACTTCACCCGCCTTCATCGCGGCAAATGCCTGGTGCACGCCGGGATAATGGTGGGTCTTGCCGGCGAGCATGCCGTTGAACACCGAGGTCAGGTAGAACGACGGAACGCTGTCCACCTCGACGCCGATCGGATGATGCTCGAACACTGCCACGCTGGCGACCTTGTCCAGGCGGCGACGGTCGTACGCCACCTGCCACTGTTCGTTCTGATAGGGCCCGAACATCACCACGTGGCTGTTCTCCAGTTCGCCCAGCTCGTTGCGCTTGCGCGCGTAGTCCTGGTCGTAGGGTACGCGCATCATCAGGTCAGCCAATTGCAGGTCGTGCAATTGGCTGGGACGCCAGATGTAGTCGCGCAGGTCGTCGTCGAGTTTTTCTCCCGCCGGCGCCCACATCAGGGTCAGGCGCACACCGAGTGCCTTGGCCAGTGCTGCGGCCAAGTCCACATCGACGCCCCGGGGCTGACCGGCGTCTTCGAAACTGTAAGGGGCGAAGTCCTTGTAGACCGCCACTTTCAGCTCTCCGGCGGCGATCATTTCGTCATAGGTCCGCACCTGCGCCTGTACCACCTGGCAGCACAGCAACAACGCACTGATCAACAGCGTGAACAGGCGCATGCCTTACTCCTCGACGTGGACCGTATCCAGGTAAGTGCGCACCGCCCACAAGGCTTCCTGGCTCAGGTAATCGGCCATCTTGGGCATGTAAACGCGGCCGTCGCGTACGGCGCCATGGCGCACTCGCTCGACGAACCATTCATCACCGGCGTCACCGACATCGAGCATGCGCAGATCCGGGGCAATACCTCCGGACTTGGCTTCCAGACCATGACAGGCCGCACAATTCTGGTTGTAGGCCGAAGAGCCGATTTCCACCGCCTTGTCGTGCTGCGGCGAGGTTCGATAAGGGTTCACTGCGGCCCAGCCATCGGCATCGAGCGGCACGCCAGCGTCCTTGATCGGGGTCAGCCCCGGGGTTTCGACGGCTTGGGGGACGACGTTGCCATGAGCCCAGGCGGAACCGGTACTGATAAAACCGGCCAGCAGTCCGGCAACAAGCAAGGCGTTGCGTTTTGTTGTCATTGTTATGCCCTCAGGATTGCACGCAAAACCTCTTTAAAGAGGCTATGGCAACCATCTTAGGAAGCACCTGGCGCCAGCCCCATGCTGCTTTAGTGGCCGCCTTCTAGTCCCTTGGTAGTAGGGCTTGTGGCGCACACCCAAATCAGGTGCCCCTTGGGAAGTTTTCCCGGCCACAGCGGGATATTTTCCGTATCCGCCAACCCACCGGGCGCACCACCCTGTGCAGGCCAAAACCTCCACTGGGAACTGCAACCATGACAATAAGATCGCTACCCGCCCTTTCCCCCTTGACCCTTGCCGTACAGGCCTTCGTGCTGGTGAGCAGCCTGTCGCTCGGCACTGCCAGCCATGCCGCCACTGCAGCCGCGGCCCCTACCCGCAACGTTTCGTGGGAGGACATTGCCAATGATCACCTGACCACCAAGGACGTGCTGCAGTACGGCATGGGCACCAACGCCCAGCGCTGGAGCCCGCTGGCCCAGGTCAACGACAAAAACGTGTTCAAGCTGACGCCGGCCTGGTCCTATTCGTTCGGGGACGAGAAGCAGCGCGGCCAGGAATCCCAGGCCATCGTCAGTGACGGCGTGGTTTACGTCACCGGGTCTTATTCGCGGGTCTTCGCGCTGGACGCCAAGACCGGCAAACGCCTTTGGACCTACAACCATCGTCTGCCGGACAACATTCGTCCGTGCTGTGACGTGGTCAACCGCGGTGCCGCAATCTTCGGCGACAAGATCTACTTTGGCACCCTGGATGCGCGCCTGATCGCCCTGGACAAGAACACCGGCAAAGTGGTCTGGAACAAGAAGTTCGGTGACCATGCCGCCGGCTACACCATGACCGGCGCACCGGTGCTGATCAAGGACAAGACCAGCGGCAAGGTGCTGCTGATCCATGGCAGCTCCGGCGATGAGTTCGGCGTGGTCGGGCAACTGTTTGCCCGCGATCCGGACACCGGAGAGGAAGTCTGGATGCGGCCTTTCGTCGAAGGTCACGTGGGCCGCCTGAACGGCAAGGACAGCACCCCCACCGGCGACGTCAAGGCGCCGTCCTGGCCGAATGACCCAACCACCGAAACCGGCAAGGTCGAGGCCTGGAGCCATGGGGGCGGCGCACCGTGGCAGAGTGCGAGCTTCGATCCGGAAACCAACACCATCATCGTCGGCGCCGGTAACCCCGGCCCGTGGAATACCTGGGCGCGCACGCCCAAGGATGGCAATCCCCACGATTACGACAGCCTCTACACCTCGGGCCAGGTCGGCGTCGATCCAAGCACCGGCGAAGTGAAATGGTTCTACCAGCACACCCCGAACGACGCCTGGGATTTCTCCGGCAACAACGAGCTGGTGCTGTTCGACTACAAGGACAAAGACGGCAAGACGGTCAAGGCCACCGGCCACGCTGACCGCAACGGGTTCTTCTATGTGGTCGATCGCAACAACGGCAAATTGCAGAACGCCTTCCCCTTCGTCGATAACATCACCTGGGCCAGTCACATCGACCTCAAGACCGGGCGGCCGGTGGAAAACGAAGGCCAGCGTCCAGCCAAGCCACTACCGGGCGAGACCAAGGGCAAGCCGGTGGAGGTTTCGCCGCCGTTCCTCGGAGGCAAGAACTGGAACCCCATGGCTTACAGCCAGGACACCGGGCTGTTCTATATCCCCGGCAACCAGTGGAAGGAGGAGTACTGGACCGAGGAGGTCAGCTACAAGAAAGGCTCGGCTTATCTGGGCATGGGTTTCCGTATCAAGCGCATGTACGACGATCACGTCGGCAGCCTGCGCGCGATGAACCCGACCACCGGCAAGGTGGTGTGGGAACACAAGGAGGCATTGCCGTTGTGGGCCGGTGTGCTGGCGACAAAGGGCAACCTGGTGTTTACCGGTACCGGTGATGGTTTCTTCAAGGCCTTCGATGCGAAAACCGGCAAGGAGTTGTGGAAGTTCCAGACCGGCAGCGGCATCGTCTCGCCGCCAATCACCTGGGAGCAGGATGGCGAGCAGTACATCGGCGTGACCGTTGGCTATGGCGGCGCGGTGCCGTTGTGGGGCGGCGACATGGCCGAGCTGACCAAACCAGTGGCTCAGGGCGGGTCGTTCTGGGTATTCAAGATTCCGAGCTGGGATAGCCAGGTAGTCCAAAAGTAAACCACGAACCCCTTCCCTGTAGGAGCGAGCTTGCTCGCGATGAACCCGAAACCAACACGGGGCACCAGACACCCCGCGTCATCGTTCACGACCATCGCGAGCAAGCTCGCTCCTACAGACCTCCCTCAGCCAGAGATCTCTTCATGAAATATCTGCCTCTAGTACTGCTACTGAGCGTTACGACGGTCCACGCCGCCGCCGACGTTCCGCTCATCATCAACGGCTGCACCATCGCCGATCACAGCCAGTGCCCCGGTGCCGACCTCAAGGGCGCGAACCTGAGTAACCAGGACCTGCGCAACATGAACCTCAGCGGCGCCGACTTGCGCGGGGCCGACCTGCGCCATGCGCGCCTGGACCTGGCAAACCTGGAAAAAGCCCGGCTGCAAGGCGCCAACCTGACCCGCGCCAGCCTGCAACAGAGCAACCTGCGCCTGGCGAATCTCACCGGGGCAAAATTGCTGGCGATCCAGGGCTGGGGCATGTTTGCCCAGGGCGCACAATTCCAGGATGCCGACCTCAGTGGTGCCTACCTGCAATTCGCCCGGCTTTCCGGGGCCAAGATGCACAGTGCCAACCTGCGTGCGGCAGATCTGGAGATGACCTGGCTGAGCAAGGCGGACCTCAAGGGCGCGAATCTCGCAGACGCGAATCTGCAGGAATCCAAGTTTGGTGAAAGTAATCTTGAGCAGGCGAACCTGAGTGGGTCGCGCCAGCATTATGCGAACTTTCAAGATGCCAATATGGAGGGGTGTTCGGGGTGTCCAACAACGTGGAATAAATGAGCCGACCATATCCTCCTACGGAATGGTTTGCCTCCCCAAAGTCATGATTGATATCCAACATTTTGTGGGCAGACCAAGCTCGCTTCTACCGTGGGAATGGGTGTGTTCTTTCACCCCGCCTTGCGCACCACTCCCATATCGATGCCCAGATGCACCAGCTCGGCGTGGGAGCTGACTTGCAGTTTGCTCTTGAGCAAGGTCAGGTGATTGGAGACGGTCTTGGCGCTGATGCTCAATTGCTCGGCAATCATCCGGGCCGGGGTGCCCTTGGCGAGCATCACGAAAATCTCCAGCTCGCGCTGGGTCATGCTCTTCAGGCGCGGGTCGCTGGCGTCGTGTTGCGGATGGCAGGCCAGTTGCGTGGCAAGGGGTTGTTCGATATAGGCGTGCCCGGCCAGGATGCGCCGCACGGCTTCGATCAGCACCTCAGGTGCCGAGCTTTTCGTCAGGTAACCCGAAGCCCCCGCTTCCAGTGCCTGGCGCACTAGCGGTAATTCATCGTGCATGCTGAAAAACAGCACACGCAATTGCGGCAGGCGCTGACGCAGGCGGCGGGTGGTCTCCAGGCCGCTGATGCCTGGCAGGCCAAAATCCATGATCACCAGGTTCGGTACTGCTTCCTGGACGCGGATCAAAGCCTCTTCGCCAGTGGCCGCTTCACGCACCTCCAGGGCGGGCAGCAGCGCGCGCAGCAAACTGGCGTAGCCCTGGCGGACCACGGCATGGTCATCAACCAGCAGAATATTCATCACACCTCCAATGGCATGTTCAAGGCCAGCGCCCAACCGGCACCGGGATGGCTGATAATCCGCAGCACGCCGCCCAGGCTGCGGGCGCGCTCGCACATCGAGTACAGGCCGACGCCCGGTTGCTGCGGTTGCCGGGCGCCTCGGCCGTTGTCGCGCACCAGCAAACGCAAGCGCCCACCCTGATGCTGCAGGCGGATCCGCACCTGGCTAGCATCGGCATGGCGCACGATGTTGGTCAAGGCCTCCTGCAGCAGTCGATAAAGATGGGTTTTACTGCTGCTGGACAACGCTGGCATCTGCACGCTGACCCGCAGCTGGCATTCGATGCCCTGGCGCACCTGCCATTGCTCCACCAGCAAAGCCACTGCCTGCTCCAGGGGCAGATGCTGCAGTACTACCGGGTAAAGGTCCTGCACCAGGGCGCGAAATCCTTGCTGCAGATGCTCGCAGTTGTGTTCCAGTTCGCGCACTGTGCGTTCCACTGCTTGCGGCTGGTCCGCGACCCAGCGCAGCAGACAGGCCTGGGCGCGAATACCCGCCAGGTACTGGCCGAGGTCGTCGTGCAGGGTCTGCGCCAGATGAGTGCGCTCCTGCTCCTGCACTGCCAGCAAGGTCCGGGTCAAATGCGCGTTATCGGCGCAAGCCTGCTCCAGCGCCTGGGCCATCTGATTAAAATGCGTCGCCAGCTGCCGTGCTTCAGGAACCCCTTCGGTGGGCAGGCGCACCTTGAGCTGGCCGTCGGAAACTTGCTGCAGTGCTCGGAGTAATTCATCGAGCAGGCCCATGCCGCGGCCAACCGCCCAGCGAATGGTCAGCAGGCTTACCAGCAGCGCAAGGCCGCACAATGCCAACAGTTGCTGGAGGGAATCCCAGACCTCGTCGATCTCGTCACGCGGATCGACCGCAATCTGCACCCGACGGCCATCCTGCAGCTCCAGCACCCGCTCGTGGTGCCGCGCCTGGGCAAACAGCACGCTGGCAAGCCACGCGTCCGGGCCATGTTGGGTGCCCGCCCGAGGCGCTTCGCCGGGTTCCAGCCAGCGCACCCGCACATGCCGCAAGCTGCGGGTGAGCCCGGGTTGCAAACTGGCCGGGTCGCGCCCGGCCGTTTCACTCAGGTACTCGACCACGGCCTGGGCCGATTGCAGTTCTCGCTCCACATCCGCCAGCGCCTGATGCAACAGCAAGCCCGTGCACGCCAGCGTCACCAGGGTGAAAAACCCGCACACCCAGAGGTTGATTCGCCATAGCGCCGACATGCCTAGCGCCCCGGCGTCGCGGAGAACACCGCCAGCGGCGCGGGGCGCGAGCCATGCAGTTTATCCACGCCGATCAGGCTGAGGATCAGCAGGAACGGCAGCAGTAGCGCTTTGAAAATCCGCATGGCCCAGCGCCTCCAGAGGTCGTGGCTGTTACAACCCATGCTAAAACCGCGCCGCGCAGGTGGAGTTACTACCTTGGTACTGGCTGACTGGTACTTTCTGCATATTTCTTATCGCCCTTCGGGTTCCTATGCTGGCGCTACCTGGAACGGAGTGCACCATGCGCCAGCTAGCCCCCTACGCCCTGACCTGCCTGCTGGCGATCGCCTGCACCGCCCTGCCGTCCGCTCACAGCCGGGCCGCCGAGGCGCCGTTGCAGGTGCGGATCGGCTACCTGGGCTATCGCCCCGACCCGGGTCCTGTGCTGTCGAACATCATTGCCGAACCGGACGATGCCGGCTTGCGCGGCGCCGAACTGGCGATCACCGACAGCAACAGTACCGGGCGCTTTCTCAACCAGAGCTACACCCTGGTCGACGGCAGTGCCGACAGCCCGCAAGCCCTGCTCGAGGCCGCCCAGGCGCAACACCGGCAAGGTCTGCGGTTGTTCGTGGTGAACGCCCCGGTCGACAGCCTGCGCCAACTCAGTGCGGCCCTGCCCGACAGCCTGCTGTTCAACGCTGGCAGCCCCGACGACAGCTTGCGCACCACCGACTGCCTGGCGAACGTGCTGCACAGCCTGCCCAGCCGGGCGATGCTGGCGGACGCCCTGGCGCAATTCCTGGTGGTGCGCAAATGGCAGCGGGCGCTGCTGATCGTCGGCCCGACCGCCGACGATCAAGCCTATGCCGCGGCCCTTCGGCGTGCAGCGAAACGCTTCGGCTTGAAGCTGGTGGCGGAGAAAGCCTGGAGTTTCGACAACGACCAGCGCCGCAGCGCCCAGGCCGACATGCCACTGTTCACCCAGACCGCCGAGTACGACGTGGTGCTGGTAGCCGATGAGCGCGGCGACTTTGGTGAATACGTGCCCTACCAGACCTGGTACCCACGCCCCGTCGCCGGCACCCAGGGCCTGACCCCGGTGGGCTGGCACAAAACCGTGGAAACCTACGGCGCCGCGCAGTTGCAGAAGCGTTTCGAAGCCCTGGCCGGACGCTGGATGAACGACCGGGATTTTGCCGCCTGGATCGCCGTGCGCAGCGTCGCCAGCGCGGTGAGCAAGCTGCGCCAGGCAGATCCCCTGGCAATCCGTCAGCTGCAACTCAGCGATCAACTGCCCCTGGACGGTTTCAAGGGCCGCAAGCTCAGTTATCGGCCGTGGAACGGTCAACTACGCCAGCCCATTCCTGTCGTGCAACCCCGGGCGCTGGTCAGCACCTCGCCCCAGGAAGGCTTTCTGCACCCCTTCAATGAGATGGACAGCCTGGGCTACGACAAGCCCGAGGTCAGCTGCCGCTTTCCCTGACCCCTGACGTTCGACAACTACAACAACAAAAAGGAATTCGCCATGCGCCGCACCCTGCTCTCATGCGCCCTGCTACTCGCCGCCGGGCATGCCGCGGCCAGCACCGCCTGGGTCTCCAACGAGAAGGACAACAGCCTCAGCCTGATCGACATGCAGACCCTGCAAGTCACCGATACCCTGCCCGTCGGCCAGCGTCCACGAGGCCTGTTGCTGTCCCACGACAACACGCTGCTGTACATCTGCGCCAGCGACTCGGATCGCGTGCAGGTCATGGACGTCGCCACGCGCAAGATCATCAAGGAACTGCCATCCGGCAAGGACCCCGAGCAGTTCGCCCTGCACCCTAACAATCGCTGGTTGTATGTCTCCAACGAAGACGATGCGCTGGTGACGGTGATCGACACCGAAACCTCCAAGGTGCTGGGCCAGATCAGTGTCGGCGTCGAACCCGAAGGCATGGCCGTCAGTCCCGACGGCAAATGGGCGGTCAACACCAGCGAAACCACCAACATGCTGCACTGGATCGACACCAGCACCCAGACCCTGGCGGACAGCACGCTGGTAGACCAGCGCCCGCGCTTCGTCGAGTTCACCCCAAACGGTGCGCAATTGTGGGCCTCGGCGGAAATCGGCGGCACGGTGACCATTCTCGACGTTGCAACCCGCCAGGTGCTCAAGACCCTGACGTTCCAGATCAAGGGTGTGCACCCGGACAAGGTGCAGCCGGTGGGCATCAAGCTCAGTGCCGATGGCAAATACGGCTTCGTTGCCCTCGGCCCGGCCAATCATGTGGCGGTGATTGATGCCAAGACCTTCGAGATCCTCGATTACCTGCTGGTGGGCCGGCGAGTCTGGCAGATGGCGTTTACCCCGGATCAGAAGCAGCTGCTGGCCACCAACGGGGTCAGCGGTGACGTATCGGTGATCGATGTCGACAGCCTCAAGGTCAGCAAGTCGGTCAAGGTTGGACGTTATCCGTGGGGCGTGGTGGTCACGCCATGAACGCGCTGGAGGTCAGCGACCTGAGTTTTGCCTACGGCGCGCGGGAGGCGTTGCGCAAGGTGAGTTTCAGCCTGGCGCCAGGGCGGTTTGCCGCATTACTGGGGCCCAACGGCGCCGGCAAATCCACGCTGATCGCCTTGCTCACCCGACTCTACGACCTGCAACGCGGCGACATTGTCGTGGGCCAGTGCTCACTGCGCACTACGCCACGCCCGGCCCTCAGGCAGTTGGGTGTGGTGTTCCAGCAAAGTACCCTGGACCTGGACCTCAGCGTCGAACAGAACCTGCGCTACCACGCGGCGTTGCATGGCCTGGGCCGCCGGCAGACCGCGCTGCGGGTCGATGCCGAGCTGGCCCGCCAGGGCCTGACCGAGCGGCGCGGTGAACGGGTTCGCGAGCTCAATGGCGGGCACCGCCGCCGGGTGGAAATCGCCCGTGCGCTGTTGCACGAACCGCGCCTGCTGCTGCTCGACGAGGCCAGTGCGGGCCTCGATCCAGCCAGCCGCCTGGCCCTCAACCAGCATATCCGCAGCCTATGCCGCGAGCAGCAGATCAGCGTGCTCTGGACCACTCACCTGCTCGACGAAGTGCAAGCCGGCGACGACCTGTTGATTCTGCATCAAGGACGCCTGGTCGCCAGCGGTCAGGCTGATGCCCTGAGCCTTGAGCACGGCGGCGACCTGGGTTCGGCTTTCGCGCACCTGACCAACCCGGGAGCTTCACGATGAATGCCTACTGGCACTGCTTCAGCGGCATCGTGCTGCGCGAATGGCTGCGCTTTGTGCTGCAACGCACGCGTTTCCTCAGCGCGCTGGTGCGGCCTTTGCTGTGGCTGCTGGTGTTCGCCGCCGGTTTCCGCGCAGCGCTGGGGATCGCGATCATCGAGCCCTACGACACCTACATCCCCTACGAGGTGTACATCATCCCGGGCCTTGCCTGCATGATCCTGCTGTTCAACGGTATGCAGGGCTCGCTGTCGATGGTCTACGACCGGGAGATGGGCAGCATGCGCGTGCTGTTGACCAGCCCGCTGCCGAGGACCTTCCTGCTGTGCAGCAAGCTGCTGGCCACCGCGCTGATTTCGCTGTTGCAGGTGTATGCCTTCCTGGCGATTGCCTGGGTGTACGGCGTGCAACCGCCGGCCATGGGCCTGCTGGTCGCCTTGCCCGCGTTGCTACTCGTGGCATTGATGCTCAGCGCACTGGGGTTGTTGCTGTCCAACGCCATCCGCCAGCTGGAGAACTTCGCCGGGGTGATGAACTTCGTGATTTTCCCGTTGTTTTTCCTGTCTTCGGCCCTGTACCCGCTGTGGAAGATGCGCGAGTCGAGTGAGTGGTTGTACTGGCTGTGCGCGATCAACCCGTTCACTCATGCGGTGGAGTTGGTGCGATTTGCGTTGTATGAGCGGTTCAATCCGCTGGCGCTGGCCGTCTGCGCTGCATTGACCCTGGTGTTTGCGCTGCTCGCAGTGATGACCTTCAACCCGCAACACGCGGCCCTGCGCAAATCAACCTGAGCCCGCATCGTGTTGGGCACCCCGACAGTGGAGCTTCATTCATTCACCGGGAACGGGGTGCGCAGGGTAAAAATTACTACTTTAGTACTGGTTTTCCTGTCTATCGTCGCATTCCCAAAGCACCGCGACTGGCATGTAATGGGTGCATAACTATAAGGATTGCCCCCATGCCCCGTGCCCGACGTCGCCTTCTGCGTCCCACACTCGCTGCGCTGTCCCTGAGCTTGCTCCTTTGCACCGCCCACGCCGAGACCGCGTTGTTCTCAGCCGACGGTTATCGCATCGGGTTGTACCGCAGCCCTACCCCGGCTCAAGCGCAGGGCGCGACGATCATCGACACCGCCGCCCTGCAAGCCTTGCTGAGCCAGACCCCGCGTCCGGTGTTGATCGACGTCTACCGCCGCCAATGGCTGCAAGGGAAATTCATCGAAGACCAGCCCCACGAAAATCTACCCGGCAGCCATTGGCTGGCCAACACCGGTGACGGTGACCTGACTGCGGCCTGGGCAGAGTATTTCGCGCGTAACCTTGAAGCCTTGACCCAGGGTAATCAGGCACAACCACTGGTGTTCTACTGCCGCTCCGACTGCTGGTTGAGCTGGAATGCGGTCAAGCGCGCTGCCGCGATGGGCTATAAGACACTGTACTGGTACCGCGACGGCCTGGACGCCTGGCAGGCCGCCGACCTGCCCGTGACACCCGCCCAGCCCGAACCCTTTCCCTGATCTTTACGCGTGCGTGTTGTTGCCCCACCATAATCAAAATAATGAGGTGAAAGGCTATGTACAAAATTCTGATTGCCGACGATCACCCGCTGTTTCGCGAAGCCATTCACAATGTCATCAGCGACGGATTCCCCGGCAGTGAAGTGATGGAAACCGCCGACCTGGACAGCGCCCTGCTGTTGACCCAGGACCACGACGACCTGGACCTTATCCTGCTCGACCTGAACATGCCCGGCATGCATGGCCTCAATGGCCTGATCAACCTGCGCAACGAGGCGCCGACCATTCCGGTGGTGATTGTCTCAGCCGAACAGGACAAACAGATCGTGCTGCAAGCCATCACCTATGGCGCGGTGGGCTTCATCACCAAATCCTCGCCACGGGTGCAGATGACCGAGGCCATCCAGCAGATCCTCAACGGCAACGTCTACCTGCCGCCGGACATCATTCGCACGCAGAAAAGCGGCACCCATCGGCGGATGAACGATACGCCCAGCTTTCCCCCGGAACTGCTCCAGGCGCTGACGCGCAAGCAGTTGCTGGTACTGGAGCGCATGACCAAGGGCGAATCGAACAAGCAGATCGCCTACACCCTGGAAATCGCCGAGACCACGGTGAAGGCGCACGTATCGGCGATTTTGCGCAAACTCAATGTGCACAATCGGGTGCAGGCGATTTTGAGTGCAGGGGATATAGATTTCGGTTCATACCTGCGGCGTTAAGTGGCCTGCAAGATCGGATCGTGCCCATCGCGAGCAGGCCGGCAGTACCGGCTCAAGGCTCAAGGCCTGCCAAGCAAATGACTCATCGCCGTCTTCAGCTTCATTGGCCGCACCGGCTTGTGCATCAGGGTGTGGCCCAGCTCGCGAATCTGCAGTTTCAGCTCGTTGCTGTAGTTGGCGGTGATCATCATGGCCGGGATCGTGCAGGCCCGGCGCGCATTGATGCGGGCCACAGCGTCCACGCCGTTCTGCTCGTTATCCAGATGATAATCGGCGATCAGCAGATCGGCGTCCTGGTGGTAATTGTCCACCTGCCGTGCCAGGTCCTGCTCTGACAACGCGGTGACCACCACACACCCCCAGGTCTCCAGTAACGTGCGCATGCCCGCGCAAATGGCTGCGTCGTTATCCAGCACCCATACCCGTGCCCCGCGCAGGCGTTCCAGCATGGGCTCACTCATCAACGGGTTGGGTAACGCCTTGGGCGCACTCGCGCTGATCGGCACCTCGACAGAAAACATCGACCCCCTGCCCGGCCATGAACGCACGTGAATCCGGTGCCCGAGTATCCCGGCAATTTTTTCGACGATCGCCAGGCCCAGCCCCAGGCCGCGATCCTGATCCGGACGCTGCACATCGCCGCGCTTGAACTCCTGGAAAATCTCCTCCAGGCGGTTCTCCGCGATGCCCATGCCGCTGTCCCAGACCTCGATCGACAAGCGCTGGTGATGCCGTCGACAACCCAGCACCACACGACCGCTGTAGGTATAGCGAATGGCGTTGCTGAGCAGGTTGCGCAGGATCCTGGCGAGCAACTGGATGTCGCTGCGCACCAATGCCGAACAGCCGATGAAGTGCAGTTCAAGTCCCTCGCTGCGGGCCACCTGGGTGTACTCGGCGGCGAGGTTCTCCAGCAGTTCGCTGAGGGCGAACGGCGCGATGTCGGCCTTGATCACGCCGGCATCAAGCTTGGAAATATCCACCAGGGTGCCCAGCAGGTTTTCCACGTCCTCCAGCGAATTGCTGACGTTGCGCACCAGGATTTCGTTGGCCATCGGCTCCCGGCGCTCAAGCAAGGCACTGGTGAACAGACGCGCGGCATTCAGTGGTTGCAGCAGGTCGTGGCTGACCGCGGCAAGAAATTTGGTCTTCGACAGGTTGGCCTGTTCGGCGTCGAGCTTGGCCTCGCGCAGCCGCGACTCCACTCGTCGACGCTCATCGATTTCACGCAGCAACTGGTCGTTGAGGGTGGTCAGTTCCGCCGTGCGCTCACGCACGCGCAGCTCCAGGTTCTGATACGCCTGATGCAGCGCCTCGGCGGTACGGCGGCGCTCGGTGATGTCGCGGATCAACACGAAGATCCCCACCACTTCCCCGGTGGCCAGGCGATTGGGCACGTAGGAGCGCAACATGTAGCGCTCCTGGTTATTGATATTGGTTTCGGCGAACTCGAACGTCACGCTCTCCCCGGCCAGGGCCCGCGCCACATAGGCTTCCAGGCGCTGATAATGTTGTTCGCTGTGTACCTCGCGCAGGCTCTGGCCGAGCATTACGCCCCGGGGCCAGCAGTACCATTCTTCGTAGACCTTGTTGGTAAACTCGTAGACCAGGTCGGCATTGAGGTAGGCGATCAGCGCCGGCACGTGGTCGGTGATCAGGCGAATCCAGCGCTCGCTCTCGCTCAGGGCTTCAGCGTGCTGGTAGCGTTCGGTGATGTCGGTGAAGGTGTTGACGAAGCCGCCGGTGGGCAGCGGGTGAGTGCGAATTTCCAGCACCCGGCCATCGTACAGGCGCTGTTCGCATTCCTGCACCGGCCGCCCGTTGACGTCGCGGCTGGCAGGGGTCAACAGGTGCAGTTCACTGTCGGCGATCACCTCGGCAAACGGTCGATGGGCCGCCACGGGCGCCAGGCCACTCAATTCGAGGAAGCGCCGGTTCCACAGTTCCAGCACGCCGTCGGCATTGACCATCGCCACACCCTGGGACAGGTTGTCGACCGCACGCTGCAACAGGTGGGATTTTTGCGCCACCGCCTGCTCGCGGCGCAGGGTCTCGTTGAGTTTGACGTCTGTGATGTCGGTAAACAGGATCACCCGGCCGCCTTCCTGGGTCGGCCGCTCGCTGACTTGCAACCAGCGCCCGTCCTGCAGACGATACAACAGGCTTTCGTCGGCGTGCCCACGAGGCTCTTCGGTGAACAGCCCGGTCGCGCTCATCAGCCGTTTGACCTCGGCCAGGCGCATGCCCGCATTGATCCGCACGCGGCTATGGATCCAGAACGCCTTGAAGCGGCTGTTGAACAGGACGATGCGCTGGTCGGCATCGAACAGCACGAATGCATCGGAAATACTTTCGATGGCGTCGATCAAATGCTGGTGGGCCGTTTCCGCGCGCAGGCGTGCTTCGCTGAGCAAATGGTTGCCCGACTTGAGCTCGGCCATGGCCTGGTTCAACGCATCGGTGCGCTCACGCACCTGCTCGGCCAGTACCACTGAGTGCTGGAAGGCCGCGTAGGGATCATTGCCCCGGGTGACGCCCGACTCGATGCGCTCGATCAGCGCGCTGTTGATCCGCTGCAGCTTTTGATTTTCGTGGCGCAGGCTGGCGAGTTGCGCCTGGAGTTCAGCGCTGTCCAGGGCTGCGGCCCCGGGCAATGGCAACGCCGGTGAAGGTCTGGTTGATATGCATGCCATTGAACTGTTCTCCGTAGGTGTTGAAACCCATCACCCGCTGGTCACGCAAAAATGCCCCGACCTGCTCCAGGTTGCCGCTGTTTTCCAGCTCCATGCGCCGCAGGAAACAGTCGCAGCCGAGGGTCAGCAGCAGCTCGCCAAGTCGCTCGTGCAAGCCGTCGAACAGGTCTTGCAGGTTGGGCAGCATCGGCCCCGGCGTCATGACCGTGAGGACGATGCCGTTTTCCACCGCGCAATAGAAACTCAGGCTCAGGTCCGGATGAACCTGCTGGATGGCCCGCACGTAGTACTGGTCGTTGATGCGCACCGCCAAGGGGTGCGCGGCGAAGATCCGGTGATCGAGCTCGGCCACCGGCACGCCGATGTGCCGGGCGTATTCCTCGGCGGCGGGCTCGGCATTGAGCTCAAAGACCCGCCGCGACGTGCTGTCGGCGCCAGTCACCACCAGTTTTTCCGCCCGGGGCAGAATGTGGTGGGTGGTGAACACTTCGAAATCCAGCCAGGTGTTGACCAGCACCACCACGGCCGCGCCGCTGTGGAACTCGCCGCCGAAATACACGTGGGTACGCGTGAGATAGTTGTCGTCACCGGCCGAGCCACCAAAGTGCGGGATATCGCCCAAGGCGGCGCTGAGGGCAGCCAGGACCATTTCTTCACGGCTCGACAAGCCATCGAGCAGGGTCAGGGCGAAGCTGTTGCCCTTGATCGGTGCCAGGGTATTGCTGCGACAACCACTGACCAGGCGCTCGACCATCTGCTGGGCGTCGATCAGGCTGAAACGCTCCATTTCATCGATGAGCTCAGCGTCGATGGAGAAGTGCCGATGATCAAACCCCACCGCCGTCACGCAATTGCGTCCGTAGCCCAGCGGGGTGATTTCCCCGGCGCTGGTGCAACCGACCAGGCGAATCCCGCCAAAGCTCTGCTGCAATGCCTGGCCAAGCGCCTGCAGGTTGTATTCGGCGGAACAGAAGAACAGCACGAAGCCCAAGTGCGGATGCAGCAACTGCCGCGCCAGCTCCTGGGCCACCTGCTGGGCATCGGTGGCCTGGGACATCGCACTGACCACACCGTCACTGTAAACCTGCTGCATTGTCGCCTCCCGCAGGTGCGCGTGTATGAGGCACGAGTGTACGAACCCGGCAGGCTGCGACCTATGCTACTTGGGTAGCGGGTAGCCGCTTCGATGGGATGAGAGTCGCACGAATATCGCAAACAACGCCCCCCTGTAGGAGCGAACTTGCTCGCGATGGACGTTAACGATAACGGGGACTGCCTGCATACACGCGGTGCCTGTGCGTCCATCGCGAGCAAGCTCGCTCCTACAAGGGGGGGCGAATTTGCTCTTACCAGGTCAACACCGCCCCCACTGCAAAGGTATCGGTGTCTTCATTTTGCGCACTGGTGTCGTGCCCGTTGATTTCGAACTGGTTGTACTCGGCCACCAGCTTGAGGTTGCTGTTGACGTCATGGAACAGCGCAATACCGCGGGTCTCGTAATCCGCGCCGCTGCCGACCACGCCATTGCCGTCGTCCTGGGTCTTGCCATAGGACAGCGCCAGGCGGTTCTTGCCGAGTTTGTAAGAGCCCTGCAGCAGGTAACCGTCGCTGTCGACGTTGCGCAACGTCGGCTCCCCGGCATTGTTGGTAAAGAACGGGTTGATGCCCTTGGCCTGGAAGCCGGAACCGGTCAGCGACAAGCCACCCACCTTCGCCTGCACACCGTAACCAACACCCTTGGAGGTCACGGACTCGACGCTTGGGTCAGTGTTGTCCGAGGTCTGGTAGCTGCCGTTGACCCAGCTGTAGATCTGCGCACCGGCCAGGTCGAACTGGTAGGTGATCTCGCTCTCGGTTCGCGGGTTCTCCTGGTAGGCCTTGCCCGTCGGACTGCTATCGTTGGTGTCCACCGGGTCCATGATCCCCACCGCCACCCGCAAACCGTCCATCACCGGCGTGCGGTAGGTGATCTGCGAAGTGGGAAACGGGTACGGATAACCACTGCCGATATTGCCGAACGACACGCCGCCACCGTCCACCAGGCCCAGGGTATCGCTGACCTGGCCGTAACCGGCGAGCAGTTCGTCGAGCAGGATGTTGGAGCGGGCAAACAGGCCGAAGTCCTTGCCGATCAGCACCTCGCCCCATTCGGGATTGGCGACCGTGCCGTAGAACTGGCGGACGTCGATGGCCGTATCGGTGCCATTGGTTTGACTGTCGTTGATGGTTACCCAGAACGAAGCGCGCGCACCGAGCTTCAGGTCATCGATCTGCTTGCCCATGTTGAAGCCCAGGTAATTGGGCAGGAAGCCCATCTTGACCCGCGACTGGCGCCGGTCGTACTGCTCGCCCTCGCGGTCCACATCACTGTTGACGTAAAAGGCATTGATGTAACCGTCGGTAGAAAAAGTCGTCTGGTCCTTGTCGTACAGCACGATCTCGGCTTGGGCCATCGGGCTCAAGCCCAGGGCCGACAGGCTGGCGATCAAGGCAGGCAAATAACGATGCTTGAAGTTCTTATTGTTGTGCATGACGCGCTCCGCAGCGGGGACTGGATGTCGGAGGCGATTATCGAAAGTGCACCGGCGGCGTCATACGCTGCCTTTGGGGCGATCAGCAGGTGCTTTGGACTGGCTGGCGTGAGGCGGCAAGTTGGGCGTAAGACCGGCCCGCGCCTGGGCCCGCCACTTAGGGTGTAAGACGCTCAGACGCTTGCGCGCAGCAACATACAGGCCGCGATGACCAGGCACAGGCTGGCGAACCCGACCTGCAGGGCCCGGGCCGGGACCCGCGTACAGAATCGCCGGCCGATGATCATGCCGACGATGCTGGCGATAATGAAGCCCACGCCCAGGCCTTCGATGCGCACTCCCGCGTGGAATGCGCCGATCACACCGATGGCCGAGATCAGGCTGATCACCATCAGGGAAGTGGCGACGATGCCGCGCATCTGCACGTCGGTCAGTTGCTTGAACGCCGGGACGATCAGGAACCCGCCGCCTACCCCAAGCAAGCCGGACACCACTCCCGTGACTGCGCCTAACGCGGCCAGGGTCGCGGTGCATTTGGCGGTCCAGGAAAAGCGCCCGGTCTGCTGGTCGAGCATGCAGTTTTTCTGGCCCCAGTTGGCATGGCCGTGGTCGCTCGGCCCCTCGCCCTGGCGCTCGCGACGCAGCATGCGCCAGGCGACCATGATCATCAGCAGGCTGAACAGCATCATCAGGGCCTTTTCCGGAAGCTGATGAGCGAAAAAAATCCCCACCGGCGAAAAGATCGCCCCCAGCAGCGCAATGAGCAACGCTGCGCGATAACGCACCAGCCCGTGGCGCAGACCGTCGATGGCGCCCACTGCGGCCGCACTGCCCACGGCAAATAAGGCAATGGGCGCTGCCTGGGTCATGCTCAGGCCGAGCCCCAATACCAGCGCCGGCACCGCCAGAATGCCGCCCCCAGCCCCGGTCAACCCAAGGACCAGGCCCATCACCCAACCAAAAAAAATTGCCAGTAGCATAAAAAATCTTAATCCATGAAAAACCGGGAACGCCCAGTATCGATGGTGTACAGGATAGAGCCAGGGCGCGATTTTTCCTTCCCCCAATTGCCAGGGGCTGGCCAATCCGGGGCAAATGAATCTACGCTGACCGCTTGTTCAACGAAGAACCGGCCAACATGCCTGCCCTGATTGAAGCTTTTCTTGACCCTGCCTCATCGACCTGGAGCTACGTGATCCACGAGGGCGATGGCAGTGCCTGCGCCATCGTCGACCCGGTGCTGGATTACGACGCCGCGGCCGGTCGCACCGGTACGGTCCAGGCCGATCGCATCAGTGCATTTGTGCGTACTCACCAATTGCAGGTGCAGTGGTTGCTGGAAACCCACGCCCATGCCGATCACCTGTCAGCGGCGCCCTACCTGCGTCGCGAACTGGGCGGCAAGATCGCGATTGGCCAGTCGATCAGCAAGGTCCAGGACGTATTCAAGCGCCTGTTCAACCTGGAGCCCGGGTTTGCCGTCGATGGCTCGCAGTTCGATCACCTGTTTGCACCGGACGAGTCATTCATGATCGGCAATCTCAAGGCGACGGCCTTGCACGTGCCCGGGCACACCCCGGCGGACATGGCCTATCTGGTCGACAGCACGCTGATTCTGGCGGGCGATACGCTGTTTATGCCGGACGTAGGCACCGCTCGCTGCGACTTTCCAGGAGGGAATGCCAACCAGATGTTCGCCTCCATTCACAAGCTGCTGGCGTTTCCGGCCAGCGTGAATCTGTACGTCTGCCACGATTACCCGCCAGAGGGCCGCGAGCCTCGTTGCGTGACCACAGTTGGGGAGCAGCGCAGAAGCAATATTCATGTGCGTGACGGCGTCGACGAAAGCGAGTTTGTGGCCATGCGCAACCAGCGCGATGCCGGTTTGGGCATGCCGAACCTGTTACTGCCGGCGATTCAGGTGAATGTGCGGGCGGGGAATTTGCCGCCGGCTGAAGACAATGGCGTGAGTTACCTGAAAATCCCGCTGAATACATTTTGACTGCGAAAGATCGCAGCCTCGTTTCTCTCGACAGCTCCTACGGGATTGAGGCGGCGCATAGGCTCAATGTAGGAGCTGGCGCAGCCTGCGATCTTTTGATCTTCAGGTAGCCAGCGTCAACCCGTTCGCCGGCAACGGCAGCGCGGTCTTATAGCGCACCTGCTTGAGCGCAAAGCTGGAGCGGATGTTCGCCACCCCGGGCACCTTGGTCAGAAAATCCATCATGAAACGCTCCAGCGACTGAATGGTCGGCACCAGCACCCGGATCAGATAGTCCGGGTCGCCGGCCATCAGGTAGCACTCCATCACTTCCGGGCGATCGGAAATTGCCTCCTCGAAATGCTGCAACGCCTCCTCCACCTGTTTTTCCAGGCTGACGTGAATGAACACGTTGACGTGCAACCCCAGCAGCTCGGCGTCCAGCAGCGTGACCTGCTCGCGAATCAGGCCCAATTCTTCCATCGCCTTGACCCGGTTAAAGCACGGGGTGGGCGACAGGTTGACCGAGCGCGCGAGGTCGGCGTTGGTGATGCGCGCATTCTCCTGAAGGCTGTTGAGAATGCCGATGTCGGTACGGTCCAGTTTGCGCATGAGACAAAATCACCTGTTTTTTATGTTTATGCAGGTTTTTTATCCTCAAATGATCTTCGGCGCAACGAAACAGAGAGAAATATTCTTCTTGAGCCGGCCTATGATTGTTGTAGGACAAGATTTCTTCCACCGAAGAATGACCGTCAGCTCACTACAAGAAATTCACAAGATCGAGCGTAGAAGCCATGAATCAAGCGTACGAACCGCTGCGCCTGCACGTGCCCGAACCTTCGGGTCGCCCAGGCTGCAAAACCGACTTCTCCTACCTGCGTCTGACCGATGCCGGCACGGTGCGCAAACCCCCAATCGACGTTGAACCGGCCGACACCGCAGACCTGGCCAAGGGCCTGATTCGCGTGCTCGATGACCAGGGCAATGCCCTGGGTCCATGGGCTGAAGGCGTACCGTCCGAGATCCTGCGCACAGGCATGCGCGCCATGCTCAAGACGCGCATCTATGACAACCGCATGGTGGTTGCCCAGCGTCAAAAGAAAATGTCGTTCTACATGCAAAGCCTTGGCGAAGAAGCCATCGGCAGCGGCCAGGCCCTGGCGCTGAATGTCGATGACATGTGCTTCCCGACGTATCGCCAGCAGAGCATTCTGATGGCGCGCAACGTGCCGCTGGTGGACCTGATCTGCCAGCTGCTGTCCAACGAGCGCGACCCGCTCAAGGGACGCCAACTGCCGATCATGTACTCGGTCAAGGATTACGGCTTCTTCACCATTTCCGGCAACCTCGCCACCCAGTTCGTACAGGGCGTGGGTTGGGGCATGGCCTCGGCGATCAAGGGCGACACCAAAATCGCCTCGGCGTGGATCGGCGACGGCGCCACCGCTGAGTCGGACTTCCACACCGCCCTCACCTTCGCCCACGTCTACCGTGCACCGGTCATCCTCAACGTGGTCAACAACCAGTGGGCGATCTCGACTTTCCAGGCGATTGCCGGTGGTGAAGCCACGACATTCGCCGGTCGTGGCGTGGGTTGCGGCATTGCCTCCCTGCGGGTCGATGGCAACGATTTCGTCGCGGTCTACGCCGCTTCTGCCTGGGCCGCCGAACGCGCCCGCCGCAACCTTGGCCCGACCATGATCGAATGGGTCACCTACCGCGCCGGCCCGCACTCCACCTCCGATGATCCATCCAAATACCGTCCTGCCGACGACTGGAGCTGCTTCCCGTTGGGCGACCCGATTGCGCGCCTCAAACAGCACCTGATCAAGATCGGCCAGTGGTCCGAAGAGGAACACGTCGCCGTCAGCGCCGAACTGGAAGCCGAAGTCATTGCCGCGCAGAAAGAAGCCGAGAAGTACGGCACCCTCGCCGGAGGCCAGATTCCGAGCGCCGCGACCATGTTCGAGGATGTCTACAAAGAGATGCCGGAGCACTTGAAGCGCCAGCGTCAGGAGTTGGGGATCTGACATGAACGATCACAACAACAATATCGAGCTGGAAACCGCCATGACCACGACCACCATGACCATGATCCAGGCCCTGCGCTCGGCCATGGATGTGATGCTTGAACGTGATGACAACGTCGTGGTCTTCGGCCAGGACGTGGGCTACTTCGGCGGCGTGTTCCGTTGCACCGAAGGCCTGCAAACCAAATACGGCACCTCGCGGGTGTTCGACGCGCCGATTTCCGAAAGTGGCATCGTCGGCGTAGCCGTCGGCATGGGTGCCTATGGCCTGCGCCCGGTGGCAGAAATCCAGTTTGCCGATTACGTTTACCCGGCCTCCGACCAGATCATTTCCGAAGCGGCGCGCCTGCGCTATCGCTCGGCGGGCGAATTCACCGCTCCGATGACCCTGCGCATGCCTTGCGGCGGTGGCATCTACGGTGGCCAGACCCACAGCCAGAGCATCGAGGCGATGTTCACCCAGGTCTGCGGCTTGCGCACGGTGATGCCGTCCAACCCCTACGACGCCAAGGGCCTGCTGATCGCGTCTATCGAGAACGATGACCCGGTGATCTTCCTGGAGCCTAAGCGCCTGTACAACGGCCCGTTCGACGGGCATCACGACCGCCCCGTAACCCCTTGGTCGAAACACCCGTCGGCGCAAGTGCCGGATGGCTACTACACCGTACCGCTGGACGTGGCCGCGATTGCGCGTCCGGGCAAGGATGTGACCATCCTGACCTACGGCACCACGGTCTATGTGTCGCAAGTTGCCGCGGAAGAAACCGGCATCGACGCTGAAGTCATCGACCTGCGCAGCCTGTGGCCGCTGGACCTGGAAACCATCGTCAAATCGGTGAAGAAGACCGGACGTTGCGTGATCGTTCACGAAGCGACCCGCACTTGCGGTTTCGGCGCCGAACTGGCCGCCCTGGTGCAGGAACACTGCTTCCACTACCTGGAAGCGCCCATCGAGCGCGTCACCGGTTGGGACACCCCCTACCCGCACGCGCAAGAGTGGGCGTATTTCCCTGGCCCGACCCGAGTGGGCGCGGCTTTGCATCGGGTTATGGAGGTCTGAATGGGCACGCACGTTATCAAGATGCCGGACATTGGCGAAGGCATTGCAGAAGTGGAATTGTCGGTATGGCACGTCAAGGTCGGTGACCTGGTCGTCGAGGACCAGGTGCTGGCCGATGTCATGACCGACAAGGCGATGGTTGATATTCCATCGCCGGTTCATGGCAAGGTGATTTCACTGGGCGGCGTGCCCGGGGAAGTCATGGCGGTCGGCAGCGTCCTGATCAGCATTGAGGTCGAAGGCGCCGGCAACGTCAAAGAGTCGGCCCAGCCGGTGGTTGCCGCTGTAAAAGAAGCACCGGCACCGAAAGTCGAAGCCGCTGTAGCACACAAACCGGTCGCCGCTGCGCCGTCACGAGCAGCTGTTTGCCAGGGCCCGATAGTCGCTCGCGAGGCCGATGAACGCCCGCTGGCCTCTCCGGCCGTGCGCAAACATGCGCTTGATCTGGGCATCCAGCTGCGTCTGGTGCGTGGCACCGGCCCTGCCGGTCGGGTGCTGCACGAAGACCTCGACGCCTACCTGGCGCAAGGTCAGTCGAGCGCATCGAGCGCCACCGCCGCGTACGCGCCGCGTAACGACGAAGAGCAAATCCCGGTGATCGGCATGCGCCGCAAGATTGCCCAGCGCATGCAGGACGCCACCCAGCGCGCCGCCCATTTCAGTTATGTCGAGGAAATCGACGTCACGGCCGTGGAAGAACTTCGCGTGCACCTGAACGAAAAACACGGCGCGACCCGCGGCAAGCTGACCCTGCTGCCGTTCCTGGTCCGCGCCCTGGTGGTTGCCCTGCATGATTTCCCCCAGATCAACGCCCGCTACGACGACGAAGCCCAGGTCATCACCCGCCTTGGTGCCGTGCATGTAGGCATCGCCACCCAGGCCGACATCGGCTTGATGGTGCCGGTGGTGCGTCACGCCGAAGCCCGCAGCCTGTGGGACAACGCCGCAGAAATCTCGCGCCTGGCCAGCGCTGCACGTAATGGCAAGGCCAGCCGCGACGAGCTGTCCGGCTCGAGCATTACCCTGACCAGCCTTGGCGCGTTGGGCGGTATCGTCAGCACGCCGGTGCTGAACCTGCCGGAAGTGGCCATTGTCGGCGTGAACAAAATTGTCGAGCGCCCGATGGTCGTCAAAGGCCAGATCGTGATCCGCAAGATGATGAACCTCTCCAGCTCCTTCGATCACCGCGTGGTCGATGGCATGGACGCGGCGCAGTTTATCCAGGCCGTTCGCGGCTTGCTCGAACAACCCGCCACCCTGTTTGTGGAGTAGGTCATGCATCAGACTTTGAACACCACGCTGCTGATCATCGGCGGCGGCCCTGGCGGTTACGTGACCGCGATCCGTGCCGGCCAGTTGGGCATCCCGACCATCCTGGTGGAAGGCCAATCCCTGGGCGGCACCTGCCTGAACATTGGCTGCATTCCGTCCAAGGCACTGATTCACGTCGCCGAGCAGTTTCACCAGACCCGCCACCACAGCCAGCACTCGGCCTTGGGGATCAGCGTGGCGGCCCCCACCCTGGACATCGGCAAGAGCGTCGAGTGGAAGGACGGTATCGTTGATCGCCTGACCACTGGCGTTGCCGCGTTGCTGAAAAAGCACAAGGTCCAGGTCATTCAGGGCTGGGCCAAGGTCATCGACGGCAAAACCGTCGAGGTCGGCGACACGCGAATCCAGTGCGAGCATCTGGTGCTGGCCACCGGCTCCACAACCGTGAACCTGCCGATACTGCCGATTGGCGGTCCGATCATCAGCTCGACTGAAGCCCTGGCGCCGACCTCGGTGCCCAAGCGCCTGATCGTCGTTGGCGGAGGTTATATCGGCCTGGAGCTGGGGATTGCCTATCGCAAACTGGGCGCTGACGTGAGCGTGGTCGAGGCGCAGGAGCGCATTCTGCCGGCTTACGATGCCGAACTGACCCAGCCTGTGCATGACGAGCTGAAAAAGCTGGGCGTGAAGCTTTACTTGAAGCATAGCGTCCAAGGCTTTGATTCTTCTAGCAATACCCTCCAGGTTCTTGAGCCGGGGGGCGACACGCTGAATCTGGAAATGGATCAGGTGCTGGTGGCCGTCGGTCGCAAACCCAACACCCAGGGCTGGAACCTTGAGGCCCTGAACCTGGACATGAACGGTGCAGCGATCAAAATCGACGGCCGCTGCCAGACCAGCATGCGCAACGTGTACGCCATCGGCGACCTGAGTGGCGAACCAATGCTCGCGCACCGCGCCATGGCCCAGGGCGAAATGGTCGCCGAGCTGATCAGCGGCAAATCCCGCGAGTTCAACCCGACCGCCATTGCTGCCGTGTGCTTCACCGACCCGGAGCTGGTGGTGGTCGGCAAGACCCCGGACGACGCCAAGGCTGCCGGGCTGGACTGTATCGTTTCCAGCTTCCCGTTCGCGGCCAATGGCCGGGCAATGACACTGGAATCGAAAAGCGGCTTCGTGCGGGTCGTGGCGCGTCGGGACAATCATGTGATTGTCGGCTGGCAGGCGGTCGGCGTCGGGGTTTCGGAGTTATCGACAGCGTTCGGCCAGAGCCTGGAAATGGGCGCTCGCCTGGAAGACATTGCCGGCACCATCCATGCGCACCCGACCTTGGGAGAGGCGGTGCAGGAAGCGGCGTTGCGTGCTCTGGGGCATGCGTTGCATCTGTAGTTCAGAACAATGGATGGCGACAGAAATGGCCCCATCGCCAACAGGCTAGCTCCCACATTTGGAATGCGTTCTCCTGTGGAAGCTAGCCCGCTGGCGATTTCTTTAGGCCAACTCGATTTATCTGCCTGTCATCCGATAGTCCGGGCTGCGAAACAGGCCCGGAATGAAGTATTGTTGTCCCCATCCAAAAAACGTCAGAAGCCTTGAACCGCTTTGGCGGTTGTTCAGTGATAGAGGGTGTCATGGGTAACGAAAGCATCAATTGGGACAAGCTGGGTTTTGATTACATCAAGACAGACAAGCGCTATCTCTCGTACTGGCGTAACGGCGAGTGGGACAAAGGCACCCTGACCGAAGACAACGTGCTGCACATCAGCGAAGGCTCCACGGCCCTTCACTATGGCCAGCAATGCTTCGAAGGCATGAAGGCCTATCGTTGCAAGGATGGCTCGATCAACCTGTTCCGCCCTGACCAGAACGCCCTGCGCATGCAACGCAGCTGTGCGCGCCTGCTGATGCCGTTCGTCGAAACCGAGCAGTTCATCGAAGCCTGCAAGGAAGTGGTTCGTGCCAACGAGCGTTTCATCCCGCCTTACGGTACCGGTGGCGCGCTGTACCTGCGCCCGTTCGTGATCGGCGTAGGTGACAACATCGGCGTGCGTACTGCGCCGGAGTTCATCTTCTCGATTTTCTGCATTCCGGTCGGTGCCTACTTCAAGGGTGGCCTGACGCCGCATAACTTCCTGATCTCCAGCTATGACCGCGCGGCCCCACAAGGCACCGGTGCGGCCAAGGTCGGTGGCAACTACGCGGCCAGCCTGATGCCAGGTTCCCAGGCGAAGAAAGCCCACTTCGCCGACTGCATCTACCTGGATCCGATGACCCACACGAAAATCGAAGAAGTCGGCTCGGCCAACTTCTTCGGGATCACCCACGACAACAAGTTCGTCACGCCGAACTCGCCGTCGGTGCTGCCGGGCATCACCCGTCTGTCGCTGATCGAACTGGCCAAATCGCGCTTGGGCATGGAAGTGATTGAAGGCGACGTGTTGATCGACAAGCTGTCGGACTTCAAGGAAGCCGGCGCTTGCGGTACTGCGGCGGTCATCACGCCGATCGGCGGCATCAGCTACAACGATCATCTGCATGTATTCCACAGCGAAACCGAGGTTGGTCCGGTTACCCAGAAGCTCTACAAGGAGCTGACGGGTGTACAAACCGGCGATATCGAAGCGCCCGCTGGCTGGATCGTCAAGGTCTGACCTGACGCTCGCGACACCCCGGCCCCCCATTGCTGGCGCAATGGGGGGCTTTTTTTGCCTGGGCTATAACAGATTTGGATAGATCTGTAGGAGCTGGCGAGTGAAACGAGGCTGCGATCTTTTGATCTGGCTTTTTCAGAAAACAAGATCAAAAGATCGCAGCCTCGTTTCACTCCGCAGCTCCTACGGGGCTCATGCGGGGTTCATAGGGGTTCATAGGGGTTCATAGGGGTTCCACGGGACGACTCCATCTTGGTTTGACCAATCCGCTTGCCCTGGCGCCCCTTGATCCCGCTGGCCTGGCCATCCTGCTGCTTGCCCGTACGGGCCTGGGTGATCAACCCCGGGATCAACGCCCCCTCCGGCAGATTCTTCCAGAATCGGGCGGGCAAGTGCCCTTCCATGACCTTGGGGTTCAACCGCGCCGGGTTGAAAATATGGCTGTAGTAGGTCAGCCACATGTCACCGTGCGGATCGTCTACGTTCTGCGCCATCTGCTGCCATTGCACCGGGCATTGACGCAGGTAGTTCAACTGCTCGCCATCGTAATAGACCCCATCCCTGGGCGTGGCAATCATCCAGCGATGGCGCCCCATGCGGCCAATGAAATGTTCGCTGGCACTGTGCAGAATGTCGTGGGCGGGCTCATGCCAGGCGACATACTGCGGCCCGACGCAGTCGGGCAATTCAACGAACCGCACAAATGCATGTAAATGATGAGACTCACGCTGTACCTGTTTGATTCTTCTCTGTAATTCACTGCCCAGCTTGTCCCCGGACATCATTGCAGTGCGATCCCCATGACTGACTCGCCACAGCACCTCATACAACAGGCTCCAGCGCTGGTCACCGCGATAACGGGCGGCTTGTTCGAGGGTGTCGAGCAGCGTTCGCGGAATGCGCGCCAGGAACGGCCCCTGTGATTCGGGCAGCGCGTGATCGCTAGCGAACAGGTCCTGCACGCCTTCGCTGGCCCACGCCACCAGGCTTGGATCAACCTCATGGCTCAGGAGCCAGCGCGCTTGCAGGCGCCAGGTCTCGAACAAGTCGTCGCAATCGAGATTGATCATCCCCACAACCCCATTTGCTGCGGCTGCGGGCGGTCGCGCAGTTGTTGATACAGCAGATGGCTGGTGACTTCCGCTTGCTGCGGATGGTAGTCGCTGGTGATGAAGAACGGCTTGGCCTTGGCCAGCACACAGCGCATGCGCGCCAGGTCTTCGTAACGGATGCGACGCTGACGACGCAGTTCCACCAGACGCTCGGTCGTGCGCAGGCCAATGCCGGGAATGCGCGAGATCAGGGACGCCTCGGCACGATTGAGGTCCAGTGGGAAAATATCCCGATTCTCCAGCGCCCAAGCCAATTTAGGGTCGATGTCCAACGCCAGGTGGCCCGGGCCTTTGAACAGCTCCCCGGCGGTGTAGCCATAACTTCGCAGCAGGAAGTCAGCCTGGTACAACCGGTGCTCGCGCATCAAAGGCGGCGCGGCCAGGGGCACGCTTTTCGGACTGTCGGGGATCGGACTGAACGCCGAATAATAGACCCGGCGCAATTTGAAGTTGCCGTACAGCGACTGGGCGCTGTGGAGAATGGTGCTGTCATCGGTGTCATCGGCGCCCACGATCATCTGCGTGCTCTGACCGGCTGGCGCAAACCTCGGCGCTCGCGGCTCGTTGAGAACGGTTTGAACGCCCGTGTAGATCGTCTGCATCGCGCCTTTGATCGAGCCGATGTGTTTTTCCGGTGCCAGGGTTTGCAAGCTGGCGTCCGTGGGCAACTCGATATTGACGCTCAGCCGGTCGGCATAGCGCCCCGCTTGCTCGATCAGCGCCGGATCGGCCTCGGGAATCGTCTTGAGATGGATATACCCGCGAAACTCATGCTCTTCACGCAACAGCCGCGCCACCCGAATCAACTGCTCCATGGTGTAATCCGCCGAACGAATGATCCCGGAGCTCAGGAACAACCCACTGACGCAGTTACGACGATAGAAGTCCATAGTCAGCGTCACTACTTCTTCCGGCGTGAACCGCGCCCTTGGCACGTCGCTGGAGCGGCGGTTGACGCAGTACTGGCAGTCATAGAGGCAGAAGTTGGTCAGCAGGATCTTCAGCAACGACACACAGCGCCCGTCGGGGGTATAGCTGTGACAGATGCCCATGCCATTGCTAGCCCCGAGGCCGCTTTTGCCCTCGGAACTGCGCTTGGGCGCACCGCTGCTGGCGCAGGACGCATCGTATTTGGCGGCGTCGGCGAGAATGCTGAGTTTGTCGATGAGTTCCATGGGGGGCACGCCGCTAACTGTTTGGATATACAGTATAGGGTCGCTGTTCGGGGTTCAAGTTGTTAAACAGCCCTTGGTCCGATTTTTGGAGGGATCAGAGAAGGTCAAAAGATCGCAGCCTCGTTGCACTCGGCAGCTCCTACAGAGTTGAACACGCGGCCAGCGCTCAATCGTCCCGGGTCAGTACTTCCAGCAATTCGATCTCGAAAATCAGGTTCGAATTCGGCGTAATCGCGCCCATGGTCCGCTCGCCATAAGCCAGATGCGCCGGCACCAGCAATTTACGCTTGCCGCCCACCTGCATGCCGAGGATTCCCTGATCCCAGCCCTTGATGACTCGACCCGTGCCAATCACGCACTGAAACGGTTTGCCCCGGCTGTAGGATGAATCAAACTCCGTGCCGTCTTCCAGCCAGCCGCGGTATTGAGTGGTGATCAGGGCGCCCTTGACCGCCGCCTTGCCGTCGCCTGGCAACAGGTCAATGATCTGTAATTCGTCGTTCATGAATCTTGCTCGCTAGCGGTTAATCAGGGCGTTGTCGCAGAATTCGGCGTGGTTGGCAATCCATGGAACTGAAACGGCAACCGTCCGTCCACATGAGTATCGACTCCGTACTCAGGAAAGGACGCTCTGATGACCGACTCACCGCACAGTTTCATTCCGCCCTATATCCTCAACCGCATCATCGCCCGCGGCTCCGAGCGGCAGCGTTCCAGTGCGCAGAGCACCCTCACCCACGTGCGTACGCTGCGCCACACTCCTCGCCCGCCAACGCGCCCGCCTGCGACCACCTTGCTGCCACCGTCCACTCGGCCCGGCTTGGCCGAGCGCAGTATCCATGACGCCCAGGGCAAGATGCTCCTGCCGGGGATGCCGGTGCGCGTTGAGGGCCAGCCGGCGACAGGTGACCCAGCGGTCGACGAAGCCTATGACGCCTTGGGGGCGAGCTATGATTTCTTCTGGAAAGTGCATGGCCGCGACTCGATCGACAATCAGGGTTTTGCCCTGATTGGCACCGTGCATTACGGGCAGGAGTACGAGAATGCGTTCTGGAACGGTGCGCAGATGGTGTTCGGCGACGGCGATGGCGAAATCTTCGAGCGCTTCACTCGCTCCCTGGATGTGATCGGCCACGAATTGACCCACGGCGTGATCGAAAGTGAAGCCGGGCTCCTTTACGCCGATCAGTCCGGGGCGCTCAATGAATCGATATCGGACGTGTTCGGTGTATTGATCAAGCAGCATGTACTGGGCCAGACCGCCGAAGAGGCTGACTGGTTGATCGGCGCCGACCTGCTCGCGCCACAGATCAAAGGCGACGGCCTGCGCTCAATGGCCCACCCCGGCACCGCTTATGACGACCCGCTGCTCGGCAAAGACCCGCAACCCGGGCACATGCGCAATTTTGTCGTCACCGAGGAAGACAATGGCGGCGTGCACATCAATTCCGGCATCCCCAACCGGGCGTTTTACCTGGCGGCCCAGGCGCTGGGCGGATTCGCCTGGCAGAAAGCCGGCCATATCTGGTACGACACGTTGTGCGACCCGCGCCTGGGCACGCAAGCGTCATTCAGTGAGTTTGCCGCGCTGACCATTGAGCAGGCGCTCAAGCGCTTTGGCGCGGACGAACAGTTCGCGGTGGCGCAGGCCTGGGCTGATGTGGGTGTAGAACCGAATCGGGAGTCATTATGAAAACCCTGCCAACCTTGGGCGATGATGCCGTCGTCCACCTTTCCCGCCAGGGCGGCGTCGCCGCCATCCATGCCCTGACACGCCCGCGCAGCATCGACTTCGCGCAATGCGACATCGAGCAGCGCTCGCGCATCTGCAGCGTGCTGGAAGGCTGCCTGCCCTACACCGAACAGGCAGCAGGCCAGGGTGATCAGCGCTTTTATGAAATCGAAGTGCTCTATCGTAGCGGCGAGCAGGATGACCGGATGGTGATGAAAGTGCCTGAAGACCAGGCACCTGGAGATCTGGTACATCTGTGGGACAAGGGCGAAGTGTTTTAAGTCAGCCGAAGGCTGGCAACTCAACCTCCGGTTGCCTGGCAAGGGGCTTCAGAAGCAGCCTTTATCCCGCATTGCCGAAACTTCACCGCATGACCGGGCGTTTATTTTTCCACCGGCGTGATATCGACGATCGTACCGTTGGTGATCATCACCATCATGTACTTGTCATGCACCTGCACCCACTGAGCTTGCTCTACAGGGGCTTTCAGGCCTTTAGCTTTCCAGTTTTTCAGCGCTTTTTCAGGGCGCTGATAAATATCCGGGGCGCGGTCATTGACATTCAGTTCACGGGTATTGGTAGCACTTGGCTGCACGGTTTTTTCAGGTGAGTCAGCCGCTTGAACGATGGGACTGATTCCGGCAACGCCGGCGGCAATGGCCAGGGCGGCGATGAGGGTTTTGCTGTTCATGGTTGATCCTCCAGAAATGTCGTAATACCTGAACTCCGACTACGGGCGGAGAAAATCATTCACTCAGGACGCAACGATTCGCCAAGGCCGGCAAACAGGCTGCATTCATACAATCATGCCGGCCCATGGCTGACGCATCCGGTTACAGGCTTTATCCTTGTCGCCCCCGCCGTACCGAGTTCTGGAGTAAGCCATGCCCCATGAAGGCAATTTGTTGCAAGCCGCTGTCGTCTTTCTGTTTGCGGCGGTGCTGACCGTGCCCCTGGCCAAGCGCCTGCAACTGGGCGCGGTGCTGGGCTATCTGTTTGCGGGAGTGATCATTGGCCCGTCGGTGCTGGGCCTGATCGGCAATCCACAGAGCGTCAGCCATATTTCCGAGCTCGGCGTGGTGTTGCTGTTGTTCATCATTGGGCTGGAATTATCACCGAGACGGTTGTGGGTGATGCGCAAATCCGTGTTTGGCGTCGGCCTTGCACAGGTCCTGCTGACCGGGTCGGTGATTGGCGTGACCGCCTTGTTCATGTTCGGCCAGCCGCTCAACAGTGCCATCGTGCTGGGTCTGGGCCTCGCCCTGTCATCCACCGCCTTCGGCCTGCAGAGCCTCGCCGAGCGCAAGGAACTGACCAGCCCCCACGGCCGACTGGCCTTTGCGATCCTGCTGTTCCAGGACATCGCGGCGATCCCGCTGATCGCCATGGTGCCGCTGCTGGCGGGAGGCGACCACACCTCCACTGCAGCCGAAGATGTCAATCATGGGTTGCGGGTGCTCGGCAGTATCGCCGTGGTGGTGATCGGCGGGCGCTACCTGTTGCGGCCGGTGTTTCGCGTGGTGGCCAGGACGGGGCTGCCGGAAGTGTCCACCGCCACCGCGTTGCTGGTGGTGATCGGCACGGCGTGGCTGATGGACCTGGTGGGCGTGTCGATGGCCCTGGGGGCGTTTCTCGCCGGGCTGCTGCTGGCGGACTCCGAGTACCGTCATGAACTGGAAGCGCAGATCGAACCGTTCAAGGGTTTGCTGTTGGGCCTGTTTTTCATCAGCGTCGGCATGGGCGCCAACCTGAGCCTGCTGCTGAGTGCACCGATCACCGTGCTGGGCCTGACCCTGTTGCTGATCGCCATCAAGTTGCCGCTGCTGTTTGTTGTCGGGCGGCTGGCCGGCGGCCTGGGCAAGGTCAGTGCGATTCGCCTGGGTATCGTGCTGGCGGCGGGCGGTGAATTCGCCTTTGTCGTGTTCAAGATCGGCCGCGACCAGGGCCTGTTCGAGCCGCGCCTTTACGATTTGCTGGTGTTGACCATCACCTTGTCCATGGCCGTGACGCCGCTGCTGTTGCTGGTGTGCGCACGCCTGGTGAGCCCGAAGGTGCAGCCGGTGGTGGTGCCGGAGAAGTTTCGTGAGATCGACACCGACGCCCCGCGAGTGGTGATCGCCGGCATGGGCCGCATGGGGCAGATCGTTGCGCGGATCCTGCGGGCGCAGAACATCAAGTTCGTCGCCCTCGACACTTCAGTGGAAACCATCGAATTGTCTCGCAGTTTTGGCGGCGTGCCGGTGTTCTACGGCAACCCTATGCGCCCGGAAATCCTCAGCGCCGCCAAGGTCGAACAGGCGGAATACTTTGTGATTGCCACCGATGACCCCGACGCCAACATCAAGACTGCCGAGGTGGTGCACAAGCTCTACCCGCACATCAAGATCATCGCCCGCGCCCGTAACCGCCAGCATGTGCACCGCCTGGTGGACCTGGGAGCCGAGGCGATTCGGGAAACCTACTATTCGAGCCTGGAAATGAGCCGCCGCACGCTGGTAGGGTTGGGCCTGACCCAGGCCCAGGCCGACGCCCGCATCAAACGCTTCAAGCATCACGATGAACAGGTGCTGGAAGCCCAGCATGCGATTTATGACGATGAGGCCAAAGTGCTGCAGACGGCGCAGGAAGCCAGGGCGGAATTGGCGAAGCTGTTTGAGTCGGATCAGCTGGAAGAGGAGAAATTGGGTAAGGTTTGAGTTGTTGTTGTGTGGAAGACCGCTATCGCGAGCAGGCTCGCTCCCACATGGGAGCAGTGCATTGTCTGCGCCGCCTCTGGTTGCTCCGGGTGGCGTCTCGACGATGAACGATGCCGCGGCAGATTCAGATAAGTAATGAATTCAAAGGAACCCACAATGGCTGCTGATCAACCCGCTCCTGCGCTCAAGGAAATCTTCAACGCCGAGCGCCTCCGGCACATCGCGACCGAGATGAGCGCGGTGTATCCCGAGTTCAATGCCAAGGCATTCATGAAGATGGCCAACGAAGGCCTCGCCGAATTGTCGATCATGCAGCGCATGGCCCGGGTCAGTGAATGTCTGTATGCGGTGCTGCCGTTGAGCTACGAGGAAACCCTCGGCGTGCTGCGGGCCTTGGCGCCTCGGTTGAACAGCGGTTTCGTCAGCATTTCATTGCCGCATTATGTCGCGACCTACGGCAGCCATGCGTTCGAAGAGTCGATGGCCGCCCTCAAATACTTCACCACGTTCGGTTCATCGGAGTTTGCAATCCGATATTTCCTGCGCAGCGATTTCGAGCGCACCCTGGCGGTCATGCACCAGTGGTCGCTGGATGACAACGAACACGTCCGCCGCCTGGCGAGCGAAGGCAGCCGGCCGCGACTGCCCTGGTCTTTCCGGCTGGAGCGGATTCAGGCTGATCCGGGCCTGGCCGCGGCGATCCTCGACAACCTCAAGGCCGACGACAGCCTGTACGTGCGCAAGTCCGTGGCCAATCATTTGAACGACATCACCAAGGAGCATCCCGACTGGGTGCTGGACCTGATCGAGGGCTGGTCGCTGGAGAACCGGCACACTGCCTGGATCGCCAAACACGCCCTGCGCAGCCTGATCAAGCAAGGCAATCGACGGGCGCTGGCGATCATCGGCGCAGGCGGCAAGGCCGAGGTCCAGATCACGGACGTTCGGGTTGAGCCTCCAGTCATTAAGCTTGGTGAGAAGATCACTCTGTCGTTTGCCGTGCAATCCACGGTCGAGCACGGCCAGCGGCTGGTGATCGATTATGCGATCGACTACGTCAAGGGCAATGGCAGCACCTCGGCGAAGGTGTTCAAGCTCAAGGCGCTGACCCTGCCGGGCAAGGCTTGCGAACGAGTAGCGCGCAGCCAGCAGATCAAGGAGCTCACCACCCGCCGCCATTACGCGGGCAAGCACGCGGTGCATGTGATGGTGAACGGCGAGCGGTTGGCCACAACGGCCTTCGAGATCCTGCCGTGAAACACCAATCCCTTGTTCGCGATGGAGGTACACGATAAGGCGGGGCAACAGGTTACCCGCCGCGACCTTAAGACCATCGCGAGCAAGCTCGCTCCTACAGTGCAGCTTGATCCGTGCCCAGCAACAGGCCCTGCTCGCTCTCACACAACGCCACCACGTAGTCCCACAACACCCGCAGCCGCACCGACTTGTGCAGCTCGCGGCGGGTGCTGATCCAGTAGCTGCGCAGAAGGCTTTCATCCGGCAGTAGCGCCACCAATCCCGGGTCGGCACTGGCCATGTAGCAAGGCAGCACCGCGATCCCCAGCCCCGAGCGTGCCGCCTGCTGCTGGGCGATGACGCTGGTGCTGTGGAACACCACCTGGGGGTTGCGGCAGAAACTGTTGAGAAACATCAGTTCCTGGCTGAACAGCAGGTCGTCGACATAGCCGATCCACGCATGCCGGCCTAGGTCTTCACGGCTGCGCAGCGGGGGCGCACGATTCAGGTAGTCCTGGCTGGCATAGAGCGCCAGGCGGTAGTCCGTGAGCTTGCGGGTGACCAGCATGTCGGCCGCCGGCCGTTCCAGGTGGATGCTGATTTCGGCTTCGCGGTTGAGGATGCTGACAAAACGCGGCACCGCGACCAGCTCCACTTCCAGACCGGGGTAACGCTCGAAGAGGTCACTCATGCGGCTGGCGAGAAACATGATGCCCAGCCCTTCGGTGACACCCACGCGGATCTTGCCAAGGGGCGCCGTCGATTGGGTCATTTCTTCCTGGGCCAGCAACGCGACGTTTTCCATGGCCTCGGCGTGTTTGAGCAGCGCTTCGCCAGCAGGCGTCATCTGGTAACCCTGGGCATGCTGGACGAACAGCGCGGTCCCCAGGCTTTTTTCGATGGCTTCGATATGCCGGGCGACGGTGGCATGGGTGGTGTTCAAACGACGCGCGGCGGTGAGCAAGCGCCCGCTGCGCTGGAGTTCAAGAAAAAACCGCAGGTCATTCCAGTCGAACATCGATCGTCCCCAAGGCCGCACTGTTTAAAAACGCACAGCGGCTGCGCAAAAATTAACATTCTTTAAACGAAAGCTAACAACTAGGATGTCTGACAACAAGAACAACAATACGAGGTCAGGGATGTCGACTTCCCTTGATGAATACGACTATGTAGTGGTCGGGGCCGGTCCGGCCGGTTGTTTGCTGGCCAATCGACTCTCGGCCAACCCGCAGCATCGGGTGTTGCTGCTCGAAGCGGGCGGGCGCGATAACTATGCGTGGATTCACATTCCGGTGGGTTACCTGTTCTGCATCGGCAACCCGCGTACCGACTGGTGCTTCAAGACCGAAGCGCAAGCCGGGCTGCAAGGGCGCGCCCTGAGCTATCCACGGGGCAAGGTGCTGGGCGGCTGCTCCTCGATCAACGGCATGATCTACATGCGCGGCCAGGCGGGCGATTACGACAGCTGGGCCGCCGACGGCAACCCCGGCTGGGGTTGGGACCAGGTGTTGCCGCTGTTCAGGAAAAGTGAAGACCACTTTGCCGGCGACTCGCAGTTTCATGGCGCTGCCGGGGAATGGCGGATCGAACGCCAGCGCCTGTCCTGGCCGATTCTGGACGCGTTCCGTAGCGCCGCCGAACAGAGCGGAATTGCCAGCGTCGATGACTTCAACAAGGGCGACAACGAAGGCTGCGGGTATTTCCAGGTCAACCAGAAAGCCGGGGTTCGCTGGAATGCGGCCAAGGCGTTTCTCAAGCCCGTGCGGCACCGGCCCAATCTCACGGTACTGACTGACGTCGAAGTTGATCGCGTACAACTGGACAATGGCCGCGCCTCGGCGGTCATCAGCCGCTGCCAGGGCCAACCGAGAACATTCAGGGCTCGCCAGGAGATCATCCTGTGCGCAGGCGCCGTCGGCTCGCCAAGTATCCTGCAACGCTCGGGCATCGGCCCTCGCCCACTCCTGCAATCACTCGGCATCGGTGTGGCCCATGAACTACCGGGGGTTGGCGGCAACCTGCAGGATCACCTGCAACTGCGGCTGATCTACAAGCTGGAAAATGCCCGCACCCTGAACCAGATCGCCGGCAGCGTGTGGGGCAAGATGGGCATGGGCCTGCGTTACCTTTACAACCGCAGCGGGCCGCTGTCGATGGCGCCGAGCCAGTTGGGCGCTTTTGCCCGGTCGGGGCCGGAGCAGACCTCGGCCAACCTCGAGTACCACGTGCAGCCGCTGTCGCTGGAGCGCTTCGGCGAGCCGTTGCATGCCTTTCCCGCCTTCACTGCGTCGGTGTGTGATTTGCGCCCCCAAAGTCGTGGTCGCGTGGAAATCCGCAGCGCCAATGCCCAGGACGCGCCACTGATCCAGCCCAACTACCTGAGTCATCCGCAAGACCTGCGGGTCGCGGCGGATGCCATTCGCCTGACCCGGCGCATCGTGTCGGCACCCGCCCTCGCCCGCTTCAACCCGGTGGAATATCTGCCCGGGGACAGTTTGCAAAGCGAGGAAGAACTGCACGAAGCGGCCGCGCGCATCGGCACGACGATTTTTCACCCGGTGGGTACCTGCCGCATGGGCAACGATCGGGACGCGGTGGTCGACGCGCAGCTCAAAGTCCACGGCATCCCCGGTCTGCGGATTGCCGACGCTTCGATCATGCCAAGAATTACCTCGGGCAACACCTGTTCGCCTACGCTGATGATTGCGGAAAAGGCCGCTGAATTGATCCTCAATCCAACCTTAAGGAGCACCACCACGCCAAAGGAACGGGTCACCACCACCTGAAACCCCCGCGCCCCCCCGTAGGAGCTGCCGGAGGCTGCGATCTTTTGATCTTGAAAAGCAACATCAAAAGATCGCAGCCTTCGGCAGCTCCTACGGCGGCGGGGCCTGCACGCACTACCTACATCGAAGTACCGGCACCCGCCCACAAGGCAGGCGCCGACAGTGGAACAAAAAAAACAATCACTGTAAGGGATACCGATATGTCAGAACATGTTCAGCCGCTGGAGACCGTGGGCCGCGCCGAGATCGGTCACGACACCCGCAAGGTCATCTTCGCCTCGTCACTTGGAACGGTCTTCGAGTGGTACGACTTTTTCCTCTACGGCGCGCTCGCCGCAGTGATCAGCAAGCAGTTTTTCTCGGGGGTCAATGACACCACGGCGTTCATCTTTGCCCTGATGGCCTTCGCGGCAGGCTTCATCGTGCGGCCGTTCGGCGCGCTGGTGTTCGGCCGACTGGGCGACATGATCGGGCGCAAGTACACCTTCCTGGCGACGATCGTGCTGATGGGCGTGGCGACCTTCTGCGTCGGCCTGTTGCCCACCTACGCCAGTATCGGCATTGCCGCGCCCATCATCCTGGTGGTGCTGCGCATGCTCCAGGGCCTGGCCCTGGGCGGTGAATATGGGGGGGCGGCTACCTACGTGGCGGAACACGCACCGATCGGCAAGCGCGGCTTCCACACCAGCTGGATCCAGTCCACCGCAACCCTCGGCCTGCTGCTGTCGCTGCTGGTGGTACTGGGTTGCCGCTATTTCACCGGCGACCAGTTTGAAGTCTGGGGCTGGCGGATTCCGTTCCTGTTTTCCATCGTGCTGCTGGGGATTTCCACCTGGATTCGCCTGAGTCTGCACGAGTCCCCCTCATTCGTGAAAATGAAAGAGGAAGGCAAGCTGTGCAAGCAGCCGATTCGTGACTCCTTCGGCAAATGGGAAAACCTCAAGGTGGTGCTGATTGCCCTGTTCAGCATCAACGCCGGTCAGGCCGTCACCTTCTACGCGGCGCAATTCTATGTGCTGTTCTTCCTCACCCAGTTCCTGAAAATGGACCCGGCCCTGGCCAACAGCCTGCTGATCATCAGCGTGATCATCGGCGCGCCGTTCTTCATCTTCTTCGGCTGGCTGTCGGACAAGGTCGGGCGCAAACCGGTGCTGATGCTTGGACTGCTGCTGGCCACGGTCCTGTACTTCCCGATCTTCAAATCCCTGGCGCACTATGCCAACCCCGCCATTGACCTGGCCAGCCAACAGGCGCCGATCACCGTGCTGGCCGACCCGGCCACCTGCACCTTCCAGTTCGATCCAGTGGGCAAAGCGAAATTCGACAGCCCATGCGACAAGGTCAAGACCTTCCTCGTCAAGCAAGGGCTGCCCTACAGCAGCGCCGCAGCCCCCGCTGGCAGCGCCGTGCAGGTCAGCGTCGGCGACGTGAAGATCGACGGCTACGACGAAGCCGCCCTGCGCGGTGCGATCACCCTGGCCGGTTATCCGTCACAGGCAGACACCCAGCTGATCAACAAGCCAATGATCGTGGCATTGATCGTCGGGCTGATCATCATCTCCGCCATGTGCTACGGCCCGCTGGCAGCGCTGATGGTCGAGCTGTTCCCGACGCGCATCCGCTACACCTCGATGTCCCTGCCCTATCACATCGGCAACGGCTGGTTCGGTGGCTTCCTGCCGACGGTGTCGTTTGCGCTGGTGGTGTACACCGGGGATATTTTCTACGGGCTCTGGTACCCGGTGCTGATCACCGGGGTGAGCCTGGTGGTCGGCTTGATCTGTTTGCGTGAGACGAAAAACGTCGACCTGGACACCAACTGACAGCAGACGAAAAAACGCCCCGCACACGCGGGGCGTTTTCGTTAACCTGAGCACATGGGTCATCGCAATCACCAGACCGAGGCAGCGTCTTCATGATCATTTCATCTGCATCCGACTATCGCGAGGCGGCGCGGCGCAAACTCCCGCGCTTTTTGTTCGATTACATCGACGGCGGGGCCTATGCGGAGCATACGTTGCGGGCCAACAGCGCCGATCTTAGCGGCATCAGCCTGCGCCAGCGGATCCTGAAAAACGTCGAGACCCTGAGCCTGGAGACCACCCTGTTCGAACAGAAACTCGCAATGCCAATCGTGTTGGCGCCGGTCGGCCTGACGGGCATGTTTGCCCGCCGGGGTGAAGTCCAGGCCGTCAGGGCTGCGCAAAACAAAGGCATCCCCTTGTGCCTTTCGACGGTATCGGTGTGTTCGATCGAGGAAGTCGTCGCCCAGAGCCAGCAACCGATCTGGTTTCAGCTGTACGTGCTCAAGGACCGCGGTTTCATGAAAAACGCCCTCGAGCGAGCCAAGGCGGCCGGCGTGAAGAACCTGGTATTCACCGTGGACATGCCAACGCCCGGCGCGCGTTATCGCGATGCGCATTCGGGGATGTCCGGCCCGTATGCTTCGACACGGCGCATGCTGCAAGCCATGACCCGGCCCGACTGGGCTTTCAACGTCGGCCTCATGGGCCGTCCCCATGATCTGGGCAACATTTCCAGATACCTCGGCAAGGCCGTGACCCTGGAGGATTACATGGGCTGGCTGGCGAATAATTTCGACCCGTCGATCAGCTGGAGTGACCTGGAGTGGATACGCGATTTCTGGCAAGGACCGATGATCATCAAGGGCATCCTCGATCCCCAGGATGCCAGGGACGCGGTCAGCTTCGGGGCTGATGGCATCGTCGTGTCGAACCATGGCGGCCGCCAACTGGACGGCGTGCTCTCGACCGCCCGGGCATTGCCGCCGATCGTGCAAGCCGTGGCGAATGACCTGACCGTGCTGGTCGACTCGGGCATTCGTTCGGGGCTGGACGTGGTGCGCATGCTCGCGCTGGGTGCCAAAGGCGTCCTGCTGGGACGATCAATGGCCTACGCGCTGGCCGCCGACGGTCAACGCGGAGTGGAAAACATGCTGGATATCTTTGCCAGGGAAATGCGCGTGGCCATGACCTTGACCGGGGTGACGTCGATCGATCAGATCGACGAAACCACCTTGGTCCAGGCACAGCGGCTATCGGACCTGGTTTAACTGGCGTTTTATCAGACCTCGACGTCCAGCAATTCGAACTTAACCTGATTCGGGTAGAACGCGACGTAATCCTTGATCTGCGCCACCGACACCTTGGGCTTCTCGTAACTCCACACCGCGTTGGCCCCCTCATGCCCGGGAACCTGCAGGCTGAAATAGCTGGCGTCGCCCTTGTACGGGCAATAACTGGTGTGATCGGTGCGGGCGAAGTACTTCTCGTCGATGTCTTCGCGCGGGACGTAATACACCGGCGGGTAATTGGCCTCCAGCAGCACCAGCGCGCGCGAGGACGCGGCCACCTGGATGCCGTGGAATTTCACCAGAAGACAGCCCGGTTGTTCAGCAATGGTAATGACAGCGGGGGGAGTTGACATGGAGTGGATTCCTCTTGGAAGACTTGACTCGATCGGTGCGAAAGCTTGTACCCGCGGGGGGCGAGCATCCTCATAAAGGGCAGCTTGGCGTGGTCAAAACCTGCATCACCAGCTATCAGGTATAACCCAAGTTACGCCTGCACGAACGCTTCACAGCCGAACGGAAGCTTCACTCCAGGCCCTTCGGTGACGGGCTCGGCCCAACGGCAGTGGCTCAGGGCAACGAACGGAAACTCATCTGCTGTACATCCATACAGATAAAGGTTGATCCCTCGCCCGTCAACCGCCATTCTGTGCACCTCTCGTACACTGAACATCGATGGTGGTCATGCGGCTGTACCTCTGTGAAAAACCTTCCCAGGCCAAGGATATTGCGGCCGTGCTCGGCGCCCGGCGTCGCGGCGATGGCTGCTGGCTGGGTACGGACGTCACGGTGACCTGGTGCATCGGCCACCTGCTGGAAACCGCGCCACCGGATGCCTACGACGCACGCTACAAGCGCTGGGTGCTGGCAGACCTGCCGATCATTCCTGATAAATGGAAGATGACCGTCAAGCCGCGCACTGCCAGCCAGTACAAGGCAGTCAAACGGCTGCTGGGCGAAGCCGATGAGCTGGTGATCGCCACGGACGCCGACCGCGAGGGCGAAATGATCGCTCGGGAGCTGGTCGAACATTGCCGGTATCGCGGGCCGATTCGTCGCCTCTGGTTATCGGCGCTGGATGACGCATCAATTCGCAAGGCGCTGGCGGCGCTCAAGCCGGGAGCCGAGACGTTCAGCCTGTACCACTCCGCCCTGGGCCGCTCCCGGGCCGACTGGCTGATCGGCATGAACATGAGCCGCTTGTTCACCCTGCTGGGACGGCAGTCCGGTTATCAGGGCGTGTTGCCGGTCGGTCGAGTGCAAACGCCCACCCTGCGCCTGGTGGTGGACCGGGATCGCAGCATTGCCGATTTCGTCCCGGTCGCCTATTGGGCGATTGACGTGCAACTGCTGCACGACGGCACACCATTCACCGCGCAATGGCGCGCAGCTTCCGAGGTTTGCGACGACCAGGACCGCTGCCTGAACCCGGAACTGGCCCGGCAGGCCGCAGCAGCTATCAGCCAGGCGGCCAGCGCCCGGGTGGTCAAGCTGCGTACCGAGCGCCTGCGTGAAGTCGCCCCCCTGCCCTTCGACCTGGGCACTTTGCAGGAGGTCTGTTCGAAGAAACTGGGCCTCGGTGCCCAGGAGACGCTCGACATCGCCCAGGCACTCTACGAAACCCATAAAGTCATCACCTATCCTCGAAGCGACTGCGGCTACCTGCCGGTCAGTCAGCACGGCGAGGCGCCCGGCATTCTGGCAGCGTTAAGGCAGGCCGATCACGGCCTGAACGCATTGAATGATCACCTTGAACCGCACCGACGCTCCCGCGCCTGGAACGATGCCAAGGTCAGCGCTCACCACGGGATCATCCCCACGGCGGCAGCCAAGAACCTCGAGCGACTGGTGGGCAAGCAGCGGGCGGTGTACACATTGATTCGCGCACGCTACCTGGCGCAGTTCCTGCCCAACCACGAGTATGACCGGACCCAGGCCGACTTCGACTGCGCCGGGCAAGCGCTGCGAGCTGTTGGCAAGCAGATCGTCGAGCCTGGCTGGAAACGCGCCCTGCCCGAGGCCCTGGCCCCGGCCAAGGGACGCGAAGCGCCGGTTCCGCAAACCTTGCCGACCCTGGCCGAAGGTCGTGAATGCAAGGTTGTCGACGTCAAGCTCAAGGACCTCTGGACTCAGCCGCCCAAACCCTTCACCGAGGGCGACCTGATCAAGGCGATGAAAAATGTCGCCAAGCTCGTGGAAGATCCGCTGCTCAAGCAAAAACTCAAGGACACTACCGGCATCGGTACCGAAGCGACTCGCGCGTCGATCATCCAGGGGCTGCTCGACCGCGGCTACCTGATTAAAAACGGCAAGGCGCTGGCCGCGACCCCGGCGGCATTCAGCCTGATCGACGCCGTGCCCCGGGCCATTGCCGACCCGGGTACCACGGCGATCTGGGAACAGGCGCTGGACATGGTGCAGAGCGGCGAGATGAGCCTGGAAGAGTTTGTCACCAAACAGGCCGCCTGGATGAGCAAACAGGTGGCCCGCTGCGCAGGCCTGAGCCTGACCATCAGCGGGCCTGCAAGCCCGGCAGGGCGCGGAGCCACGCCGTGGAAAAACAAACGCAAACCGGCCAAGCGCAAACCGGCCACCAGCGCCCGGCGCACGGCAAAACCGGCAAGCAAACCATAAGGGCACTTCGCGCGGACTGTGATGGTCTAGTGTTGTTCAAGCCCGGCGCCAGCCCTACTACCTGAAAAGGCCAAGAACATGATTATCGTCCATCACCTGAACAACTCTCGCTCGCAACGGATTCTCTGGCTGCTGGAAGAACTGGGCATCCCCTATGAGCTCAAGCGCTACCAGCGTGACCCGAAGACCAACCTGGCACCACCGGAGTTGAAGGCAGTCAATGCCCTGGGCAAGTCCCCGGTCATCGAAGACGGTCAACAGACGTTGATCGAGTCTGCGGCCATCATCGATTACCTGATCCGACGCCACGGCCAGGGCCGCCTGCAACCTGACCCCGCCACAGCCGCCTATGATCAATACGTGCAATGGCTGCATTTCGCCGAAGGTTCGGCGATGCTGCCACTGATGCTGAACCTGTACGTGGGTCGACTGGGCGAGGCTGGCGCGCCATTGCATCCACGGATCAACTCGGAAGTGGCCAACTACCTGGGTTACCTCGACACGGCGCTGAGCCAGGGCGACTACCTGCTGGGCGCTGAATTCAGCGCCGCGGACATACAGATGAGCTTTATCGGCGAGATCGCCAGGGCGCAAGGCAAACTCGATCAGTACCCGCACGTCGCCGCCTGGGTCGACCGCTTCCAGAAACGCCCAGCCTACGCGGCCGCACTGAAGACCGGTGGCCCATACGATTTCGCGCCCCACTGATCAACCCGGTCAGGAGCCACTTTTAATGCCCGTGATAGAACTGCACGCCGCCCAACGCGACGATCTGGACACCATTGAAAACCTGATGCAGTTCTACGTGTACGACTTCAGTGAATGGCTCCCGCTGAAGCTCGCAGGGCACGGTTTCTTCAGTATCCAGCCCCAGGTGGACTACTGGAGAAAGCCGGCCACCCGGCCCTTCCTGATTACGGTTGACGGCGAACTGGCCGGCTTCGTGACTGTCGACGACCAGACCCACCTCGATAGCGCGCAGTTGAACTTGGGTTATCTGTTCGTCACTCGACGTTTTCGTGGCCAAGGCGTCGCGAAGTTTGTCGTCTCTGCCCTCTTGAGCGGCCACCCGGGCCAATGGCAAATTTTCCATATCGATGCAAACCAGCCGGCACGGCGGTTCTGGGCCGGACTCATACCGATTCTCACAGGCCACCAGTACAGCCTGCACCAGCGACCGGTGGATGGACATCCCTGCACCTTTTACCGCTTCGAAACCCCGCCCCAGGCCGTCTGAACGGGGCGCGCTGCCTCGCCCTGCTCATTCCAAACCGCTTTGTCCGACAATATGTAGTGAACAAAAATAATCACTACATAACCATTGACGCCTCCGATTTGCCCTTGCATGATGCAGACATCTCCCCGATCGGGAGTACGGCAACATGTTTGAGCAAGCTCGTCTGACCGCCGAGCTGTTATTCCCGGATACACGCTGCCCACAAGGCAGATTGAAGAAGCTGACCTGGCCCGAACGTCCAGTACAAGGACGAGAAGCGCTGGCGATCAATCCTCATGAAGCTTGTGGCCGACCCTGAAAAGTCGGCAGTGGCCTCCAGGTTTTCGCTGCTTCTCTTCGTTGTGACGCTATTGCGTAGCAGTTATTCAACACGACTACATGCAACAGACGCGGGACCTCGCCACATTCGGCGAATGAACGCTGACGTCCTGGTTTCGGTGCCAGGGATCAACTAACCGATGGGCTACCTGTATTAGCGAACCAACTTTGAAAGATCACCAAATGGTCAAGGGGCAAATCATGAATCTGAACAATCAACCCACTATCGAAGAACTGGCTCGCATGTTCGCTGCGCAAAAAGACAGCCACGACAGCCATATTCTGTGGATCAGCAAGTCGGGCCAGGTTCATATGGACTGCCTGGCAACGCACGCCGATGAGACGGAATTCGACAAGAACAACCAGAACCTGCTTGCCCGACTGAAGATGTACCGTCGCGGCCAGGGCTACGTTGGCAAGAAAGCCGCCGCTGATAAAGACTTCATCGGCAGTGTTCTGCAAACGCTGAAACAGGCGTGGGCGTCGATGCAGAACCAGAACGAAGTTCGGGTGATTGACCGGTTCTACTGATACTTCACACCTCTAATATAAAAAGGGCCTGCTCTCGCCAAAGAGCAGGCCCTTTTTTGTAGCCAGCTTTTTTAGCGTTTAACGCCCAGATCAATCTGGGTCATGCGACTGCGAATGGTGAACACCCCATCCCCCGAGAGAATCGCGCTGCGTGCAAACAGGCGACCGCTCTCCCAGTTCGAAAGGCCCAGCTCCGGCTTGCTCAATGCGTACTGGCCATCCACCCAACGGGTGATTCCGTTACCCACGAAAGGCGCATTCACCGCGTTGTAGAAGCGCTCCTGGGTGCTGGCGTCCTCACTGATCAACGACACCGTGAATTGCGGGCTGTAGCGGTTGAACAGGTCGATGGACTGATCCAGGTCATCCACGATTTTCAGACTGACTTCGGGCGTTTCCTCCCATTCCCATTCACGCCCCAGTTGAGCCTCGGGCAATGGCTCAGCCAGCGCTTCGGTGCGGTAGCCATCGGCGCGATAGACCTCGACGCTCGCCGTTTGCCACTCCGGCGGCAAGCGCCCTTCGCTGCCCTCGACGATGTGCAATTTGCAGCCTTGACCACGGCTGTTGCCGGCCTGCTGCAGGGCGTCGAGAAACAACGGCACCAATTCATCGGCCCGGTCGCGGTGAATCAGGCAGACGTTCAGGGTGTTGCAGACTTTACGGTCGAGGGAGTTGCGCACCACGGCGGCAAAACGCCGGGCGTCGGCGTCCTTGTCCGCTATCAGCCAGGCACCTCCGGTGCCGTGCAGGCTGACGGCGGTGCCGGCCTGCTGGGCGATACTGCCCAGCTGGCTGACTGCGCGGCCAGAACCTCGGGCCACGGCCAGCGACAGGCGCCGGTCGGCGAACATGGCCCAACCCGCTGCGTGATTGACACTTTCCACCAGCGACACAGCGCCGGCGGGCAAGCCGGCATCCGCCAGCGCCGGGTTCAATGCATGGGTAACGATGGCCTGGGCAGTGCCCAACGCATCACTGCCGATGCGCAGCACGGCGGTGTTGCCCGTACGCAGAACGCCAGCAGCGTCGGCAAAGACATTCGGTCGACCCTCGAATACAAACGCAACAATGCCCAGCGGTGAGACCACCTGTTCGACCTTCCAGCCGTCATGCTCGACGCAACTGATGACTTTGCCGCGAGACGCCGACGCATCGCGCCAGGCCTTGAGTCCGGCGATCATGTCGCGGCGCATCGGCTCATTGGCCAGCAGTCGCGTGGTGGAACGTCGACGGGCCTTGGCCCGCTCGATATCGGCCAGGTTCGCCGCCTCGATCAACGCCCAGGCCTGCGGGCTTTCCAGGCGCTGCGCGAAGTGGTCGAAAAATTCGCTGATCGCCTCATCCGACACGGCCGACATCGCCTTGAAAGCCGCTTCGGCGCGCTCGATCGCCACGGCTGCCGCTTGCTGGTCAGCCACCGGAATCAAGAGCAATTCACCACTGACCTGCTCCACCAGAAGGTGGTCACCGGGCTGGAACCGCTCAGCCAGTTCGGGGCTGACGACAGTGACACGATTCCCGGCGAACGGAATGGGCGTGCCAGCGACTAGACGATCGAGCGCAAGAGACATGAAGCGGTTTCACCATGCAATGGAGGGGCAGAAAAGGTACCGGAAAATCCCCGAAGCGTCATTCCCGGCATTTCAACCAGCTCAAGCGTATCCATGTGTATCCACCCCCATCCCCGACACACTAACCCTCCAATCTCCCTGGCCCACGACACATCGCTGATACACCCGGCTGATGAAATCCGCCGGTCGATTGGCCAGGCCGATCAAAACGCGCAACGGAGATCCCGCCCATGAACACCTCACTCTCTTCGGCCGTCAAAGGCCTGCACTTCAACCTCGACCGCGCCGGCCGCTGGATGGCGCCGCTGACCTTGCGGGTGTTCCTGGCCTGGGAATTCTTTGAGTCGGGCCTGGAAAAGTGGAACGGGCAGAATTGGTTTGCCGACATTCAGGAGCGATTTCCGTTTCCGTTCAACCAGGTCCCCGCCACCTTCAACTGGGAACTGTCGATGTGGGCCGAGCTGATCTGCGCCCTGGCCCTGCTGGTAGGCCTGGGCACGCGAGTCTCGGCGCTCATCCTGATGGTGGTGACCGTCGTCGCCACCGCAGCGGTCCACTGGCCGGCCGATTGGTCTACATTGAGTGAGCTGGCCCAGGGCTACGCCATCAGCAACAAGGGACATGGCAACTTCAAGCTGCCGCTGATTTACCTCGCCGCTCTCCTTCCGCTGGTATTGACCGGCGCAGGCAAACTCAGCCTCGATGCGCTGCTGGCATGCACTTTCTGGCGCCGTAACATTCGTTGAAATGTTACCGTGGCAAGCTACACCCCCCTCACTCGCGTAGACAGGAGCCACCATGAGCGTAACCACCCAATGGATCGAGATCGACAGCGCCGACGGTAAATTCGGTGCTTACCTGGCGATTCCCCACACGCAAAAAGGCCCGGGGATCGTATTGATCCAGGAGATCTTCGGCGTCAACGAGCACATCCGCTCGGTCGCCGAACAATACGCTGCCGACGGCTACCTGGTGGTCGTGCCGGATCTGTTCTGGCGTAGCGGCGCGCGCATCGAGTTGACGTACGACGAAGCCGGCTGGAAACGCGCCGTCGAACTGATGAATGCCACGGACATCACCAAAGCCCAGGACGACATCAAGCTGGCCATTGCCGCTCTCAAGGACCAGCCGGGCCTGGATGGCGGCGTGGCCTCCATTGGCTACTGCTTCGGCGGCCTGCTGTCCTACCTGACCGCCGCCAACGGCCTGGTGGACGTGGCGATCACCTACTACGGTGGCGGTATCCAGGACCAATTGGACCGCGCCGACGAAATCACCGTGCCGCTGTTGATGCACTTTGGTGAAGAGGACAGCCACATTCCACTGGAAGCGGTGGAAAAAATCGCCGAGCGCTTCGAGAACAACGACTTCGTGGAAATCGTCATCTATCCGCGAGCCGAACACGGTTTCAACTGCTCGCACCGCGACAGCTACAACCAACGGGCTGCGGCTGAAGCCCATGGCAATACGCTGATCTTCCTGGGTCAGGAACTGTAAGACGGCGGCACACGAAAAAGGCACCTGGGAAGGTGCCTTTTTTGTCGCCCATTCCTGAAGCTCGTCTCCACGCCCCTATTTCGCGTCCCCGCCCCGCGGCTTGTAGAACCTGAACCTGCCGATATCCGCCGTCTTGATGTACTTGCCCGCCCAATCCGGCCGCACCGTTTTGTCATGGAAATACATTGCCCCCAGTGTCCGGTCATTGAGCGTGCGGTTCAGCGCCTTGCGCGCGATTTCCTTGGCGACCGCGTACTCGGCATCCTCCCTGACCTGATCCGAACGCCCGTCGCACCACCAGGAAAACTGACAGTTACGGCTTTCCGAGCCCTCCTTGACCACTGCGCATACCGTGTCGGGAAAACCTTCGTGCCCCAGGCGGTTCATGACCACGCTGGCCACGGCTTCCATTTCCCGGGTCTGCCTGCCCTTCGCCTCCCAGTAGATGGAACGCGCAAGACAGGTTATGGCGTCATCCAGCGGCGCCGAGCCGGCGGGATCGACCGCCTGCACCTCCGAGGTGGTGATCGCCTCGGCTTTGGGCACCGGGACATCGGGGCCTTTTTCCGCCGCCTTTTGCTCAAGCACCTCAGCCTTGTCCTCGGCTTTTTGCTGTTCAAGTTCAGTGGCCATCACCTGGCCGCCGACCAGGGAGAGTGCCAGGCAGGTTGCAGTCCACATCAAGCGCATGATCGACCCTTCTCAAAGAACCGGATGGGGCAGCGCATTATCGACGCTGTTACGCGCTAATCGGCGGCCTGGCTTAATTGTAGTCGCCCCAATTCATTTCATCCGGCGGCCAATAAAACTGTTTCCTGGCACAAAAAGGCATTGCGCAAGCGGGGGTGAAATCGCGCATCATGGGCGCAGTCTGCCCAAGGGGATTTTCATGCGCTTCATTTCATCCGTTATGCGCCTCGCCGCGTTGTCGCTGGGCCTGTCATTCGCCGCCCAGGCGCTGGCGGTCGATGAGAAACAACTGATCGATTCGATCAACCTCTACCGCACCCAGCCCCAGCGTTGCGCCGACCAGGTATCACCGGAACTGCCGCCACTGGCAGGTGATCCACGCCTGGCACTGTCGGCAACAAACGTGCGCAACCTGCAGCAAGCCATGGCCAGTGCCGGCTACCCGATGGTCAATGTGCAGGCGATCACCCTGTCCGGCCCGCGCGATGCGCAATCGGCCATGCAAGCCATTCGGGAAAGTTTCTGCCACGTGGTGCTCGACCCGCAGTTTGTCGACATCGGCGTGAGTCGCGACGACCGCGATTGGCGCATCGTGCTGGCGCGGCCGCTGATGTCCGCACGCCTGGGCGATTCCCAGGCCGAAGGCCAGAAAGTCCTAACCCTGCTCAACAACGCCCGCAGCCAGGCTCGCCAGTGCGGCACGCAATCGTTCGCTGCTACCACCCCGCTGGCCTGGAACGCGACATTGGCGAGCGCCGCCGAGACCCATTCGCGAGCCATGGCCAACAACAATTTTTTCGACCACAAGGATCGCGACGGCCGCACGCCGGGTGACCGCGCGGAACTGGCCGGCTACATCGGCCAGCAGATCGGCGAAAACATCGCCGCAGGGCAAGACACCGTGGGCAAGGTCGTCGACGGCTGGATCGCCAGCCCTGGTCACTGCGCCAACCTGATGAACCCCGCGTACAAGGAACTGGGCGCGGCCTACGCGGTAGACCCGAAGAGCGATGCGGGGATTTACTGGACGGCGATGTTCGGCACCCAGTAATGACCGAGGTATCAATTGCTTCGATCTTTCAAATCATGAAGGCGAATTTTTTATTTCTGCGCGACCTGTTCAAGATGGCTGCACTTTTAGCACTTTACGGAACAAGCCCTCATGAACCTCAATTTCGCGTTTGCGTGCATGATCGTCGTGTCGTTTGCGATCGCGTTGGGTCACGGTTAAGTCATTCGGGAGCACCTGTTTGAGCCATCCCCCCTGCTCCGCCGACGAACAGGCTCAGGCATCACCCCGGGCGGTCCCGCTACGGGAAGCCTTCGGGTTCTGGCTCAAACTGGGGTTGATCGGTTTTGGCGGCCCGGCCGGGCAGATCTCGATCATGCACCAGGAACTGGTGGAGCGCCGGCGCTGGATCTCCGAGCGCCGGTTTCTGCACGCCCTCAACTACTGCATGTTGCTACCGGGCCCCGAAGCTCAGCAACTGGCGACCTATCTCGGCTGGTTGATGCACCGCACCTGGGGCGGCGTGATTGCCGGCGCGCTGTTCGTGCTGCCGTCGTTGTTCATCCTCATTGCATTATCCTGGGTCTACATTGCTTTCGGCGAAGTGCCGGTCGTGGTCGGGGTGTTCTACGGGATCAAGCCGGCGGTCACCGCCATCGTGCTGCAAGCCGCGCACCGCATGGGTTCCAGGGTGTTGCAGAACAACTGGCTGTGGAGCATTGCCGGCGCCTCCTTTGCCGCTATCCTGTTGTTGAACGTGCCCTTCCCTTTGATTGTGCTGGCCGCAGCACTCATCGGGTACGTCGGCGGACGCCTTGCCCCCGGAAAATTCACGGTCGGCACAGCGCTGGCCAAGGGTAAATCGTTTGGGCCCGCGCTGATCGATGACGATACCCCGCCCCCCGCACATGCCCGCTTCAGCAGCCTGAAATTGCTGCGCCTGGCGTTTATCGGGGCAATCCTGTGGACGCTGCCGATGGGCGCGCTCACCCTCCTGTTCGGTTGGCACGGCACCTTCACCCAGATGGGCTGGTTCTTCACCAAGGCCGCGCTGCTGACCTTTGGTGGCGCCTATGCGGTGCTGCCCTATGTGTACCAGGGCGCGGTCAGTCATTACGGATGGCTGACACCCACCCAGATGATCGACGGCCTGGCGCTGGGCGAGACCACCCCAGGTCCGTTGATCATGGTGGTGGCGTTCGTCGGCTTCATTGGCGCCTACGTGCAACAGGTATTTGGCCCGGACCAGGCGTTCCTGGCGGGCGCGCTCGCGGCGGCGCTGGTGACCTGGTTTACGTTCCTGCCCTCGTTCCTGTTCATCCTGGCTGGCGGTCCCCTGGTCGAATCGACTCACAACCAACTTAAATTCACCGCGCCGCTGACCGCCATCACCGCAGCGGTGGTCGGGGTGATCCTCAACCTCGCGGTGTTTTTCGGCTATCACGTGCTGTGGCCAGGCGGGTTCAGTGGCGGGTTCGACTGGGTGTCGCTGTTGCTTGCAGTGGTGGCGGCGATCGCGCTGCTGGTTTTCAAGCGCGGTGTGATCGAAGTACTGCTGGCATGCGCGCTGGCGGGCGTGCTGGTGCATTGGCTGCGCTAAGGTCATTCAGCAATGACCGGATGTAAACATTTGATCACCGGCTTTTGCATTCTGGCAAACTCTCGCCGCGCCCCCTTTCAGAGCAGCCAGCAATGCTTTTCTCCCTTATTTCCAACGGTACACCCCTGACCCCGGATCGGTCCGATGCGACGATCCCTTGGTGGAGCTTTACCAAGACCGTGCTGGCGGCTGCCGCCCTGACGCTGGTGCGCGATGGCCTGATCGAGCTGGATCAGCCACTGCCCGAAGGCCCCTTTACCCTGCGCCAATTGTTGCGCCATGAAGCAGGCCTGGCGGACTACAGCGAACTGGCCGATTACCACGGCGCAGTCGCCCGCGGCGACGTTCCCTGGCCGGCGGATGAAATGCTGCAACGCCTTGACGCAAGCCGCCTGCGTTACGCACCGGGAGATGGCTGGCACTATTCGAATGTCGGTTATCTGTACGTGGCGCGACTGATCGAGCGCTTGACTGGCCTTGCCCTGGATGAAGCCCTGGCGCAACGGGTGTTCGTACCGCTTGGCCTGTCCCGGGTCCGTCTCGCCAGGCGTGAAGTCGATCTGCACGGGGTAAACATGGGCGCTGTCGCCACCTATGACCCGGGCTGGGTGTACCACGGGCTGCTGGTAGGGCCGTTGGTGGAGGCCGCCTCGTGCCTGGACCGTTTATACGCTTCAGACTTCCTGGCGCACTCCTTGCTTGCTCAAATGCAGGCAGTGCGCACGCTCGGTGGACCGATCCCGGGACGTCCCTGGATCGCCCCCGGTTACGGCCTCGGCCTGATGCACGGGCCGGTCGAGGGTGGACGCATCCTCAGTGGTCATACCGGCGTCGGCCCCGGCAGTGTCGTGGCGGTTTATCGCAGTGTTTGCGGCCCGGATATCACCACCTGCGCGGTCTTTTCCGATGGCACCGACGAAGGCGCCGTGGAGGCCGAGGCCGTGCGCCTGTTGAGCGAGCACTGGGTGTAATATTCAAGCACTCGGTACCTGCACATGACCCTCAGGAAAACGCGATGATGCCGCAACAGGTTGCTACCTGCGCAGAACGCGTCAATGGTACAGCGGAGAGTATTGATGAAGGCGAACACGCCGCCCGTGGACGGCCCGGCAGGTGAACAACGGCCGGTGAAAACCGTTGGCTTTCTGGTCATTCCCAATTTCACCACTATTGGCTTTGCCTCCTCCGTGGAAACCCTGCGCATGGCCAATATGGCGGCGCGCCGGCCGATGTTTCGCACGGTGGTGATCGGCGCCACACTGGACCCGGTCACCGCCAGCAACGGGATGCGCATCCTGCCTGATTACTCGATCGTCGACGCCCCCGAGCTGGACATTCTGTTCGTGGTCGGCGCAAACCCGATAGTCTCCAATCACAGCAGCCGGCCACTGCTCAACTGGCTGCGCAAGCTTGCCCATCAGCAGGTCACGCTGGGCGGCATCTGCACCGGCAGCCACCTGCTGGCGCGCGCGGATCTGCTCAAGGGTTACCGCTGCACCATTCACTGGGAAGATATCGAGGCACTCAAAGAGCGGTTTCCCGGGATCATCATCTCCAATCAGCTGTTCGAACTGGATCGCGATCGCTACACCTGCTCCGGCGGCGTGGCGTCCATGGACATGACCTTGCAACTGATCGCCCGCGAACCTGGTGGCCGCGACATCGCCGCCCATGCCGCCGAGTTGCTGCTGTGCGACCGGGTGCGCGGGGCGCAGGAGCAGCAGCGCGTGCCTTTAAGGCAGAAGCTGGGGACCTCGCAGCCCAAGCTCAGCCAGATGGTGGCGATCATGGAAGCCAATCTTGAAGAGCCGGTCAGCCTGGAAGAGCTCGCGCGTTTGAACGAAGTGTCGGTGCGCCAGCTGGAGCGCCTGTTTCACAAACACCTGCAGCGCACCCCCAGCCAGTACTATCTGGAGCTACGCCTGTCGCGGGCGCGGCAATTGCTGCTGCGAAGCGAGTCGCAGGTCCGCGATATCGCGCTCGCCTGCGGCTTTGTGTCCCCGGCACATTTTTCCAAATGCTATAGCCGGTTTTTTGGAGTGTCGCCGATCGGTGAGCGCAAGCAGTTGGCAGTGCATTGATGCAAGGACGCCATCGCGGGCAAGCCTTGCTCCCACATTAATCCTGCAAAGCCTTGTGCGCCGTCTCCCGGCTAGCCAGCATGGCCACCAACGCTACCGCTGCAGCGGCCAGCAGATACCAGGCCGGTGCCATCTTGTTACCGGTCATCTGGATCAGCCAGGTCGCGATAAACGGTGCGGTCCCGCCAAACACCGCGTTGGCGATATTGAAGCTGAAGGCAAACCCGCTGAAGCGCACGCGAGTGGGAAATATCTCGGCGAGGAAACACGGCAAGGTGCCGTCATTCATGGCCAGGATTGCACCGAATGCGATCTGGATCATCAACACCACCAGCAGTGGCTGATGATCGAGCATTCCGAACAGCGGGAAGGTCAGCAACAGGAACAACACCGAAGCCGTCAGCAGCATGGTCTTGCGCCCAAAGCGGTCCGACAGCCTGCCCATCAGGAAAATCAGGCCGATGTAGGTCGCCAGGGACACCGTTGACGCCAGGAACGAATCACTTTCGCTCATGCCCATTTCAGTCGACAGGTACGTCGGCATGTAGCTGAGCAGCAGGTAAAACGCCACGGCGTTCAGGCAGGTCACGCCGATGCCGATGATCAGGCTGCGCCGGTGCACGGTCAGCAGCTCGCGAACCGGGGCATGGGTCGCACACTCCTTGGCTTCGAGGCGCTTTTCCATCTCCAGGAACTTGGGCGTGTCCTGCAGGCTCATGCGGATGTAACGCCCCACCAGGCCAAACGGCGCCGCCAGCAGAAACGGCAAGCGCCAGCCCCAGCTGTGCAGGTCCTCGACGCTGAGCCAGGCATGCAGGCCCGCCACGAAGACCGCGCCAAACAACAAACCGGCGGCGGTACTGGCCGGGACAATGCTGGTGTACAGGCCGCGCTTGCCTTCCGGGGCGTACTCGGCGAGGAATGCCGACGCACCGGCGTATTCACCGGACGCAGAGAACCCCTGGAACAGGCGGATCACCAGCAGCAACGCCGGTGCCCACAGGCCGATGTGATTGTAGGTGGGCAGGATGCCGATGCAGAACGTCGAGACCGACATAATCAGGATCGACCAGGACAACGCGCTGCGCCGCCCATACTTGTCACCAAAATGCCCCCAGACCAGGCCACCCAGGGGACGGACGATGAACGACAGGGCAAACACCGCGAACGTCGCCAGCAAGGCGCTGGGCTTGTCGGTCTGCGGGAAGAATGTCAGGGCGATGACGGTGGCCAGGTAACCGTAGGCGGCGTAGTCGAACCATTCGACGAAGTTACCCATGAAGCTGGCACTGGCCGCGCGCCGCAGGGCTTTGCGCTCGGAAGTTCTTTCGTGGGTCTGCGCGAGGGTGAGGCTTGCGGTGCTCATTGCGCACCTCCCGGGGTGGAGGTGCAAAAACGGGGAAGAACAGTCGAGACATGTGACATGACAAATACCCTCTATTGTTTTACTTGGCAGGGATCAAGGTCAGTAAGTGCTGCACGTTCTTGGGCGCGCATGCCGTATGGTGTCCAGCAATGGTCGATAAACAAGCGTGGGAGCGGCGAAGCTCCCACGCTTGTCTGTTACGCCGTTACTTGCGAATGATGTTGTGCTCCGGCCCGTACGGGAATTGGGTGATGTTCTCGCCGCCCTGCTCGTTGACGATCAGGATATCGTGCTCGCGGTAACCGCCAGCCCCCGGCAGGCCTTCGGGCAGCATGATCATCGGTTCGATGGACACCACCATCCCCGGCTCCAGCACCGTGTCGATGTCTTCACGCAGTTCCAGCCCGGCTTCGCGGCCATAGTAATGGCTCAGGGTGCCGAACGAGTGTCCGTAACCGAAAGTGCGGTACTGCAGCAGATCGTGTTCAAGGAAAATCTCATTGAGTTGCTCGGCGATATCGCAGCAGCGCATGCCCGGCTTGATCAGCTTCAGCCCGGCTTCGTGGACCTTGACGTTGACTTCCCACAGGCGCAGGTGCTCATCGGAACAGTGGTCGAGAAACAGCGTGCGTTCGAGCGCCGTGTAATAGCCGGCGATCATCGGGAAGCAGTTGAGGCTGAGGATATCGCCCTTGTTGACCTTGCGCGAGGTCACCGGGTTGTGTGCGCCATCGGTGTTGATGCCGGACTGGAACCAGGTCCAGGTGTCCATCAGCTCCGAGTCCGGGAAGGTCCGGGCGATCTCGCGCACCATGGCCTGGGTCGCATGCAGCGCCACTTCATATTCCGGCACCTGGTCACGCAGTGCTTCGACGATCGCGGCGCCGCCAATGTCCGCCACCCGTGCACCGTGACGGATAATCGCGTGCTCTTCGGCCGACTTGATCATACGCATGCGCATGCAGGGTGCAGCGATGTCCACCAGCTCGGCCTGGGGGTAGCGGCTGGCCAGTTTGTCGCGGTTGAGCAGGTTCAAGTGATCGAACTCGATGCCAATGCGCCCCGCCTTGGGCAAGGCTTGCTGGATGGCGACGAAGTAGTTGTCGCGCTGCCAGTCGGTGTAGACGATGTTCTCGGTGCCCACGGTCCGGCGCCAAGGCTGGCCGCCATCGATGTTGGCGCTGATGGTGACGGCGCTGTCCTGAGTCACGACCAGGGCGTAGGGGCGGCCGAACGAGCAATAGAGGAAATCGCTGTAGTAGTTGATGTTGTGATAGGAAGTGAAGACTGCCGCGTCGATGTTGTTTTGCGCCAGATAAGCGCGCAGTTTGCCCTGGCGGTTGGCGTATTCCTGAGCCGAGAAGGTCGGACTGACTTTTTCGCCGTTCTTGATCTGGATGGTTTTGGGCATTTGCATGTCATTGATCCTTGTCAGTGATTGAGCGACAGAGGGCGCCACTCTGGTGGGCCGCTGGAGATCATTCGAACAGATGCAAGACGAGGTTTTTTGCGCGAATCCGACCTGTAGTTGGTCAGATCCGCTGTGCACGCAACCACATGTTCACGCGGATGCGCGCCGAAACATGGCTTGTCAGGAGTCGACTGCGGATTGTCCGTCGCTACCCATCTGGCCAAACACGTCTATAACCAGTGTTGGCATGATTCAGGTCAGGGAACCTTGATGGTTCCCTCGGTACATTGATTTCTTGCAAACGGTGGACAAGTGAGTGTCCGCCAGGAGATTTCCCCCGCATGAAAATTTTGAAAATTGCTGCCAGTGATTCCGCGATCGACTGCTTCCAGACTTATCGGCAAGTAGTGCCGCTCAGTCAGACCGACTACACCGACATCGCCGTCGCCGTGTTCTCGGTGGAAGACGTGATGGCCGGAGCCCTGGAATCGCTCCAGCGCACCGGCTTCGATATCCCGATTTTCCTCGCCACCTCCCCGGGTACAGGCAACCGCGCGCGTGATGTGTACAAGCACCTGGAAGACGTGCTGCTGCAGGTCAACGGCATCTTTGACCGTTCGCGCAACAATGCCGAATACCATGGCAACCAGCTGGAAACCGCGGCCAAGGCCTATGAAGAAAGCCTGTTGCCGCCATTCTTCGACTCGCTCAAACGCTATACCGAATCAGCCAACGTCACCTTCGCCTGCCCGGGCCATCAGGGCGGCCAGTTCTTCCGCAAGCACCCGGCCGGCCGACAGTTCTTCGACTTTTTCGGCGAGACGCTGTTTCGCGCCGACATGTGCAACGCCGACGTCAAACTGGGCGATCTGCTGATTCACGAGGGCCCTGCGCTGCTGGCGCAGAAACACGCGGCCAAGGTGTTCAACGCCGACAAGACCTACTTCGTGCTCAACGGCACCTCCGCCTCCAACAAGGTGGTAACCAATGCCCTGCTGACGCCCGGCGACCTGGTGCTGTTCGACCGTAACAACCACAAGTCCAATCACCAGGGCGCACTGATCCAGGCGGGCGCCACGCCGGTCTATCTGGAGACCGCGCGTAACCCTTACGGCTTTATCGGCGGCATCGACGCCCATTGCTTCGAAGAGAGCTACCTGCGCGAATTGATCGCCGAAGTGGCACCGGACAAGGCCCAGGTCGCCCGCCCGTTCCGCCTGGCGATCATTCAGCTCGGCACCTATGACGGAACCGTCTACAACGCCCGCCAGGTGGTCGATCGCATCGGCAAGCTGTGTGACTACATCCTGTTCGACTCGGCGTGGGTCGGCTACGAGCAGTTCATCCCGATGATGAAGGACTGCTCGCCACTGCTGCTGGACCTGCACGAAGACGACCCGGGCATCTTCGTCACCCAGTCGGTGCACAAGCAGCAGGCCGGTTTTTCCCAGGCCTCGCAGGTGCACAAGAAAGACCGGCACATCAAGGGCCAGGCCCGCTACTGCAACCATGCGCAGCTGAACAATGCATTCATGGCCCAGGCCTCTACCAGTCCGTTCTATCCGATATTCGCCTCGCTGGATGTCAACGCACGTATCCACGCCGGCCGCAGTGGCCTGAAGCTGTGGGATGACTGCGTGAAATTCGGCATCGACGCGCGCAAGCTGATCCTCGAAGCCTGCACCATGGTCCGCCCGTTCGTGCCCGCGACCATTGAAGGACGTGCGTGGGAAGACTACCCGACCGAAGAAATCGCCAATGACCTGCGGTTCTTCGAGTTTCATCCCAAAGACCGCTGGCATGCCTTCCAGGGCTACGGCGAGAAGCAGTACTTCATCGACCCCTGCAAGTTGCTGTTTACGACCCCGGGCATCGACCCGGTGGATGGCAGCTACACCGACTTCGGCATACACGCCGGCATCCTCGCCAACTTCCTGCGCGAAAATGGCATCGTTCCGGAAAAGTGCGACCTGAACTCGATCCTGTTCCTCCTGACCCCGGCGGAAGACTGGGCGAAGATGACTCATCTGGCCGCGCAGATCGCGCGTTTTGAGCGCTTCGTCAATGACAACGCGCCGATGAGCCGGGTCTTGCCGGCGATCTATGCGCGGTACGAGGAGCGTTATCGCAACTACACGATCCGCCAGCTGTGCCAGGAAATGCACGACCTGTATCGCAGCCACAATGTGCAGCAATTGCAGAAAGCGATGTTCCGCAAGGAACACTTCCCGGTGAAGGCGATGAACCCGCAAGCGGCGCAGTTCGAATTCATCCGCGGCAACATCGAGCTGGTGGCGCTCGCCGATGCCGATGGTCGCATCGCCGCCGAGGGTGCGCTGCCCTACCCGCCTGGCGTGCTGTGCGTGGTGCCCGGGGAAATCTGGGGCGGCGCGGTGCTCAAGTATTTCCTGGCGCTGGAAGAAGGCATCAACTGCCTGCCAGGCTTCACCCCGGAACTTCAGGGCGTGTATTTGAAGGAAGTTGAAGGGCGTATTCGCGCGTATGGGTACGTGATCAAGAACTGACCGGGGTGTACGCAGCGGACTCGCCGCGATCTGCCGCTGCGTTATCCAGAATGACGCCAAGGGTGTTGAGAAACAGATCACTGCTTCGCCGAAAACGCGGCGTCGATTGAGTGATGCTTCCCGGGGTGGGAACAGGTTGGGGCATGCGGCGGCGTGATGGTTCAGAAACAGCCCCCTCCCTTACGAGAGAGGGCGTCGAGGGATCAGTCGTTGAGGATGTCGCGATCCTTGGTTTCCGGCAGGAAGAAGGTGCCCAGCACAGCAGTCATTACGGCAATGACGATCGGGTACCACAGCCCGTAGTAGATATCACCCGTGGCCGCGACCATGGCGAACGCCACCGTCGGCAGGAAGCCGCCGAACCAGCCGTTGCCGATATGGTATGGCAGCGACATCGAGGTGTAGCGGATGCGCGTGGGGAACAGCTCCACCAGCCAGGCGGCAATCGGGCCATACACCATGGTCACGTAGATCACCAGGATGGTCAGCAGCAGCAACACCATGGGGTAGTTGGTCTTCGCCGGGTCGGCCTTTTCAGGGTAGCCGGCCTCCTTGAGCGAAGTGCTCAGCGATGCAGTGAAGGCGTCGTTGCGGGTCTTGAAGTCGGCAGCCGGCATGCCGGTGCCTTCGAAGCTGGTGATCACCTTGTCGCCAATACGCACCTGCGCCACCGTTCCCGGCTCGGCCTTCTCGTTCTTGTAGGGGATGGCGCGCTTGGCCAGCAGGGTCTTGGCCAGATCGCAGGAGCTGGTGAATTTGGCCTTGCCCACCGGGTCGAACTGGAACGAACACTGCTCGGGATCAGCCACCACCGTGACCGGATTGCGCGCCTGGGCGGTGAACACGTCGGGGTTACCGTACTGGGTCAGCGCATGGAAGATCGGGAAGTAAGTGAGCGCGGCCAGAATGCAGCCAGCCATGACGATGCCTTTGCGCCCGATACGGTCGGACAGGCTGCCAAATATCACAAAGAACGGCGTACCGATCAGCAGCGAACCGGCGATCAGCAAGTTGGCAGTCTGCGGGTCGATCTTCAGCGTCTGCAGCAGGAAAAACAGCGCGTAGAACTGCCCGGTGTACCAGACCACAGCCTGCCCTGCCGTGCCGCCCAGCAACGCCATGATAACGATCTTGAGGTTGTCCCAGCGGGCGAAGGACTCGGTCAGCGGCGCCTTCGACGCCTTGCCTTCGGCCTTCATTTTCAGGAACGCTGGCGACTCGCTCAGTTGCAGGCGGATGTACACCGAGATGACCAGCAGCAGGAGCGACAGCAGGAATGGAATCCGCCAGCCCCAGGCCTCAAAGTCTTCGGTGCCCAGAATGGTGCGGCAGGCCAGGATCACCAGCAAGGACAGGAATAGCCCGAGGGTGGCCGTTGTTTGAATCCACGAGGTGAAGAAACCCCGCCGGCCTTTCGGCGCATGTTCGGCCACATAGGTCGCCGCGCCCCCGTACTCACCACCCAGCGCCAGGCCTTGCAACATGCGCAGGGTGATCAGGATGATCGGTGCGGCCACGCCGATAGTCGCGTAACCGGGCAGGAAACCCACCACGGCCGTGGAGATCCCCATGATCACAATGGTGATCAGGAACGTGTGCTTGCGCCCGATCATGTCGCCCAGGCGCCCGAACACGATCGCGCCGAAAGGCCGTACGGCAAACCCGGCGGCGAACGCCAGCAGCGCGAAGATAAAGGCGGTGGTCTCGTTGACCCCGGCGAAAAAATGCTTGGCGATGATCGCTGCGAGCGAGCCGTACAGGTAAAAGTCGTACCACTCGAATACCGTGCCCAGGGAGGACGCGAAGATGACCTTGCGCTCCTCCCTGGTGATCCCCTGATTGGGCGGGCTGCCCGTGGTGGTGTTGTCGATTGCGGCCATGAGTGTTCTCCGTGTGTCTCTTGTTGTAGGCCGGAGTACCCCACTACCAAAACGCCGCACCCAGGCCCTGGGGCTGATGTCGTAACGCATGCGAACAGGCTGACGACCTCGCATCGCTGCAAGGTTTCCTACAGCATAATCAGCTTCGCGCAGTTATCCACTCGACTGCGCGATAAGCCTGGCCTGGCGACTAACCGCGGGCGCCTGTCTGCGGCATCAGGCTGCTATCGACCCGACGATTGAGTTGTTGATCGATCAAACGCATATCCTGCAAATCACCTCAAGCCAAAGCCTCTGCCTCAGTTATTTGTACTCAAATGCCAGCTTAATAATATTTTACCGATACCAGGGTCATCCCTAGTCTTGAGCCCAACAGATGGCAGGCCATAAGCGCCTGAATCCCATGTCGAAGGGTAGAGAGATGACCACTGAAATAACAAAAACAGACACGCTGATTGTCGGCGCCGGTCAGGCTGGCGTGGCGATGAGCGAGCACTTGAGCAAACTCGGGGTGCCGCACCTGGTGCTGGAACGCGAGCGCATTGCCGAACGCTGGCGCACTGGCCGTTGGGATTCGTTGGTGGCCAACGGCCCGGCCTGGCACGATCGGTTTCCCGGCCTCGAATTTGATGACCTGAGCCCCGATGGCTTTGCGCCGAAAGAGCGGGTTGCCGACTACTTCGAAGCCTACGCGAAAAAATTCAATGCCCCCGTGCGTACCGGGGTGGAGGTGTTGAAGGTCGAGCGCAATGTCGGTCGTCCTGGCTTCACCATCGAAACGTCCCAAGGCGTGATCGAAGCCAACCGGGTCGTCGCGGCCACCGGGCCGTTCCAGCGCCCGGTCATTCCGCCCATCGCACCGCAAGATACACCGTTGCTGCAGATCCACTCCGCTGATTACCGCAACCCTGGGCAACTGCCGGAAGGCGCAGTGCTGGTGGTGGGCGCCGGCTCGTCCGGGGTGCAGATCGCCGATGAACTGCAACGTGCCGGGAAAAAGGTCTACCTCTCGGTGGGCGCCCACGACCGCCCTCCTCGCGCTTATCGCAACCGGGATTTCTGCTGGTGGCTGGGGGTGCTCGGCGAGTGGGACCAGGCGGCGATGAAGCCCGGTCGGGAGCATGTGACCATCGCCGTCAGTGGTGCCCATGGCGGGCGGACGGTGGATTTCCGCGGCCTGGCTCATCGCGGCATGACGCTGGTGGGGTTGACCCAGGCCTTCAACGGAAGCGTGGCGACGTTTCGGCCGAACCTGGCCGAGAACCTGGCCCGCGGCGACGAGAACTACCTGGCGCTGCTTGACGCGGCCGACGCCTACATCGAACGCAATGGCCTGGACCTGCCCCATGAACCCGAGGCGCGCCACACCTTCCCCGATCCGGACTGCGTGACCACGCCGATTCTCGAACTTGACCTGGCCCGGGCCGGCGTGACCTCGATTATCTGGGCCACCGGGTTCGCCACCGATTACAGCTGGCTGCACGTCGACGCGTTCGATGAGCACGGCAAGCCCAGGCATCAGCGCGGTGTGTCCAACGAGCCCGGCGTGTATTTCCTCGGCCTGCCGTGGCAGTCCCGGCGCGGTTCGTCGTTTATCTGGGGGGTGTGGCATGACGCCAAATACGTCGCGGACCACATCGCCATCCAGCGCTCATACCTCGACTACCACAATGCCGCACAGCGCCAGGCCGAGACCCTTTCGATCGCGTCCAAAACGCCGATCAGTGCCTAATTCCCTGTTCAGGAGCTCCACATGTCCACGCCAACTCATACCCGTATTCGCATGTTCAACACCAAGGAAACCTACCCCAACCAGAGTCTGGACAACGACCTGTGCCAGGCCGTACGCGCCGGCAATACGGTGTATGTCCGGGGTCAGGTCGGCACCGATTTCGAGGGCAACCTGATCGGCCTCGGTGACCCGCGGGCGCAGACCGAGCAGGCCATGCGCAACGTCAAGCAGTTGCTGGAAGAGGCCGGCAGCGACCTGAGCCACATCGTCAAGACCACCACTTACCTGATCGACCCGCGTTACCGCGAGCCGGTCTATCAGGAGGTGGGGAAATGGCTTAAAGGCGTATTTCCGATTTCCACCGGGCTGGTGGTGTCGGCGCTGGGGCAGCCGCAGTGGTTGATGGAGATTGATGTGATTGCGGTGATTCCGCAGTAAAGACCGCGGCGCAGCCATCGCGAGCAAGCTTCGCTCCCACAGCTAGTCACTCTGGGATTCCCACTGTGGGAGCAAAGCTTGCTCGCGATGAGGCCAGCTCAGACACCACCCTAAAAAAGGCCAACCTAGGAGCCCCCCCATGACCTTCTCCATCGCCGCCCGCTGCCCCGAAACCGGCCAGTTCGGCATCGCCATCAGCTCCTCCAGCATCGCCGTCGGCGCCCGTTGCCCCTGGCTGCTGCCAGGTGTCGGTGCCGTATCGACACAGAACATCACCCTGCCCTCCCTCGGCCCGGAAACCCTGGCCCTGATGGAACAGGGCCTGGCACCCGCAGAAGCCCTGGACAAGGTGCTGACAAGCAATGGCTACAGCCAGTACCGGCAAATCACCGCCATCGACCACCTGGGGCGCACCGCCCATTTCAGCGGCAGCGAAACCCTCGGCAAGCACAATGCAGTGTCCGGCGAGCAATGCGTTGCTGCCGGCAACATGCTCGCGGACCGTTCGGTGATCGAGGCCATGGTCAGCGCATTTGAACACGGTGAAGGGCAACTGGCAGACCGCCTGATCACCGCCATGAACGCCGCGATCGAAGCAGGCGGTGAAGCCGGGCCGGTGCATTCCGCAGCGCTGGTGGTGGTCGGTGAACTGACCTGGCCGATCATCAACCTGCGGGTCGATTGGGCTGACGAAGCGCCGATCGCGCAACTGGAAAAGCTCTGGGAAGCCTACCGTCCCCAGGTCCAGGACTACATCGACCGCGCCCTCGCCCCCGACAGGTCCCCGGGCTATGGCGTCGCTGGAGATGATCGATGAGTCACAGTGTCGACCTGCTCAAAACCCTGGTGGCGTTCGACACCACGAGCCGCGAATCCAACCTGCAGCTCATCGAGTTCGTGCGCGACTACCTGGCGAATTTTTCAGTGCCCTGCGAGCTGATCTACAACGAACAGCGCAGCAAGGCCAATCTGTTCGCCAGCATCGGCCCGGCGGATGTGCCGGGCATCGTCCTCTCCGGCCACACCGATGTGGTGCCGGTCGACGGCCAGCCGTGGACCCTGCCGCCGTTTGCGCTGACCGAGCGCGAGGGCAAGCTGTACGGTCGTGGCACCGCAGACATGAAAGGCTACATCGCCTGCGTGCTCGCCCTGGTGCCGGCCCTGGTGCAGGCGGATCTGCGCATGCCGGTGCACATTGCCCTTTCCTACGATGAAGAAGTCGGCTGCCTGGGTGTTCGCTCGTTGCTCAAGGCGCTGCAGCAGCGACCGGTCAAACCCAGGCTGTGCATCATTGGCGAGCCGACGGAGTTGAAACCGGTGCTGGGTCACAAGGGCAAACTGGCGATGCGCTGCGATATCCACGGCGAGGCCTGCCATTCCGCGTATGCGCCGCTCGGGGTCAACGCGATTGAATACGCCGCCGAGTTGATCGGCGAACTGGGACGGATCGGCAGTCGGCTCAAAGCCCCCGAGCATCAGGACGCCCGTTTCGACCCGCCTTTCAGCACCGTGCAGACCGGCGTCATTAGCGGCGGCAAGGCGCTCAACATCGTCCCCGCCGATTGCCGTTTCGACTTTGAGATTCGCGCGCTGCCGGCCCAGGATCCCAGTGAGGTCGCGCAGCAGCTGCAGCGGTACGCCGAGCAGCAACTGCTGCCGCGCATGCGCGCCGTGAGTGAGCACAGTGGTATCAGCTTCAGCGAACTGTCGGCGTACCCGGGATTGGCGACCGACGCGCACAGCGAAGCGGCAGAACTGCTCGCCGCATTCAGCGGCTCCCGCGAGTTCGCCACCGTAGCCTTCGGCACCGAGGGCGGCCTGTTCGACGCCGCTGGCATACCCACCGTCGTCTGCGGCCCGGGCAGCATGGACCAGGGCCACAAACCCGACGAATTCGTCAGCCTCGACCAACTCGCTGGCTGCGATCAAATGCTGCAACGAATGCTGCTATCCATTTGCAGATAAAGCCCGGCTCGAGCAACTTTCTTCCCTGCAAAAATTCCCTGTGGGAGCGGGCTCGCTCGCGAAGATGGCCTGACATTCAACACCCATAGCGACTGTCAGTCCGCCTTCGCGAGCAAGCCCGCTCCCACATTTTTACCGCGCCCGCAGACCTACTTTTTTTAACGTCTATACCAACAAACTTACTAATTTATCTATCCCGCCCGACCGCACATCATCGACTCCAACAAGAAAAGCGTTGCCCTCGGGCAGCGCTCACCGAAGTACGTCCACGTACTCAAATTGCCTTGGAGTTCCTCATGGTCACCTCTGCAGCAACCTCCGCTCCGCTCATTGAAAAACACACGATCGGCTACGTGCCTCCCGAAGATCGGCATGGAAAAACCCGGGACCTGTTTACCCTCTGGTTCGGCGGCAACATAGCGCCGCTGCCCATCGTCACCGGCGCCCTTGCCGTGCAAATGTTCCACCTCAACCTGGTGTGGGGCATCGTTGCCATCCTCGTTGGGCACCTGGTCGGCGGCGTACTGATGGCGCTGCACTCGGCCCAGGGGCCGCAGATGGGTATCCCGCAAATGATCCAGAGCCGGGCCCAGTTCGGCTCACTGGGTGCGCTGCTGGTGGTGCTGATCGCCGGCATCATGTACATCGGCTTCTTCGCCTCCAACATCGTCCTGGCCGGCAAGTCCCTGCACGGCGTGGTCGACAGCGTGCCGGTGCCGGTGGGCATCGTCATCGGTGCGCTTGGCTCAGGCATCATCGGTATCATTGGCTACCGGTTCATCCACGTGCTCAATCGCATCGGCACCTGGGTGCTCGGTGCCGGCATCGTGCTGGGTTTCGGCTACATCTTCACCCACGTGCAGACCGCCGATTTCCTCACCCGCGGCAGCTTCAACATCTCCGGCTGGCTGGCAACCGTATCCCTGGCCGCGCTCTGGCAGATCGCCTTCGCGCCCTATGTCTCCGACTACTCGCGCTACCTGCCGGCCAACGTGCCGGTAGCCGCCACGTTCTGGACCACCTACCTGGGCACCGTGCTCGGCTCCAGCCTGTCGTTTATCTTCGGCGCCGTGGCTGTGCTGGCCACGCCCGCAGGCATGGACACCATGGACGCGGTCAAACTCGCCACCGGCTCCATCGGCCCACTGATGCTGGTGCTGTTCCTGCTCAGCGTCATCAGCCACAACGCCCTTAACCTCTACGGCGCCGTGCTGTCGCTGATCACCCTGGTGCAAACCTTCGCCTACCGCTGGATCCCCACCGCCAAAAGTCGCGCCGCCATCTCGATCATCGTCCTCGCTGGCTGCTGCTTCGCCGCCGTCGGCGCCTCGGCGGACTTCATCGGCCACTTCGTCGACATGGTGCTGGTGCTGCTGGTGGTGCTGGTGCCGTGGACCGCGATCAACCTGATCGACTTCTACGCGATTCACCAAGGCAAGTACGACATCAACTCCATCTTCCAGGTGGATGGCGGAATCTACGGCCGCTACAACCCACAGGCACTGCTGGCCTACGCAATCGGCATCGTGGTGCAGATTCCGTTCATGAACACGCCGCTGTACGTCGGGCCGATTTCCAAGCACATCAATGGCGCGGACTTATCATGGCTGGTCGGTTTGCTGATCACTTCGCCGCTCTATTACTGGCTGGCCAATCGCGACACCGCTTACAAGCGCCGCCTCTCCACCGGCAAACTGGCCAACTCGATCTAACCCGCACCGCTGGCTCCCTGTGGAGCCACCCTGTGGGAGCGAGCCCTGCTTGCGATGGGTCCGTGACAGCCAATAACTGCCCCGACGGGACACTGATGGAACTCTGTACGCCAATAAAATGAACCCTGAGCGCCCCTGCCCGCCTAACTGAAGGACTATCAGGAGGTGGCTTATGCAAATCGAAACGATCTGGATCGTACTCGCGGCAGTTCTGGTGCTGGTCGAGTTGTGGGCGATTAATCGGGTGCGTAAAGCCGAGGGCAAGTCGAGTAACAAGCTGGTATGGATCGTGGTGATCGTCTTTGTGCCACTGTTCGGATTGCTGGCATGGGCCGTGGCTGGACCCAAGCACACGGCCCGCAACCCGCATTCACCACAGGCCAGGCAGTAAAGCCGGCGACACGCGCCTATAAATCAAAAAAAGCCCCGACGATTCGGGGCTTCGTTATTTCAACTGACACACACCTCCCGTAGGAGCTGCCGAAGGCTGCGATCTTTTGATCTTGGCGTCCGAAAATGGCGTAGGAAATCCCCTCCTGCCGCAAGAATCGAACAGCGTGGCTTGGAACCGCCTGTGACATAGCGAGCTGCGGACGCAGCCTTCGCCACCTGCTGCAGCCCGCAGTGATATCAGAAGTTGGCCGGGGTGTTGGCGCTGATGATTTCCGCTTCATCCTGGCCAATATTGCGGAAGCGGTGCGGCAGCGTCGTCGGGAAGTAATAGCCATCGCCCGCATTGAGCACGCTGATCTGGCCATCGACGGTCAACTCGACCGTGCCGCGCGTCACCAGCCCACACTCCTCGCCTTCCGAATGCACGATGGGCTCTTCCCCCGAGCTCGCCCCAGGTGCGTACTGCTCGCGCAAAAGGCGCATCTGCCGACTCGGCACCGAAGCACCGATCAGCAGCAGCCGCAGCCCGTGACGGCCAAGATCCGGCTGTTCGTTGGCGCGGAAGACGTATTGGTGCTCGCGGGGCGGCTGGTCGAAGGTGAAAAAGTCCGCCAGGGACATGGGGATGCCTTCGAGCAGTTTTTTCAGGGAACTGACTGAGGGACTGACGCGATTCTGTTCGATCAGGGAGATGGTAGCGTTGGTGACGCCGCTACGCCGCGCCAGCTCGCGCTGGGAGAGTTTGTAGCTTTCGCGTACTAGTTTGAGTCGTGAGCCCGTGTCCATGACAGCCTTATGCGAGGAAAACTTAAGGGTTATGGGGGTGGATGGCGGGCGACTTTTGGCCGCGAAGGTACCGCTTCCCTGTCCCGGAGATTTGAAAGTCGGGTATTAAATCACGTTTGGGGGTGTTGCTGTAGGAGCGAGCTTGCTCGCGAAGAACCTCCAGACAACACGTTCATGCAGACAGCACGCGTTATCGTTGACGCCCATCGCGAGCGAGCTCGCTCCTACAGGGAGGCGCCTGCTTTAGATACCGAAGCGATCACGCAGCGCGTAGTACGCGGCGCCCATGGCGGTCAGCGGGGCCTGGAAGGTGCGCCCGCCAAGCATGGGCATGTGCGGCAAGGAGGCGAAGGCGTCGAAGCGCTCGGCGTCGCCGCGGATCATTTCCGAGATCAGTTTGCCGGCCAGGTGCGAGCAAGTGACACCGTGGCCGCTGTAGCCTTGCATGTAGTAGGCGTTTTTCTCGATGCGACCGAATTGCGGCATGCGCGACATGGTCAGCAGGAAGTTGCCGGTCCAGCGATAGTCGATCTTCACGTCCTTGAGCTGCGGGAAGGTCTTGAGGATCTTCGGCTTGATCAGCTGTTCAATGTCGTCCGGCTCGCGTGCACCGTAGACCACGCCACCACCGTACAGCAGGCGGTTATCGGCGGTCAGGCGGTAGTAGTCGAGCAGGTAGTTGCAGTCTTCGACGCAGTAGTTGTTCTTGATCAGGCTGCGCGCGACCTGTTCGGACAGCGGCTCGGTGACGACGATTTGCGAACCGCACGGCATGCTTTTGCTGGTCACTCGATTGTCGAGGCCCTGCGGCAGGTAGGCGTTGCCGGCGATCAGCAAGTACTTGGCGCGCACTACGCCCTTGGCCGTACGCACGGTAATCGGCTCGCCATAGGTGATTTCCACCGCCGCCGATTGTTCGTAGATCTTGCCGCCCAGGCCGATGATCGCCGAGGCTTCGCCGAGCGCCAGGTTAAGCGGGTGAATGTGGCCGCCCTGCATGTCGAGCAGGCCGCCGACGTAATTGTCGCAACCGACTTCACGCTTGATATCGGCCGCATCGAGCATTTTCAGGTTCTTGTTGCCGTAGCGTTCCCAGCTGCTTTTCTGCTCGGCCAGGCCTTTGAGCTGCTTCTTGTTCAGCGCAGCGAAGATACCGCCCGGCTTGTAGTCGCACTGGATGTCGTAGTGCTGTATGCGCTGGCGAATGATGTCGGCGCCTTCGAAGATCATGCTGCCGAGCACTTCGGCCGTCTTGTCGCCGTAGCGCTCTTCGATCACATCGACGTCGCGGCTGTAGGAGTTGACCAGTTGCCCGCCATTGCGACCACTGGCACCAAAACCGACTTTGGCGGCTTCGAGCACGGTCACGCTGTAGCCCGCCTCGCAGAGGAACAGTGCCGAGGACAAACCGGTGTAACCGGCGCCGATCACGCAGACGTCGCAGTCCACCGCGTGTTCCAGCACCGGGAAGTCGCCGGTGAAGTTGCGGGTGGCGGCGTAGTAGCTGTTTACATGTGTCTGTTTCATAGGTTTCTCCGATGGCCGCTGGCATGTGCCGGCGACCGTCGCTTTTTATAGGGTTTAGAGCTTGATCCAGGTCGCTTTCAGTTCGGTGTACTTGTCGAACGCATGCAGCGATTTGTCCCGACCGTTACCCGACTGCTTGTACCCGCCGAACGGCGCCGTCATGTCGCCGCCGTCATACTGGTTGACCCACACGCTACCGGCGCGCAGGCCGCGAGCGAAGGTGTGGGCCTTGCTCAGGTTGCTGGTCCAGACACCCGCCGCCAGGCCGAAGATGCTGTCGTTGGCGATGGCCAGCGCTTCTTCAGCGGTATCGAAGGTGATCAGCGACAGCACCGGGCCAAAGATTTCCTCCCGGGCGATGGTCATGGCGTTGGTCACACCGTCGAAAATCGCCGGCTCCACATACAGCCCACCGGTGGCTTCCAGGGTGCGACTGCCGCCCGCGATCAGTTGCGCGCCCTGGTCTTTACCGACCTGGATATAACGCAGCACGTTGTCCAGTTGACGCTGATCAACTACGGCCCCGACAGTGGTTTGCGGATCAAGGGCGTGCCCCGGTTTCCAGGCCTGCAGTGCCTCCACCAGCAGCGGAATAAACTGCTCGCGAATCGAGCGTTCTACCAGCAACCTCGAGCCAGCGGTGCAGACTTCGCCTTGGTTGAAGGCGATAGCACCCGCAGCCGCCTGGGCCGCCGCGCGCAGATCCGGCGCGTCGGCGAACACCACGTTCGGGCTCTTGCCGCCCGCTTCGAGCCAGACGCGCTTCATGTTGCTTTGCCCGGAATAGATCAACAGCTGCTTGGCAATCGCGGTGGAGCCGGTGAACGCCAGCACATCGACGTCCATGTGCAGCGCCAGGGCCTTGCCGACGGTATGACCGAAGCCCGGCAGTACGTTGAACACGCCTTTGGGAATGCCGGCATCAAGCGCAAGCTGCGCGATGCGGATGGCGGTCAGTGGCGATTTTTCCGAAGGCTTGAGGATGAACGAGTTGCCGGCGGCGAGCGCCGGGGCGAACTTCCAGCTGGCCATGATCAGCGGGAAATTCCACGGCACGATCGCCGCCACGACACCGGCAGGTTCGCGGGTGATGAGGCCAAGCTGGTCGTGGGGCGTGGCGGCGACTTCGTCGTAGATCTTGTCGATGGCTTCGGCGCTCCAGCGGATCGCGTTGGCGGTCGCCGGGATGTCGATGTTCATCGAGTCGTTGATCGGCTTGCCCATGTCGAGGGTTTCGAGCAGGGCGAGTTCTTCCTGGTGCGCCAGGATCAGGTCGGCGAAGCGGATCAGGATGCGCTTGCGTTCGGCCGGGGCCAGATTGGCCCAGACGCCGGATTCGAAAGTACGCCGCGCAACCGCCACGGCTTCGTTGGCGTCGGCTTCGTCGGTGCTGGCGACGTTGGCCAGAAAGCGGCCATCGACCGGACTGATGCATTCGAAAGTGTCACCGCTGTGCGCTGCGCGGTATTGGCCGTCGATGAAGGCGCGGCTTTCGATGGAAAGGGACTGGAAGCGTTGCTCCCAGTCGCTGCGGGTGTTTGTCATGGTTGTGACTCGACGCAGGAAATTAGTGATCGTTGGAATGAATGCCCTGCAGGAACTGGCGAAGGCTGCGATCTTTTGATCTTGATCCTTAAAAAGCAAAGTCAAAAGATCGCAGCCTTCGGCAGCTCCTACAGGGTTATTCGCCCGCCATCAAAGATGGGTGTTGGCCAATCAAACCGTATGCAGGTACCAGTTGTACTCAAGGTCCGAGATGGAGTTCTCGAACTCGGCCAGCTCGCTTTCCTTGCATGCCACGAACACGTCGATGTACAGCGGGTCGATGTAGCGCGCCATGACTTCGCTGTCGTCCAGCTCGCGCAATGCGTCGCGCAGGTTGTTGGGCAGGCTCTGCTCGTTCTGCTCGTAGCTGTTGCCTTCCACCGGTGCGCCCGGTTCGATTTCGTTGGTCAGGCCATGGTGAATGCCGGCCAAAACCGACGCCATCAGCAGATACGGGTTGGCATCAGCGCCGGCAACGCGGTGTTCGATGCGCACCGAGTCTGGCGAACCGGTTGGTACCCGCACCGCCACGGTACGGTTGTCGATGCCCCAGCTGGGCGAGTTCGGCACGTAGAACTGCGCGCCGAAGCGACGGTACGAGTTGACGTTCGGGCACAGGAACGCCATCTGCGCCGGCAGGGTCTCGAGCACACCGCCGATCGCGTGTCGCAGCGCGGCGTTCTGCTCGGGATCCTCGCTGGCGAAGATGTTGTTGCCTTCTTTATCCAGGATCGAGATGTGCACGTGCAGACCATTGCCCGCCTGGCCCGGATACGGCTTGGCCATGAAGGTGGTGTCCATCTCGTGGTCGTAGGCGATGTTCTTCACCAGGCGCTTGAGCAACACCGCATAGTCGCAGGCCTTTATCGGGTCGGACACGTGATGCAGGTTCACTTCGAACTGCGCCGGGGCGCTTTCCTTGACGATGGCGTCAGCAGGGATGCCCTGCTCCTTCGCGCCTTCGAGGATGTCTTGCAGGCAGTCGACGTACTCGTCCAGGTCGTCGATCAGGTACACCTGGGTCGACACCGGACGCTTGCCCGATACCGGTGAGCGCGGCGACTGCGGACGGCCGTTCACGTTGTCCTGGTCAATCAGGTAGAACTCAAGTTCGAAGGCGGCGCAGATCGTCAGGCCCAGGTCGTCGAACTTGCGCACCACGTTGGCCAGCACTTCGCGGGGGTCTGCGAAGAACGCCTGGCCTTCGAGTTCGTGCATGGTCATTAACAGTTGCGCGGTTGGGCGCTTCTGCCACGGCTCAATGCTGAGGGTGCCAGGGATGGGGAAACAGATCCGGTCAGAGTCGCCGATGTCCAGACCCAGGCCGGTGCTTTCCACCGTAGAGCCGTTGATGTCCAGGGCGAAGAGTGACGCCGGGAGGTTGATGCCTTTTTCGTAAACCTTATGAAGACTGGTGCGCTCGATGCGCTTGCCGCGCACCACACCGTTCATATCCGCAATCAGAAGGTCGACGTACAAAACCTCAGGATATTTCTTAAGGAATGCGTTTGCTTCGTTGAGTTGAACGGTACGCAGAGGGACCGACATGATGCACCTATTAGCTGTTAATTATTATGTTCACTACCTTGTTGCGAGCCCAGTCAATCCGAAAGGCCAAGTGAAGTCAATAGCGAACACCTGGCCTATAAAGCTTTATTTTCGGGCCTTTTACGGGGACGAGAGTGCCAAATCGCCCGCGCACACCGCGCATTCCCTAAGGATCGGACGCGCGGCGTTTAGAATTTTTTACATGGGAGTTGTTAATTAAAATCAACAAGGCTAAGCTCCGGAAAAGCTCGTTCAAGTGTGAAACTTCGAGGTGATAAAAATGGCATTCAAGCCATTGATCGGCGTTACTGCGTGCGTCAAACAGATTGGCCTGCACCCCTATCACATCAGCGGCGACAAGTACCTGCGTGCTGTCAGCGTCGCTGCGTTGGGGCTGCCTGTGGTCATCCCTTCCCTGGCTGAGCTGATCGATATCGAGGACCTGCTCGGGCAACTCGACGGCCTGCTGCTGACCGGCTCGCCATCGAATGTGGAACCCTTCCACTATCAAGGCCCGGCCAGCGCCCCCGGCACGGATCACGACCCGGCGCGGGATGCCACCACCCTTCCCCTGTTGCGTGCGGCCATTGCCGCGGGCGTTCCGGTGCTGGGCATTTGCCGCGGCTTTCAGGAAATGAACGTGGCGTTCGGCGGCAGCCTGCATCAAAAGGTCCATGAGCTGCCGGGCATGCTCGATCACCGCGAAGCGGACAGCCCGGAACTGGCCGTGCAGTACGCACCGGCCCATGCCGTGACCACCCAGCCGGGCGGCGTGTTTGAAGCGCTGCAGTTGCCCGCCGAGTTCATGGTCAATTCGATTCACAGCCAAGGCATTGATCGACTGGCACCCGGGCTGCGCGCCGAAGCGGTTGCGCCGGACGGTTTGATCGAAGCGATTTCGGTGCAGGACAGCCCGGCGTTCGCGCTCGGGGTGCAGTGGCATCCGGAGTGGCAGGTGCTGGCGAATCCGCCGTACTTGAGTATTTTCCAGGCGTTTGGCAACGCGTGCCGGCAACGGGCCGCGCTGCGTAACACTCGTTGACCTGACATCAACCCTTTACTGCCCCCGTGAGTCTGCGGGTGCGTCTTTGCGCACCCGTGACTGGCGAAACAACACACTGCGATAACAACAAGTACGACCCAGGCAGCCAGGATGGCGGCGCCGAACAAGCCAGGGCCGATGGGGTAGCCCCCGTAGGAGCTGCCGAAGGCTGCGATCTTTTGACTTTGTTCTTCAAGATCAAAAGATCGCAGCCTTCGGCAGCTCCTACAGGGGTCGCCATCAGCTGACAGCCCAGGTTTGCAATTCACTCTTAAGTCAGGCCGCGTTGGCCCGACGACTGAAACCTGTTGGGAGTTTCACATGGCAAACGCCTCCAGCATCTACAGGAAGGCTCTTGAAGGTCACCAGGCACCGAAAAAGGTGCTGGTGAAAGTCGACCGCGTCACCAAGAAATTCGACGAAACCACCGCAGTCGATGACGTCTCGCTAGAGATCCATCAAGGCGAGATCTTCGCCTTGCTCGGCGGTTCCGGCTCCGGCAAATCGACCCTGCTGCGCATGCTCGCAGGCTTCGAGCGGCCGACCGAAGGACGCATCCTGCTCGACGGCGTCGACATCACCGACATGCCGCCGTACGAACGGCCGATCAACATGATGTTCCAGTCGTACGCCCTGTTCCCGCACATGACCGTGGCGCAGAACATTGCCTTCGGCCTCAAGCAGGACCGTTTGCCTGCCAGCGAAATCGACGCCCGCGTTGAGGAAATGCTGCGCCTGGTGCACATGACCCAATACGCCAAACGCAAGCCGCATCAACTGTCCGGCGGCCAGCGTCAGCGCGTGGCCCTGGCCCGCTCGCTGGCCAAGCGCCCGAAGCTGTTGCTGCTCGATGAGCCGATGGGCGCACTGGATAAAAAGCTGCGCTCGCAGATGCAACTGGAACTGGTGGAGATCATCGAGCGGGTCGGCGTGACCTGCGTGATGGTGACCCACGACCAGGAAGAGGCCATGACCATGGCCCAGCGCATCGCGATCATGCACCTGGGCTGGATCGCCCAGATCGGCAGCCCGGTGGACATCTACGAAGCACCGGTCAGCCGCATGGTGTGCGAATTCATCGGCAACGTGAACGCCTTCGAAGGCACCGTGGTCGAGGACCTAGAGGGTCACGCGATCATTCACAGCAAGGACCTGGAACAGAAGATCTACGTCGGCCACGGTGTCAGCACCTCCGTCCAGGACAAGTCGATCACCTACGCCATCCGCCCGGAAAAAATGCTGGTCAGCACCACCCAACCGGAATTCCGCTACAACTGGTCCAAGGGCAAAGTCCACGACATCGCCTACCTCGGCGGCCACTCGGTGTTCTACGTTGAATTGCCCGGCGGCAAGATCGTGCAGTCGTTCATGGCCAACGCCGAACGCCGTGGCGCGCGCCCGACCTGGGACGACCAAGTCTACGTGTGGTGGGAAGACGACAGCGGCGTGGTACTGCGCTCATGAGAACCTTCAACCAGCAGTTCCTCAGACTGGTGCCCAGCGGGCGCAAACTGGTCATCGGCATTCCGTTCCTGTGGTTGTGCCTGTTCTTCCTGTTGCCGTTCTTTCTGGTAATGAAGATCAGCTTCTCGGAAGCGGCCCTGGCCATTCCGCCGTACTCGGAGATCTACACCTTCGCCGAGCAGAAATTCCAGCTGCTGCTCAACCTTGGCAACTACTCGTTGCTGACCCAGGACGAGCTGTACATCTCGGCCTACTTGGGTTCGCTCAAGGTGGCGTTCCTGAGCACCCTGATGTGTCTGGTGCTCGGTCTTCCGATGGCCTACGCGATCACCAAGGCGAGCAAGGAAACGCAAAACGTCCTGCTGCTGCTGATCATGATGCCGACCTGGACCGCGATCCTGATCCGCGTGTATGCGTGGATGGGCATCCTCAGCAACAACGGGCTGCTCAACGCTTTCCTGATGTGGACCGGCCTGACCTCGCACCCGATCGAGATCCTCAACACCAACACCGCTGTCTACATCGGCGTGGTGTACGCGTACCTGCCGTTCATGGTGCTGCCGCTGTACGCCAACCTGGTCAAACATGACAACAGCCTGCTGGAAGCGGCCTCTGACCTGGGCTCGAGCAACTTCAACAACTTCTGGAAGATCACCGTGCCGCTGGCCAAGAACGGCATCATTGCCGGCTGCATGCTGGTGTTCATTCCAGTGGTCGGCGAGTTCGTGATTCCGGAACTGCTCGGCGGCCCTGAGACCCTGATGATCGGCCGCGTGCTGTGGCAGGAATTCTTCAACAACCGTGACTGGCCGGTGGCTTCCGCCCTGGCGGTGGTGATGCTGTTGATACTGATTGTGCCAATCCTGTTGTTCAACCGTAGCCAGGCCAAAGAGATGGAGGGTCGGGGATGAAACGCTTCGGATTTTCAAAGTTCATGCTGATTTTCGGCCTGTCGTTTATCTATCTGCCGATGCTGATCCTGGTGATCTACTCGTTCAACGCCTCGAAACTGGTGACGGTGTGGGGGGGCTGGTCGGTCAAGTGGTACGTCGGCCTGCTCGACAATACCCAGCTGATGGGCTCGGTGCTGCGCTCGCTGGAAATCGCCTGCTACACCGCGATTGCGGCGGTGGCGCTGGGGACCCTGGCGGCGTTCGTGCTGACGCGGGTCACCCGTTTCAAGGGTCGCACTCTGTTCGGCGGCCTGGTCACGGCGCCCCTGGTGATGCCGGAAGTGATCACGGGCCTGTCGCTGTTGCTGCTGTTCGTCGCTATGGCGCAGTTGATCGGCTGGCCGATGGAGCGTGGCATCGTCACTATCTGGATCGCCCACACCACCTTTTGTGCCGCTTATGTCGCGGTGGTAGTCTCCGCCCGCTTGCGGGAGCTTGACCTGTCCATCGAAGAGGCCGCCATGGACTTGGGGGCCAAGCCGTTCAAGGTGTTTTTCCTGATCACCATTCCGATGATTGCGCCGTCACTGGCGGCCGGCGGCATGATGTCGTTTGCCCTGTCGCTGGATGACCTGGTGCTGGCAAGCTTCGTCTCCGGGCCAGGCTCGACGACCCTGCCGATGGAAGTGTTCTCGGCGGTGCGCCTGGGGGTGAAACCTGAGATCAATGCGGTCGCCAGCCTGATTCTGCTGGCGGTGTCGATCGTGACGTTCATGGTCTGGTATTTCAGTCGTCGCGCTGAAGCCACGCGCAAACGCGCGATCCAGGAAGCGATGGACCAGACGGCCAGCGAGTCGTGGCAGCCTGGTAAGCAAACGGTGGGCGCCACCGCTTGATGTAGGAGCTGCCGCAGGCTGCGATCTTTTGATCTTCGCTTCTATAGAAGCAAAAAAGATCGCAGCCTCGTTTCACTCGACAGCTCCTACGGGGTCCGGCGGGGTCCGATAGGGTCCTGCGGGGTCCTGGGGAGTGACGGGGACGTCGACGGACGGTTTTAGGTTGATTGCAATGTTGCTTTGCGTACTTGAATAAAAAGAAATGGAGTTGTACCGATGAAAATGTTTGGCAGGACTTTGCTGATACTGGCTTTATCAGGCGCAATCGCCACCGGCGCCCAGGCCAATGACAAGGTGCTGCGCGTGTACAACTGGTCGGACTACATCGCCCCGGACACCGTGAAGAAGTTCGAAGACGAGACCGGTATTCGTGTCACCTACGATGTGTTCGACAGTAACGAAACCCTGGAGGCACGGCTGCTCGCCGGCAAATCCGGCTACGACATCGTCGTGCCGTCCAACAGTTTCCTCGCCAAGCAGATCAAGGCTGGCGTTTATCAGGAGCTGGACAAGTCGAAGCTGCCGAACTGGCAAAACCTCAACCCGGTGCTGTTGAAAAACGCCTCCGCCAGCGACCCGAATAACGCGCATGCCTTCCCCTACATGTGGGGTTCGATCGGCATCGGCTTCAACCCGCAGAAGGTCAAGGAAGTACTCGGCGCCAACGCCCCGACCAATTCCTGGGACCTGCTGTTCAAACCGGAAAATGCGCAAAAGCTCAAAGCCTGCGGCATCAGCTTCCTCGATTCACCGACTGAAATGCTCCCCGCCGCCCTGCACTACCTGGGTTATCCCGTGAACTCCCAGGACAAGGCGCAGATCGCCGAAGCCGAGGCGCTGTTCATGAAGATTCGGCCATCGGTGGCGTACTTTCATTCCTCCAAGTACATCTCCGACCTGGCCAACGGCAATATCTGCGTGGCCGTCGGTTACTCCGGCGACGTGCTGCAGGCCAAGGCTCGCGCCCAGGAGGCCGGCGGCAAGGTGACGGTCGACTACAGCATTCCCAAGGAAGGCGCCGGCAGTTTCTACGACATGGTCGCGATCCCCCGGGACGCGGCGAACGTCGACAACGCCTACCTGTTCATGAATTTCCTGATGCGCCCGGACATCATTGCCGAGATCACCAACAACATCGGCTACAGCAACGCCAATTCGGCGGCGACGCCATTGGTGGACGAGGCGATTCGCGATGACCCGGGGTCGTACCCGTCCCAGGCGGTCATCGCGACCTTGTATGCCATTCCGGATATGCCGATCGGGGTTCAGCGGGTGATGACACGGGGCTGGACCCGGGTAAAGCTCGGCAAATAGCACGACTGCTCGCGTAGGAGCTGCCGCAGGCTGCGATCTTTTGATCTGTTCTGGTCTTATGAAGATCAAAAGATCGCAGCCTGCGGCAGCTCCTACGGGTACCTCCGGCAAAAATTTTCCGTTCCGGCAGCGCCTTACCACCGCTGCATTTCTTTCATGAAGAACGGCCTCACCTGGCTCCCTCGGCTCAGGTGAATTTGGCGCCCTCCTCGGGCGCTTTTTTTATGCGCCGCCGAACGGCCAGTCAGCCAGCGCCCGATAACGCCCCTTGTGGGACTCAAACAAAACGAATCGATCAGCCCGCAGAAAAAACGCCGGTGGCGTCGCTGACTCGGGCACCTGCGCCCGGTAATCGCGCATCAGCGTCAGGTGCGGGCGAAACTCCGTTGGCGCATTCTCCAGCCCGAACGGCAGCATCGCTTGTTCCAGCCCATACACCAGGCGCAGCAACGGCGCAGGTGCCTGCTCCGACGCCAGCACCAGCGCGCCCACCCGACGCCAGGCATCCAGACGATCAAGTTCAACCCGCAGGGGCTCATCCGGCACCGCAACCTTGCCAGCCGCCGTGCAGATCTCGGCGATCTGCGCCACGCTGACCGAACCGAGAAACAGCAGTGTCAGGTGAAAATTTTCCGCCGGCACCGGGCGCCCGGTCCTCAATTGCAGCGCGCTGCGCCATTGGGCGATGGCCTTGCGCTGGGCAGGTGCGCAGTCCAGGGCGAAAAACAGCCGCTTGGTCGGCTCGTGGGCTTCTTCGCTCATGCCTGGCAGCTCCTGATAGGCAAGTTATAGTTCAGACAACCCCATCAACGGGAGCGGGTCATGCGAGAGATCATCAGCAAGGAACCCTGGTGGGCAATGCCACCGCGGCCGGGTCAGGACGAGTCCGAGCTGGACTGGGGATGGCTGGTTCACTATAGCGAAGGTGAACCGCGTTTTGAGTTTATCAAAGAGCGACCGACGGACATCGAAATCCGCAACCGCAAGAGCTGCAGGATCACCCCGTCGGCGGAGTGACCCTGCGCCCGGCCTCAGGCCTGCACGATCATGTTAAATCCGCCGAACACCATGCGCTGGCCATCGAAGGGCATCGGGTTGACGTCCGGCTGCATGCGCGGGTCGGACATGAGCTTGTTCATGCCGGCATCGCGGGTGGCCTTGTCCGGCCAGACGATCCAGGAAAACACCACGGTTTCGTCCTCCTTGAGTTTCACCGCCATGGGGAACGACGTGACCTTGCCGTCGGGCACATCATCGCCCCAGCATTCAACAACGCTCAAGGCACCGTTTTCCTTGAAGATGACCGCGGCAGACTCGGCGTGTTTCCTGAATTTTTCACGATTGGCGGTGGGTACCGCAGCGATCAAGCCATCAACGTAAGACATGGTTATTCTCCTGCCGGGGGTAGAGGGTCGAGCTGCTGGATAGTCGATTCCGTCGGGCTCCAGTCGACAGCTGCGCCTTGGGATCCGACCGACGGCTGTTCGACCCTCCCGCCAAGGTTCCCCTCCACCTGCCCCGCCATGTACAAGGTGCCGGCCATCACTCCGGTCGTCGGGTTCTGCACCAGCTTCTGCCAGGCCTTGTCGAAGGTGTTGCCCAGGCTACTGCGGATCAGCGCCTCGCTGTCGGGGCGGTCGTTGGCCCGGATGATTGCGCGTATGCCCGCCACCCCCACGGTGATCAGGCCTCCCGCCAGCTTGCCGGCCGCTGCGGCCACGGCACTGGCGGCGCCGCGCGGGGCCATTTCGGCCTCCATGCGTTGACTGGCACGCTTGGCCACGGGCGCCATGGCCGTATCCGTCGAACCCACGCCCCTGTCACCACCGGCCACGTGAATTTTTTCGATCAGCGCCGAATACGCCGGCAGTGTATTGAGGTCGGTGTGAATGACCTGATAAAGCGAAGCGTCCCGCGCAGCCGGCGGGCCCAGGGCAATGGCCGGGATCTTGTTGGCGCGGGCGTTGAGCTGGTCCATGGGCACGCGATGACGCTGCGCAATCACCTGCAGCTGCTGGCCCATGAGCTGCACGTAGAACTCGGTGGCCTGATGCAGAATCGCATCCGGGTCGACCTCGACGGCCACCGGCGCCAGCACCCTTTCCTGGTATTCATCAAGCAGGTACTGCGCGAGACGATTGGCCGAGGCGTCCTGCTCACCCTTGGCGCTGATGGTGTACCAGCTGACCTTCATCGACATCCATTCCTGGGTCCAGTAGCTGCTGAACCAGGGGATGAAGTTCTCTTCAGTCTGCTCGTAGATTCGCGTGCGCCAATGCTCCATGGAGCCACGCGCGAAGACTTTGGCTTGCTCAGTGGCCGACCGGGAGGCCGCCACGATCTCTCGATCCACCTGTTGCCACGTGGCCTGCGCCACGATGATCGGGGGTTGTCTGACAGGCGCACGCTCAGGCGTGGCGCATCCCGCCACGACCAACAGCACGGCGACGATCAGCGAACGCAGGTTCAAGGTCGCGGCTTCCTGACAAACGTGAGGCCAAACAGGATGCTCGGCGCTCGCAGGGATTGTGGTTTGAGTATAGGCGGCGGTGGCGTGCGCCTTCAGATCGTTTTTACTTTCAGCACCGCCATCGCGAGCAGGCTCGCTCCCACAGGTATTGGTGGTGGACGCAGCAGTTGTGTACGGCGGACATCCCTGTGGGAGCCGGGCTTGCCCGCGATGGCGTCGGTCAGTACACCGCCAAAACCGACCATCATTCCCATCGATAACCACCATCGCCGCGAATGCCTTCCGCAAAAATTTCGTCAGCGTAGGATCAATCCCATCAAGCCATCACCCCAATCCGGAGGGGCCCATCATGTTGATTCATCTCCTGACCTGCCTGGCCCTGACGGCCGTCACGCTGAGCATTTTTTCCTGGCTCATCTTGTCCGAGGAGCAACCGTCATGATCCACTCCGTCACCCTCTCCGTGAGCTTTCCGGTGTTTGGCAATAACTACTATTCCCAGCAAGTGGCATCGCGCAAAGTGTTCGCGCTGGTGTTCGACAAACAGTTTGAAGACCTGCTGATGCCGGCCGCCGCCAATCACTTCAGTAACGAAGTGGTCGGCCTAAACGACCAGTTCCGCTTCCTCAACGACGTGCTGGCCGACCATCTGGCCAACCACGCTACTACCGCGCAAGCGGCACGGCCTTCGCAACAGGCGCAGCGGATAGTGCGCTGATCGTTCAGGGCCAGCCCGGTGTAGCACGATCGACGCGCTGATGCGCGCCTGGGTGCTCAGATCGTGCTCAGATTCATCCTGCTGCCCTTTCCCGGAACCCCTTCATGCAATGCTGACTGGATCACCGAATACACTCTATTGGCCTCTGCGGTGGTGATCGACCTCGAACAATTGCGCAACACCACACGCAGCAGCACGCTCTCCTGGCCCGGCAGTATGCCCAGCCGTTCAATTGCATGAGGTGGCAACTGGGTATATTTCCAGCGATTCTTGAGCTGTACCTCCTCAATCCAGCCAGAGCACTTGCCGGCAGCCAGGCAAATGCGTTCGGTCAACACCTCCTCACTCAGCCCTGGCGTGACCCCCAGCGAAACATCCCGGGCAATCGCCGGCGAACGTGACACGGCGACCCACGGCTTGAGGTCGTGCATCTGCGCCTGCACTTGCTCGTTCTGGTCGCGCAACAGGCGAATATCCGCGATGCCCTTGCGCAACATGGTCAGGCGATCCAGGCCCATGCCTACAGCCAATCCGCCGTGGCGCAGCGGATCGATATCCAGTCGCTGCATTAACGATTTGGCAATGAGACCGCACTCCAGGACCTCGACCGGAATGCGCTCATTCAACACGCTTACTTCGATTCCACCCTCGGTGTAATGATGCCGACTGTCGGTGAAGATCCAGGATTTTTCCGGTACCGCCGATTGCATCACATCGTCGACCAGGCGCAGCAGATGTTCTCGAGTCGACAACGACGGATCGCCCAACACCCAGATGTCCATCTGGTGCGGCTGCGCACAATGCCAGCGATCGCGACTGTCGCGCCGGAACGTAATCCCCGGTGCGGCCAGCAGGATGGTTTCCCCCGGCTGGCGCAATGCCGCCACTCGCTGCAGCGCGGCAGGAATCTGGCTGGTGGTTTGCGTGCGCAGCAGCGAGAACTCATCCACCCAGCAGGTGTGCGCACTGCCGAGCCTGACTTCTGCGGGCTCGTAACCGAGCAGACCGTAATTATCTTCGGCAGAGACAATCCTCGGACCGGTCAACTCCTGCGCCACGGGCCAGCCCTTCGCCGCCAGCCCCCCGAGGACCTCGTCGACCAGCAGTCGCACGGCGTGGTCGGGGCTACCTTTTTCGGTCAGATCGACCTGGGTCAGGGCTTGGTGGACGGCGGCATACGCCAGGAATTTCTTGGGTGCTTGCACTAGGTGATCCTCTATCGACAGTTGTCCCCGGCCTCCTCTGAACAATGAAGCCTGCGGGTTAACGTAACGACACGAGGTGACCTGTCACAACCGAAAAAAGCGCAAAAAAGCATTTTCAGAATGGCGCTACAGACGCGTCCTACCGACGAGGTCCTGCTGACCGCGACCTCCCTGTGGTGCGGGCTTGCTCCGGGCGGCATTCCGACGAAGAGGCCGTGACATCCGACATCAACATCACCTGCCCCGCCACTCATCACATCACCTGATTGCGCCCATTATGCTTGGCCCGGTACAGCGCATCGTCAGCGCGGACCAACAGACTGTCGAGGGTGTCGTCGGGCTGGGCCAAGGCGGTACCGAATGACGCCGTGATGGTGTCCAGCAGCTTGCCATCGCCGCGGGTCTTGATGCGCAGGGACTGGATCTTCAGCCGCAATTGCTCGGCGAAGGCCCGGGCGGTGGCGTGGTCGGGGCACTGTTCCAGCACCACGCAGAACTCTTCGCCGCCATATCGCGCGGCATGGGCATGGGCCGGCAAGGCGTTGCGCAGGGTTTGCGCGACATGCTGCAGCACCCGGTCGCCCAAGGGGTGACCATATTGGTCGTTGAACTGCTTGAAGTGGTCAATATCCAGGATTACCAACGCGAACCCTTGCGATGGCCTGGCCAACGCCTGTTCCAGAACGTGCGTGAGCGCTGCGCGGTTGAGCAGTTCGGTCAGGCCGTCGAGGGTCGCAGCCAGTTGTGCGCGCTGGAGCTTGTCGCGCAGGCTCTTGATCTCGTCCTGGGCGCTGTGCAGCTGGGACAGGAAGCGCTCCTGCTGACTCTGCATCAGCCGGGTACTTTGCTGCAGTTCGCTGAGGATATCCGGCAAGCGCTCGTCGGCGGGCGCCTCGAGCATGTCCAGGCAGTGACCCAGACTGGTCTGGAAACTGCGATTACCCTCCACACTGCGCGACACGTTTCGCGCCATGTCATCGACCAGATTGATGGCTTGCTGTTGACCCGCCCGTGCCACTTCCAGCTCGTCACGAATGATGTAGTCGCGAAACAGCTTCGAGGCGGACTCCGGCGGAAACTGCGGGAAGTCCTCCAGTACTTTGTCCAGCTGGCGGTTGAGCTCCGGCACCTGGCCTTTGCTGTAGGTGTACCACAGCGCGTAGTGCACCGGGTTAGGCGGGATATTGTGACGAACCATCAGGGGGACGGCCTGCTTGAGCAGCGCCGCAGCTTCGCGGGAGTCTTCCGGGTACAGCGCTAGAACAGTCGCTCGCGTCTCTGATTGGCTCATAACGTCACTGTAGTTATTCATCATTGGCAAATAGAAAACCCCCGGAGCATAACCGTCCGTCCGAAGCACGCATAGCCACTGGCCATAATTCACTGCGAAAAAAAGACGGGTTTACCCTGGCGCCGTACACCCCAACAAGGGCTAGGCTTTTCCAGTGAATCGGATTGCTCAACGGCTGCGCTTTCCCAGCCGCCGCGCACATCAACCATGACAAGCGCGGGCCAGGTCTGCTAAAACGTTTCATCTGCGCATCAGCCAATCCAGACGGGGTAGCGACATGACCACTGCACATATCCTTGACCACCTGTTCCCTGAAGCCGGCAGCATCCCGGAGAAATACCGCCTTGAGGGCCAGACCGAACAACGTGAGTACCTGGTCGACGGCGAACTGAAAACCTGGAACGGCCCCCTCGCCCAAGTGCGAAGCCCGGTGTACCTGAGCAGCGATCAGGGCGACCAGCAGGTGATCCTTGGCAGCACGCCGCTGCTGGATGCCGAGACCGCGTTGACCGCCCTCGACGCCGCCGTGCGCGCCTACGACCGGGGCCAGGGTTTGTGGCCGACCATGCGCGTGGCCGAGCGCATCCAGCACGTTGAGACCTTTCTGCGGCACATGCGCGAACAGCGCGAGGCGGTGGTCAAGTTGCTGATGTGGGAAATCGGCAAAAACCTCAAGGACTCGGAAAAAGAGTTCGACCGCACTTGCGACTACATCGTCGATACCATCAATGCGCTCAAGGAACTCGATCGCCGCTCCAGCCGGTTCGAGCTGGAACAGGACACCCTCGGGCAGATCCGGCGCGTACCGCTGGGCGTGGCGTTGTGCATGGGGCCTTACAACTACCCCCTGAACGAAACTTTCACCACGCTGATTCCGGCCCTGATCATGGGCAACACCGTGGTGTTCAAACCGGCCAAGCTTGGCGTGCTGTTGATCCGTCCATTGCTGGAGGCGTTCCGCGACAGCTTCCCGGCCGGGGTGATCAACGTGATCTACGGCAGCGGTCGCGAAACCGTCAGCGCGCTGATGGCCAGCGGCAAGATCGACATCTTCGCGTTTATCGGCACCAACAAGGCCGCCAGTGACCTGAAAAAACTCCACCCCAAACCGCACCGCTTGCGTGCGGCCCTGGGCCTGGATGCAAAGAACCCCGGCATCGTCCTGCCGGAAGTGGATCTGGATAACGCCGTCAACGAAGCCGTGACCGGTTCGCTGTCGTTCAACGGCCAACGCTGCACCGCGCTGAAGATTCTGTTCGTCCATGAAGACGTGGTCGATGCCTTCATCGAGAAGTTCAACGCCAAACTTGCCACCCTTAAACCCGGGATGCCGTGGGAAAACGGCGTGTCCCTCACCCCCCTGCCGGAAGCGAGCAAGGTCGATTACCTGCACGCCCTGGTGGCCGATGCGCAGAGCAAAGGCGCCAGCGTGGTCAATCCCAACGGCGGTGAAACCCGCGCGTCCTTCTTCTACCCGGCGGTGTTGTACCCGGTGACGCCGCAGATGCGTGTCTACCAGGAAGAACAGTTCGGGCCGGTGGTGCCGATCGTGCCGTACCGTCATCTGGATACGGTGATCGACTACGTGCTGGAATCGGATTTCGGCCAGCAGCTGAGCATCTTCGGCACCAACCCGGTGGCGGTGGGCCGGCTGGTCGACACCTTTGCCAACCAGGTCGGCCGGATCAACCTCAATGCCCAGTGCCAGAGGGGACCGGACACCTACCCGTTCAACGGTCGCAAGAATTCTGCAGAAGGCACGTTGTCGGTGCATGATGCCCTGCGGGTGTTTTCGATCCGCACACTGGTGGCGACCAAGTTCCAGGAAAACAACAAGGAACTCATCAGCGAGATCATCAGCGGGCGTAATTCAAGCTTCCTGACGACCGACTACATCTTCTGAGGACAGCCGATCTGACCCTATTCAGAACGCACCGACTGCCACCCCTGCTGCGCCGGTTACTGCGTCCGTTGCTGGACCCGTACCGGCGTTACCAACACGCCAGGCTGATCCATGCGGTGCGGGTTTCGCTCGGGCTGCTGGCGTCGATCCTGCTCACCACCGGCATCAACCTGCCCCATGGCGAGTGGGCGTCGGTGACCATGCTGGTGGTGATCGGGGGCTTGCAGCATCACGGCAACATCGGCAAAAAAGCCGCCGAGCGCGCCGTCGGCACACTGGTCGGTGCCACTATCGGCCTGCTATTGGTGCTGCAGCAGAGCTGGCTGGGAATGCCGTGGCTGACCTATTTCGCGATGTCGGTGGTCTGCGGTTTTTTCTCCTACCACGCCATCGGCAAAGGCGGTTACACCGCACTGCTGGCGGGCATCACTGTATTTATCGTCGCAGGCCATGGGGACAACCCGGTCAGCGATGGCTTGTGGCGCGGGGTCGACATCCTCATCGGGATTGCCCTGGCGCTGGCGTTTTCCTTCGCCCTGCCGCTGTACGCGGTGTTCTCCTGGCGCTACAACCTGGCCGATGCCCTGCGCGACTGCGCGACCCTCTATGGGCGCATCATCAACGGCCAGTCGGTCACGGACGACGAGCACCATCGACTCATGGGCCGGTTGAACAACGTGATGGTGCAACTGCGCTCGCTGATGCCCTCGGTGTCCAAGGAAGTGAAGGTTTCCATGAGCGAACTCGACGCCCTGCAGCGCAACCTGCGCATGTGCGTGTCGACCCTGGAAATACTTGCCAACACCCGCCCCGAGGCCAGTGATCCAGCTGCCATGGGCCAGTTGCAAGCCCTGTTGAAAGCCGAGCACCGGCTGATTCGAGTGCAGCTGGTGGGCATGGCCCGGGCACTGAAAACCGGCGCGTACCAGCGTCTCAACCGGCCTGTAGAGCCGACGCCAGCCCCCAGCCTGGGCGCGCCGGTGTACAGCGCGCTGGACGGTAACCGGTTACTGATTTTGCAGCTGCTGGCCAACGTCGACCAGATGCGCCAACGCCTGGCGAAGACAGCGCCGCGGTGGAGTATCTGACCTACTGCGCCACCCGATGGCGCAACCCCAGGCCCCACCCCTGCTGCATACCCGCCGCCGCCAGCAGAATCGCGCCGACGCCAATCCACTGCAGCATTTGCAGTTGATGACCAAAGGCAAACCAATCGACAAAGATCGCCGCAATCGGATAGATAAAGGACAACGCCCCGGTCAACGCCGTGGGTAATTTCTGAATCGCCCCATACAGCAACACATACATCACCCCGGTATGAACAATGCCCAGCGTCACCAGGCTGGCCCAGGCACTCGGCGCTTGCGGCAGCGCGGAAAAATGCGCAAACGGCGCCAGCAGCAGAACCCCGGTACATACCTGGATCAACGCGATCAAATGCGGCGCAGTACCGGTCAGGCGCTTGATGATCAAGGCGGCGATGGCGTACAGAAACGCCGCACCCAGCGCCAGCGCGATGCCCATCAGGTAGTCATTACCACTCTCGCCCTGAGTGCCGTGGGCACTGACAATCGCCAGCATCCCCATGAACGAAATGCCCAGCCAGAACAGTTTCTGCAGGGTAATTTTTTCGTTGAGGAACGCCGCCGCCAGCCCCACCAGCATGAACGGCTGGACGTTGTACACTGCCGTACCGATGGCAATCGATGCCCGGGAATAGGACGCAAACAGCAGCACCCAGTTGCCGACAATCGCCACGCCGCTAAGCACCGCCAGCAGGAACGTGGTGCGAGTCAACAGGCCGGGACGCAGGAAACCAAAGGCCGCGCAGATCAGCAGCAAGGTGCCGGCACCAAACACACAACGCCAGAACACCACGTCCAGCACCGACTGCCCGGACACCAGTACAAACCAGCCGATGGTGCCGGAAATAAGCATGGCGGCGGTCATCTCGAATGACCCGCGACGGATTGATTTGTCCATCATGTGACTCCTGTAATTGAAGCCAGATTATGCCCATCAGCTGCCCGGCGCCTCCATAGCAAAAAGCAGGCTAGAATCCCCATCTACCTTTTTTACAAAGGTGAATCTGGTTATCGACCTAACGGAGGGTTTGCCATGACCGACGACATCGACCAGGTGCTGATCAAGGCCCTCATGGAAGACTCGCGACGCTCGCTCAAGGCCCTGGCAGGTATCAGCGGCCTGTCTTCGCCCAGCGTGGCCGAGCGCTTGCGCCGCCTCGAAGAACGCGGCGTGCTCAAAGGTTATACCGTCGAGATCGACCCCAAGTGCTTCGGTTATCAGCTGCAGGCCATCGTGCGCATCCGTCCGCTGCCAGGGCAATTGCAGGAAGTGGAACGGCAGATCCAGGCGATCCCCGAATTCACCGAGTGCGACAAGGTCACCGGAGACGATTGTTTCATCGCCCGCCTGCATGTGCGCTCGATGGAACAGCTGGACACCCTGCTCGACCGCCTCAACACCCATGCCGAAACCAACACCGCAATCGTGAAAAAGACCCCGGTCAAACGCCGACTGCCGCCGATGGAATGAGTGATATTTTGTTGCGAAACACGTAGATTGGATGTTTTCCAGCTAAGGATTGGCAGCATGAAAATTCAGGTCATGGCATTGGCAGCGCTGATGCTCGCGGGTTGTGGTACGGTCCAGACGGTGGTGCGCGGCGACGAAGTAGCCTCCCGGGTTCTCAAGGAACAGCAGAGCTATTGCGGCGCAGTCCCGCGTATCTACAGCGGCGTGATCTTCGACTTCTGCTACCTCAATGCCCCGCTCGAAAGAGGCCGCGAAGCCAATACGCCTACCACTGCGCCGGCCATCGTCCTGGTCGATGTGTTGCTGTCCGGCGTGATGGACACCCTGGTGCTCCCTTACACGGTCTACCGGCAACAGGCCGACGGCAGCATTATGGTCGCCCGGTAACCGGGATTGCAGGCAATAAAAAACCCGCCGAGGCGGGTTTTTTATTAGAGCCTGCAATCAATCATCGCGGCTCATGATGCCGAACAGCTGCAACAAGCTGACGAACAGGTTGTAGATCGATACATACAGGCTGATGGTAGCCATGATGTAGTTACGCTCGCCGCCGTGAATGATGGCGCTGGTCTGGAACAGAATGCAGACCGAGGAGAACAGCACAAAACCGGCGCTGATCGCCAGCTGCAGGCCGCTGATCTGGAAGAAGAAGCTGGCAACCACCGCGCCCAGCAACACGAAGAAACCGGCAGTGATGAAACCACTGAGGAAACTCATGTCCTTGCGCGAGATCAGCACATAAGCCGACAGGCCGCCGAACACCAGCGCGGTCATTGCGAAGGCCGAGCTGACCACTTCCGCACCGCCCTGCATGCCCAGGTAGCGATTGAGGATCGGGCCGAGCAGGAAACCCATGAAACCGGTCAGGGCAAACGCCGACACCAGGCCCCACGCGGAATCACGGAGTTTGTTGGTCAGGAAGAAAAGGCCGTAGAAACCGATCAACACCACGAAGATGTTCGGGTAGCCGACACGCATCTGCTGGGCGACATAGGCCATCACGCCGCTGAATGCGAGAGTGAGGGCGAGTAGGCCGTAAGTGTTGCGCAGGACGCGGCTAACCTCTAGCTGCTCAGCCTGCACGCTGTTATTAACTGCGTAATCCTGTTCGCGCATGGCGACACTCCTGTTGGTTTGAAACGTTCAGTCGCAAAGATCATAACAGACGCCTTGTAACAAGCTACTCAGAGAGTTTGACAGTGTGTTTCATTCAGGTATTATGGCGCCCGCAACGCAAACGGAGGTGTGGCCGAGTGGTTTAAGGCAACGGTCTTGAAAACCGTCGACTGTAACAGGTCCATGAGTTCGAATCCCATCGCCTCCGCCATATTTGTACCGACAAAGCCCTGATTATTCAGGGCTTTGTCGTTTCTGGGGTTTGGGCTCCATCTGCTGTGCGCGCGCGAATTCTTGCACTTGTTCCCCCAACTCCTCCCCTCCTGCGCTCCCCCCAAATGCCCCCTTCAGTTCCCATCAATTCATCGACCGAAGCCATTCCGACGCATCAAAAAATTTGAACCGCTTTTGTACACGCTCGCCTAATGATCAGCTTGTGAACATTTGCACAGGCAATGTGCCAATACCGGCATACTCCGAGAGGTGGTCAACGTGGCTAAAGACGAGAAAAAAAGCAAAGGTGACGCTTCCAAAGCCAGCAAGGAATTGAAAGACAAAAAGTCATCACCGGCCAAGAAATCAGCGGCGGCTTCGGCGCTTTCGAAATCTTCCGACAAGAAAGACAAGAAAACAGAGGCCGAGCCGAAAAAATCTGCAAAAAAGGCTGATAGCAAGCCAGAGAAGGCCAAGAAAGCTGATAGCAAGCCAGAAAAGGCCAAGAAATCAGAGAAGTCAGACAAGCCGGCAAAAAAGAACAAGTGACATCTGCTGTCAGCTAGGGCGTTACGCCCTAGCCTCCTCAGGCCGCCGGTAACCCGGGGCTCAAGGAAGCCGCTTCACACGGGCTACGCGCTGACCGACACCAAATCATTGAACGCGTCGACATCCAGCGGTCGACTCAGGTAATACCCCTGTCCTTCATCGCATGACACCGCCTTGAGCAGTTTGAGGTGCTCGGCAGTTTCAATGCCCTCCGCAGTGACCGTCAGCGACAGTGCGCGCCCCAAGCCAACGATCGCGCGGATAATGGCCTTGTCATCCTCACTTTCATCCAGCCGGTTCAAAAAGCTGCGGTCAATTTTGAGGCCGTCGAACGGGAATGCCCGCAGGTAACTCAGCGAGGAGTACCCCGTGCCGAAATCGTCCATGGAGATCCGCACGCCCAGGCGCTTGAGCGTGCGCATCACTTCCAGTGCGCCAGAAGCATCTTCAAGCATCACACTTTCGGTAATTTCCAGTTCTACCCGACCGGGGTCTATGCCGGAATCCTTGAGTGCCTTCTGAATGCGCTCGACCAGATTGCCGCGCTTGAACTCGGTAGACGACAGGTTGACTGATACGAACAAATGCTCCGGCCACAGGACCGCGCAATGGCAGGCGGTGTCGAGCACCCAGTTGCTCAAGGACAGAATCAACCCCGACTCCTCGGCAATGGGAATAAAGACATCCGGGGGTACCAGCCCACGCTCGGGATGCTGCCAGCGCACCAGCGCCTCCGCACCCACCATCTGCCCGTCGGCGATCCGATAGCGTGGTTGAAAATGCAGTTTCAGTTCGCCGTGCTTGATCGCGAACCGCAGATCGTTTTCCAGGCGCCTGCGCTCGATGATCCTGGTGTTCATTTCGCCTGCGTAAAAGCGCCAGGTATTGCGGCCTGCGGCCTTGGCCTCATACAGCGCGATATCGGCATAGCGCAGCAGTTCGGCCGCCTCGCATGCATCGTTTGGCGCCATGGCGATGCCGATGCTGGCACTGACGAACACCTCCTGATCGCCCACCAGCACCGGCCCTTCGATGGATTCGATAAGGCGCTGACAGAGCGCTTCCACTTCGTCCTGGGAACTGACATCGGTGAGAATCAGCACGAACTCGTCACCGCCGACCCGAGCCACCAGGTCCCCGTTGCGTATGCAGTCTGCCAGGCGGGTCGAGACTTCATTAAGCACAAAGTCGCCTGCCGCGTGCCCGAGCAAGTCATTCACCGGTTTGAATCGATCCAGGTCCAGGCTGAGCATCACCAGCGGTTGCTCCGCCGTCGGCACGGCCTTGAGCTTGCCGTCGAGGAACTCTTGCAGGCGTGTCCTGTTAGGTAATCCGGTCAAGGCGTCATGCTGGGAAAGGAATTCGATACGGCGGCGGGCTTCGACCTCCTCGGTGACGTCCGTGGCCGTACCGCGAAAGCCCTTGCCCGCCATATCCCGCGCAGACAGACGGGTGATGCGCTGGCGCCCTTGGCTGTCGACGAAATAGCAGAGGATGCTGATGTCCGGACGGCGATTCGGGATGCTCAGCCACTGAGTCAACGTCCCCAATTCCGTGCTGAGCAGGGCATTGATGGATTCACCGATCCAGGTGCTTCCAGAGAGGCCGGTCACTGCATCAAAGCGATCCGACAAATAGGTGAAACGCCCGCCCCTGTCGATTTCCCACACCCAATCCGAGCTGGCTTCGACCACATCGCGAAACCGTGCTTCGCTGGTGGCGAGCGCATCCTGGCTGCTTTTGAGCGTCGCGAAACTGGCATCCAGCACCCGTGCACCGGCGGTGGTGCGCCGCAGGATGGCCCAGGTCATGAGGCACACCAGCAGCGCCGCGAGGCCGATCAATGGCAACCCTACCGCCAGCAAGCGCGCGCCCGGGGTAGATGGACGCCAGTGCAGGCTGCCCGCCGAACCGTCGTCACCTAACGCAAACACCGATGTCGCTTCGTCCGGTGTGGCGACTCGTAGCTGATTGATGCCGAACTCTTCGCCCATCTTCGCCAGTTTGGCATCGGTAAAAACATCCACGAAGATCAACACCGACGGTGGCCTGCCATCAGGCACCACGGTCGGATCAGTGCCCGGCGTGATGGCTGCTGCCGCCACCAGGGCCGGCACTCCGGCGACATTGATGAATGTCGTCGTAGCCGTTTCCGTCTCCGCGCCCGCTCGGGCCTCGGCAAGAATTCCGGGCAGGGCCTGATGCAACCACTCGCCGGCGGCGACGGACTGCAGTTCACCCTCGATCACTGAGTAAACAGTGTGATCGAGCGCATCAACGACAAACAAACCCTGGAAACCGAAATCCGAATACAGGGTCGGCCCGACGTTTTGTCGCACGAAGGCCCAGTCCGGATCGACTTTGACATGCAGATGCCGGTAGGCATCGCCCCAGAAGGCGTAGTCCTTCACGGTTGTGCGCAGGGACTTTTCCAGCGCTTGCACAGCCTTGCGGGTGTAGAAGGCACTTTCGACTTCTTCGTTCCGATCCAGGTCACGTGCCAGGTAAATGAGCGAGCAGCTGGCCAGGACAAATACCCCCGCCAGCAAGCCGACAAACTTGAACAGCGAGCCACGGGCCAGCGCTACGCTTGAGCGGTTGGACGATGCGCAGGTGACAGCAGGTAGATTGTTGGGCATAGGTTCACGCTATTCGTTGAGGCAACCTTGCCTTAAAGCAAGTTATCGGCCGCTGTCAAAAAATAGTGAGTGCCCGGGTCACTACCGCTCGTCACCGATGAGCGAGCAAGCTCGCTACAAGGGCCGGGGTGTACGCGGGGTTTACAGGCTAAAACCGAAACGCCACCCCGTTGGTCACGTTGATCGCATCCCCCGGATAGAAATTCGCCGAGTCATTGCCCCTGGCGTCATACGCCGTATTCGCCGCCGTGGCATAACGCTCATTGGTCTGGTTGCGCGCGTCGAGAAATTCGCTGGTATTGGTCCCGGTGGTGTAGTCGATTTGCGTCAAAGGTGTAGGTGGTCTTGCTGCCCAGCAGCGTCGAGCCGTCCTTGCGCCAACAGTCAGGCCAGCGCGGCATCCGCCTGCGCACTGAACTGGCGACTCCACAAGCGGAAATACTGCCCGCCCTGACTCAGCAATTCGTCGTGGCTGCCATCCTCGATCACCCGGCCCTTGTCGAACACCAGGATGCGGTCCAGGTGTGCGACGGTCGACAGCCGATGCGCCACCACCAGCACCGTCTTGTCGCCCATGATTTCGTCCAGTTTGTCCTGGATAAAGCGCTCGGTAATCGAGTCGAGGCTCGAGGTTGCTTCGTCCATCACCAGGATCGGCGCGTTCTTGAGCAGCACCCGGGCAATGGCGATGCGCTGGCGCTGGCCCCCGGACAACTTGACGCCCCGCTCGCCCACCAGCGACTCGTAACCGTCTTCCATGCTGTCGATGAATTCGCTGGCACCGGCGCGATGAATCGCCTCGGCCACCTCCTCCATCGAGGCATCCAGGCGCCCGTAATGAATGTTCTCGCGAATGCTGCGGTGGAACAGCCCCGGCTCCTGGGGAATCAGGCCGATTTGCTGGTGCAGGGAATGTTGCGTGGCGTCGCGCACATCGACGCCATCAATCAGCACCGCGCCCTGCTGAACGTCGTAAAGACGCAGCAGCAGGTTGAGCAGCGTGGATTTGCCCGAGCCCGATGAACCCACCAGCCCGACCTTCTGCCCCGCCGGAATGAAAATATTCAGGCGCTGGAAGATCGGCTGGTCAGCACCGTAATTGAAGCCGACATCACGAAATTCGATATCCCCGCGCTTGACCTGCAACGCCGTGGCACCGGGCCGGTCGATCACTTCATGGGGACGAATCAGCGTGCGCACCCCATTGGCAATGTTGCCAGTGGCCTCGAAGAACTCGAGAAAGCGCCGGGACAGGTTGCCGACGTCGCTGATGATCAGCAGCGACAGGCTGGTGGACATTACAAACGCGGCGATGTCGATGCGCTGGTTGCGCCACAGGTACAGCGCCAGCAGCAACAACCCCAGCTTGAGCACCACGCCGCAACTGGTCTGGAACCAGCGAATCTTTTCCATGTAGCCCAGCGAGCGATAGGCCGCCGCCACTTCCTTGTCGAGAAACCGGCCCAGGTAGCCGTGCTCGAAAGCGTGGCGGGCAAACAGGCGAATGTTGGCCAGGTTGGACACCGCATCCACCACCTTGCCCGAGCTGGTGCTGCGCGCCGCGGAGTACTGTTGCGCCAGTGGATGGCTGCGCCGGGCCAGCAGGTAGCACACGGCGATAAACAGCAGCGACCAGCCGGCCATGAACAGTGCCAGCAGGGGTGAGGCTGTCCACAACAGCACCGTGGCCAGGCTCAGGGTCACCAGCAGCGGGATCAGATCGAACAGCAGGATGCTCAGGGTCTGGTTGACCCCCAGGGCGATTTCGGAAACCCGGTGCGCCAGGGCGCCGGCGAATTCGTTGCTGATGAAACGGTGCGAGTGCTTCTGCAAGTAGGCAAACACCACATGGGTGACTGTGCGCCGCTGCAACGGCAGGACGTGGATATGGCAAGCGGCAGCGGCCCGAGTGAACAGCACTTCCAGCACCAGCAGTGCGCCGAACAGTGTCAGCGGCCACTGCAACACTTCGAACGCGCGCTCGGCTTCCAGGCCATTGCTGACGGTGCGGGTAATCTGTCCCAGCCCCCAGGGAATCAACAGGGTGCAGATGACCGCAGCGATCTGCAGCAGCAGGATCGCCAGGTACCAGCCCTTGAAATTGCCGATGAAAAATCGCACGAAAGCCCCGGGTGTCGCAGGCAAGTGCTGCACGTTCCAGTGAAGTTTTCGGTGATCGGATGGGGGGAGCGATGAAAAGGACCAAGTCATGACCAAGGGCATTCCTGAATAACGCCTGTGGCCGCGCAGCTTTCAGGCAAAAATGGGCACACGCGGTGCCCGGTTCAATGGTGCGAGTCCAGCCCCGCGCTTAAAACAGCCCCGAAGTCGGCGGTGGCGTGCCCTTCAATTGCCAGGCCCCAACGGCCGCAGCTTTCCAGTGCCGGGGATTGTGATTGGCCACGGTGCGGGCATTGCGCCAATGGCGGTCAAGGTTGTGCGCGCGGCCGGTGGTAGAAGCGCCACCAACGTCGAACACCAGTTCTGCGGCCTTGAGCGCCGACTCGGCCGCGATGTATTGCGCCTGGGCGACGGCAATGGCCGCCTGGTCCACGGCCTGGGGATCAAGGTCGCCGGCCCAGGCCCGATCGATCGCCTCGGCTGCACGCAGCACCACCGCTTCGGCCGTGAACGCACGGGCCGAGATGTCGCCGACACTGAGCTCGACATAAGGATCATCCACCGACCGCGAGGCGCTGCTGTGCTTGATCGGGCGGGCGTGATCGTTGGCAAAGGCCACGGCATCGTTCAGCGCATTGCGCGCGATGCCCGCCTGCACGGCGGCGAGGAACAACTGCAGGAACGGCGTGACGATCGTGCGCTTGCCCTCCTCCACGGTGCGGGTGCGGATTTCATCCGAGCGCACCAGCACATCATGCAGATGAGTGGTGCCGCTGGCCGTCAGGCGCTGGCCCATCGCGTCGAAGTCATCGAGCAGCTCCAGGCCCTTGCGGTCACGCGGCAGGATGAACGACACCGGCTGCTCGTTCTCATCCAGGGCGACGGCGCTGACCCAGTCGGCATACAACGAACCGGTGCTGTAGTACTTGCTGCCAGTGGCCCGATAGTGCTCGCCGTCGCGCACGATCCGCGCGCTGATTGAACCATTGGCGCCACCGACTTCCCAACCGGCATTACCCACCACGGCGCCCTGCAGGTAGCGCTCGAACCAGCGTTCGCGCTCGCCCTCAGCGCCCTCGGCACCAGACGCCAGCAAGCCCTCGATAAAGCCGAAACCGGGACGCAATGCCTGGGCGACATTGGAGTCGGCCGAGGCGATGCGCATCAGCAAGCCGATCACATCCTTGACCGAGCCTGCGGCGCCGCCAAAACGGGTCGGGATGCGCGTGGTGAACAGCCCCGCCTTGGCGATCTGCGCCACAGCCTCGTAAGGCAGTTGCCGCTCACGCTCGCGCTGAGCTGCACCGGCGGCAATCAGCGGCAGCAACACGTCCGCCCGGGCATTGAGTTCTTCCACCGAGGCAACCGGGGTCTTGGGTACGGCAGTCAACGTAGTCATGGCAATTCCTTGTTCAAGTCGAGCTTAAATGGCGATTTTCCAAAGCCGGGATTCATCGAACAGCCACCCCGGGTTTTCCGGTTCCAGTGGCGGCACGACCAGGGTCACCCCAGCGCCCGGCAGACGCGGCACCGCGCCGAGCAGACGCTGGGTGTATTCATGCTGCGGGCTGTGAAAGAGCGTCTCGACCGCGGCGCTTTCGACGACCTTGCCGTGGCGCATCACCAGCACTTCATCGCTGACGTGCCGGATCACCCCAAGGTCGTGGGAGATAAACAGATACGCCAGGCCCAGGGAGGCTTGCAGATCTGCCAGCAGGTCGAGCACCTGGGCCTGGACCGACACATCAAGTGCCGAGACCGGTTCGTCGCAGATGATCACTTTCGGGTTACTCGCAATGGCCCGTGCAATGGCCACGCGCTGGCGCTGGCCGCCCGACAGCTGCAAGGGGCGACGCGCGGCCAGCTCCCCGGGCAGGCGCACCTGGGTCAGTAGTTCTGCGATCCGTGCGGTTAGCTGCGCAGTGGCAATGCCGGCGACATCCAGCGCATCGGCGAGGATTTGCCCGACGCTCCAGCGCGGGTCGAACGAACTCAGCGGGTCCTGGTAGATCACGCTGATGTCCCGTCGGTGCAGACGCCGCTGCCGTTCCTCGACCCGCTGCGTGCCCGCACCGGACCAGAGCTGGCCGAGAAACCGCACCTGGCCGGCATCCGGTTCCAGCAGGCCAAGGACGATGCGGGCCACGGTGGTCTTGCCGGAACCGGACTCGCCGACGATGCCCAGGGTGCGTCCGGCGCGCAGCTCGAAACTCACGCCATCGACCACCTGGCGCGCCTGCTGGTCAGGCCCGACGTAACGTTTGCCCAACTGCGTGGCTTGCAACACCACAGGGGCGTCCGTGCCCGGCCGGGGTGCTGCGACCACGGCCGTGCGCTGCGGTGACAGCCGCGTGCCCCGCGCATGCTCGGCCGGCACCGCGTCGAGCAGGGTGCGGGTATAGGGATGCCGCGGGTGGCGCAGCACCTGGTCCATCGGCCCCTGCTCGACCACTTCGCCGTGGCGCAGCACCAGCACCTCATCGGCCAGCTGCGCGACCACGGCCAGGTCGTGGCTGATGATCAGCAATGAGTCGCCGCGCGCCTTGATCTCCTGCAGCACTTGCAGAATCTGCGCCTGCACCGTGGCATCCAGCGCCGTGGTCGGCTCGTCGGCGATCACCAGGCCAGGGCTCAGGGCCAGCGCACTGGCGATCAGGGCGCGCTGACGCAGGCCGCCGGACAACTGATCCGGACGCTGGCGGGCACGCAGCTGCGGTTCGGGCACACCGACTTTTTCCAGCAGTTCGATCACCCGCCCGGCGCGGCTGCGACGGTCACCCCAGTTGTGCGTCTTGAGCACCTCGAGAATTTCCTTGCCGACCGGGCGCAGTGGGTCCAGCGACACCAGCGCGTCCTGCAGGACAAAACCGATGCCTTTGCCGCGCAAGTCGCGCCAGCCGCGTTCGGACAACCCGAGCAGATCCTGCCCGCCGTAACTCAGGGTCCGTGCGCTCACTCGCGCACCGGCTCCCGCCAGGCCGATCAGGCTGCGGGCGGTGACGCTTTTGCCGGAGCCGGACTCACCCACCAGGGCCAGGGTCTTGCCCGGGGCCAACGTGAACGACAGGTCCCGCACCACCGACTGGCCGGCAAACTCGATGGACAGGCCCTCGACGATCAGATGTTTGTCACTCATGTCAGACGGCCCTCCAGGCGTTGTTGCAGGTAACGGCCAGCGACCGTGGTCGACAGCGTGGTCAGCACGATGAACAGCCCGGGGAAGAACGTCAGCCACCAGGCATTGGCAATGAAATCGCGGCCCATCGACAGCATCGTCCCCCACTCCGGCGCCGGTGGACGGGCGCCAAGGCCGAGGAAGCTCAAGGCGGACGCCCAGACGATGGCCTGGCCGACGCCCATGGTCAGCGTGACGATCAGCGGGCGCATGGCGTTGGGCAGCAGCTGGCGCGTGATGATTCGCAGGGGTGGATGGCCAAGGGCTTTGGCCGCCTCGATGTACCCGGCATTGCGCACCGCCAGCACCTGGCCCCGGACCATTCGCGCATAGCCAGGCGCCCCGCCCAACCCGGTAGCCACGATCAGCGGGCCAATGCCGCTGCCGAACACCGCCACGAACAGCAGCGCAAGGATCAGGCTGGGGAACGCAAAGAGAATTTCCAGCAACCAGCCGACGCCGCGGTCCAGGTAAGCGCCTCCCAGGCCGCCGAGCAGACCGAGGACGATGGCAATGCTCATCACCAGGGCGGTGGCGGCCAGGCCAATGAACAGCGACTGTCGCGTGCCGTGGATCACCCGGGAAAAGATGTCGCGCCCGGATTGATCGGTGCCGAACCAGTGCGCCCAACCGGGTGGATGGAAGGCATCGTGCGGCACGATCGCCAACGGATCGCTGTGGGCGAACCACTGCGGCAACAGTGCCGCGATGATCAGGAACGCGAGAAAGCTGAAAGCCAGTAACGGCCCAAGGCGCCACTTGCTTGCACTACGCTGCAGCCGAGTGCCGGGCAGCGCTGCTTCGAGGGTGAGTTCACTCATGCCGACTGCTCCTGTTGGCGCGGGTCGACCCACAGATACAGCAGGTCGACGAGGATGTTGGCCAGGACGTATCCGGCGGCGACCACCAGGCTGATGCCGATGGTCAGCGGCAGGTCCTGAGCCTGCACTGCCTGGTACAACTGGCGACCCAGGCCCTTGCGGGAGAAGATCACCTCGATGACCACCGCGCCGCTGATCAGGGCGCCAATCGCCCAGCCCGACAACGAGATGCCGGGCAGCACCGCGTGACGCAATGCGTGCCTGAAACGCACTGCCGTGTCGCTCAGCCCGCGGGTGCGGGCGGTGAGCACGAAGGGTTGATCCAGGGTCATTTCCAGCGACTCGCGGGTGACCTGCGCGATAAATCCGGCCAGCGGAATGGCCAGCGCCACCGACGGCAACACCAGCGTGCGCCAGCCATCGCTACCGGCTGGCGGGAACAGGCGCAGGCCGAAGGCGAACACCGCCAGCAACAGGATCCCCAGCCAGAAATGCGGCAGCGCCGCCGACAGCGTTTCGGCCAGGGAAGCCAGGCTCGACACCCAGCGCCGGCGTCCCGCCGTCAGCACGGTGAGCGCCAGCACCAACACCCAGGCCAGCAACAGCGAAGTGAGGGTCAGTTCCAGCGTCGGCCATGACTGCTCGGCGAGCACCCGGGTGACTGGCAGGTGCTGGGAATAGGACACGCCCAGGTCGCCCTGGACCAACCGCCCCAGGTACAGCACGTATTGCACCGCCAGGGGTTTGTCCAGGCCATATTCGCGCTTGGCCTCGGCAATGGTTTCTGCGGTTGGATTGCCGCTCGGCCCGCCCAGGATCGCCAGCACCGGGTCCCCCGGCATCAAGCGCAGGGCGAAAAACGTCAGCGTGGCGACCGCCCACAGCACCAGCACGCCTCCCAGCAGGCGCCACAGAGCACGCCGCCCCAGGCGAACCAGGCGCTCGCGGCGCGGGTTGGGCCGTTTAGTGGCCAAGGTTTCACTCGTCATTTGTTCACCCATGCGTCATAGAGGTAGGTCACTGCCAGGGAAGGCTCCAGGCGCACGCCCTGGGTGGTCTTGTAGATGCCCAGGCGCGAGCTCTGCGGGTAGGTGGTCAGTTGCAGGTACTGACTGGAAGCCAGCTGCTGTGCCCGGTAATACAACGCCCGGCGCTGTTCGGCGTCCTGGGTGGTCAAGGCGCCCTGCACCAGGCCTTCGAACACCGGATCGGTGTAGCCGGCGGTGTTCTGGTGATAGCCACCGACGCCGGCCGGGCTGATGAAATCGGCGCCGAAGATGATCCGCAGCACGTCGGCGGTGTTGGTGTTCCAGTAGCCCAGACGGATGTCGTAATCCCAGTCAGCCTGGCGCTTGGTGCTCTGCACGTCGCTCATCTGCTCGACGATCAGCTCGAAGCCGGCCAGGCGCGTGGTTGCTTGCACCTGCTCCCACAGGGTGTATTCCGAGGGCGGCGTGCGGTTGCCCATGATCACGCGCACCTGCAAGCGCTTGCCGCCACGGGTGCGGTAGCCCTCGGCATCGCGCGTGGTCCAGCCGGCTTCATCCAGCAGCCGTGCGGCCCTGGCCGGTTGGTAATCCTGGGCATGCTGGAAGTCCGGGCTGTAGAAACGCGTGGCCGAACTGAGCGGGCCCCCTGCCCGGGGAAACTCATTGAAGTAAACGCTCTTCAACGCCCCCTCGACATCGGCACTGCGCACAAACGCCTCGCGTACTTTCAGGTCATTGAACGGCGCGCGGGTGATGTTCAGCGTGCCGTTGGTGGGGTTGCCGGGACGCTGGGCGATGATCAGCGCCAGGTCCAGATTACGCCGGGCGGCTTCGTGGGATTCGGGCGGCAGCGCCTCGATCACATCCACCTCGCCGGCTTGCAGCGAAGCAAAACGCACCGATGGCTCCTGAATGAATTTCCACACGATACGCTCGAGCCACGCCGGGCCCTGGTGTTTGGCGGTGGGCGGCGCCCAGTTGTAATCGGCATTGCGTACCAACTCGACCTGGCTCTGGCGATCCCAGCGCACCACCTTGAACGGCCCGCTGCCCACCGGGCTTTCGCAGTTCACATCACGCGGGCGCGCCAGTGCCGTGGGCGACTGGATACCGAGAAACCCTTGGGCCAGCACCTCCAGGAATGCAGCATAGGGTGTGGCGAGGTGCACGACCGCGGTGTGCGCATCCACCACGTCGGTGCTGCGGTACTGGCGGATGTAGCCGCCAGCAGTACTGGACTGGGTCTTCGGGTTGGCCATGTGATCGAGGTTGGCCTTGACCGCTGTCGCATCGAACGGTGTGCCGTCGGTGAAGCGCACGTCATCGCGCAGGTGGAAGGTGTACGCCAGGCCATCGGCGGAAACCTCCCAGCGCTTGGCCAGCCAGGGCCCGATGCGGCCTTCTTCGTCCATCGACACCAGGGAGTCGAGGTACTGCTGCGCGACGAACACTTGCGGCATGTCCCCGCCCACATGGGGATCAAGGCAGGTGGGTTCGCGGTCAGTGGCGTACACCAGGGTCCCGCCGCTGACCGGCTGATCGCTGCGGGCAACAGCGGATTGATCCTGGTCGCAACCCATCAACAGGCTGCACATCGCAGCGACGCCAAGGAGGGGCAAATGCTTGAGCGACAAGCTGGATCGGCGGTCGTAAGGTCGCAAATAAGGGGCAAGTAATCGCATGGGTCCTGATGCCTATAGTCCGGGAACAGGGCTATTGCACAAGGCATGCCGGGTTTTTTCGGCAGTAAACAGGGGGTTTTCGGCGCAAATCGGGCCTATGAGCAAGGCCAGAAAGAACAATGTGCTTAGCAGGTGTTGATGGACCAACAGTTGCAGTCAGTTTAGGCAAGCGTACATCCGGGATGATTGGGGCGTGCATCAGTGCGTATCGCAAGCCTCAAATCGCCAGTTGCAGATAGAACGCCACAGGCGCGCGTTCGGCTTCCAGGGTCGGGATCGCGTCGATCAGTGCCCGGGTGTAGGGATGTGCGGGGCGGTCGAACACGGTGCGCACCGAGCCGGACTCGACCACCACGCCGTCCTTCATCACCAGCACCCGCTCGCTGACGTGATTGATCACCCCCAAGTCATGGGAGATGAACAGGCAGGCCAGTCCCAGGCGCCGCTTGAGGTCGTCGAGCAGCTCGAGAATCTGCGCCTGCACCGACACGTCCAGCGCCGACACCGGTTCATCGCAGATCAGAATCTGCGGTTGCGACGCCAGCGCCCGGGCGATTGCGATGCGCTGGCGCTGTCCGCCGGACAGCTCAATCGGCCGACGTACCAACAGGCTGGCATCGAGGCGAACCAGATCGAGCAACTCCACGGCCCGCTTGCGCCAGTCACGGCGCGGCAGGCCCGCCACGGCCAGCGCCTCGAACAATACGCGCTGCACGGTGTAACGTGGATCGAAGGAGTTCAGCGGGTCCTGGAACACCACCTGTACCGCACGCCGCGCCTGGCGCTTTTGCCTGGCATCGAGTGCCGCCCAGCGCTGCCCGTTGATCCAGACATCGCCCGCGTCGGCGCTTTCCAGCCCGAGGATCAGGCGGGTCAAGGTCGTCTTGCCCGAACCCGACTCCCCGACGATGCCCAGGGTCTCGCCGCGACGCAGCTGCAACGACACCTGGTCCAGCACCGTACGCCGACGCTGGTCCGGGCCAATAAAGGATTTGCTCAGGCCGCGAGCTTCAAGCAACACCTCGCCCTGGGGTTCAAGCTCGGGCTCCACCACCGCGAGCAGTCTGCGCGCTGGCTGGAAATGCACCGCCCTGGCGGCCCGCAGCAGGGACTGGGTGTACTCATGCTGCGGATCCTGCAGCACCTGCTCGGCAGTGCCCTGCTCGACGATGACTCCATGGCGCATCACCGCCACCCGATCCGCCAGGCGCGAGACCACGGACAGGTCGTGACTGACCATCAACAGCGCGTTGTCGGCGCCGCGCAAGCTTTCCAGCAGGGCGATAACCTGGGCCTGCACCGTTGCGTCCAGGGCCGTAGTGGGCTCGTCGGCAATGATCAGCCGTGGATTGCAGGCGATGGCCGAGGCAATCAACGCCCGTTGCCGCAAGCCGCCGGACAACTGCCACGGGTATTGGCGGGCGCGCAGTTCCGGCTCGGGTACGCCAACATCGCGCAGCAGCTCCAGCACTCGCAGCCGGCGCGCTTCCAGGCCCAATGCCGTGTGCAGCTGCAGCGGCTCTTCGACCTCGGCACCCACCCGACGCAACGGGTCCAGTGCACCCAGCGCGTCCTGCATGACAAAGCCGATACTCGCCCCGCGCAAGCGCTGCCAGTCGCGCTCGTGCAGCTGCCGCAGGTCGATGCCTTGGAACGCCAGTTTGGCAGCATGTACCTGCGCGCCCCGGCCGGTGAGCCCGGCCAGGGTCCGCGCGGTCACGCTTTTGCCCGAGCCCGATTCGCCCACCAACGCCAGGCATTCACCACGATGCAGTTGCAGGCTCACGCCATGCAGCACCGGTTGCGCCTGGCCGAATCGTACGGTCAGGTCGCGGATATCAACCAACGGGCCGAGGGCCTGGATGTTTGCATTCATAGCGGTTTTCCTTCGCTGCGACGCAGCAATTCGCGGCCGATGGCACTGATGGAAACGACGGTGAGGGTGATGATCAATGCAGGCCAGGCCACCAGCCACGGCGCATTCGCCAGGAAGCTGCGCCCGATCGCCATCATCGCGCCCCACTCCGGCGCGGGCGGCGGTGCGCCGAAACCGAGGAAGCTCAGGGCGGCTCCGGCGGTAATGGTCCCGCCAATGCCAATGGTGGCGAGGATCAGCACCGGCTTGAACGCATTCGGCAGCACATGCCGCAGCACCACCGCCAGCTGCGACTGCCCGAGGGTCACCGCCGCTTCGACATAACCGGCATGGCGCACATTGAGCGTCTGCGCGCGCACCAGCCGGGCATAACGAGGAACCCCGGCAATGCCCACCGCGAGGATCAGGTTGGCCGTGCCCTGGCCGAAAAACGTGATGATCACCAGGGCCAGTAACAGGTCCGGAAACGCCAGCAGCACATCAATGCCGCGCATCAGCGCCGCGTCCAGCCAGCGCGGCCCAAGCCCCGACGCCAGGCCCAGTACCGCACCCCAGGCCAGGCCCAGCGCGGTGGCGGCCAGGCCCATGAACAACGACGAGCGCACCCCGTGAATCAACCGGCTGAGGACGTCCCGGCCATTTTCATCGGTGCCCAGCCAATGCAGGCTGCCGGGTGGCTGGAACGCCAGGCGCGCCGACGCGTCCAGCGGATCGAACGGCGCCAGCGCCCCCGGAATCGCCGCCGCCAGGAGCAACAGCAGCACGAACAGCCCGGCCAGCCACAGACCCGGGCGCACCTGGCCGAGCCTGGCCAGGCGCAACGGCCGATACCCGCCCTCGCCCGCTGCCGGTCCCACAATCACCGTCGCAAGTGTCTGCGCCATTCACCTTTCCTTTTGTCGAGCCAAGTCAGTCTGCGTGCGCCTCGGGTCACGGCGCGGGATTGGGAATTCGCTGGTGGATCGCCTGGACCTGCGCCCGCACCTCATCACTGAGCGTGACGTCCAGCGCGCCGAGGTTGTCGCGCAATTGCGCCAGGCTGGTTTGCCCGGTCAAGGCACTGGCCACGAACGGCTTGTCGATGACATAGGCCAGCGCCAGTTGCGCAGCGCTCAGGTTGTGCTGTCTGGCGATCTGCACATAACCGGCGATGGCTTCCTGCGCCGAGGCACTGTCATAACGGTTGAAGGTGCGATACACCGAAGACAGCCGTGAACCTTCGGGACGTGCGCCCCCCAGGTACTTGCCGGTGAGCGCCCCAAACGCCAGGGGCGAATACGCCAGCAGGCCGACGCCCTCGCGATGACTGAACTCCGACAGGCCGCCCTCATACAGCCGATTGAGCAGGCTGTAGGGGTTCTGCACGCTGACAATGCGCGGCAGCCCCAGGCGCTCGCTGTGCTTGAGAAATTCGGCCACGCCCCAGGGCGTTTCGTTGGACACGCCAATGTGCCGCACCTTGCCAGCCTTGACCTGCTCGGCCAGCACCGTGAGGGTTTCCTCGATGGCGACGCTCTCGGCATCGTCCTGGTAAGGGTATTCACGCTGGCCGAAAAAGTTGGTCTTGCGATCGGGCCAGTGCAGCTGATACAGGTCCAGGTAGTCGGTGTGCAGGCGCTTGAGACTGCCGTCCAGGGCCTCGACGATGTTGCGCCGATCATGCCGGCTGAGGCCATCGCGAATATGGTTCTGCCCTGCCGGATCCCGTGCAGGACCGGCGATTTTACTCGCCAGCACCACGTCGCTGCGCCGGCCACTGTTGGCCAGCCAGCTGCCGATGTAGCGCTCGGTGGTGCGCCAGGTGTCGGCCTGGGTCGGTGTCGGGTACATCTCGGCGGTGTCGATGAAATTGATGCCTTCGGCCAGGGCCAGCTCGATCTGCTGGTGGGCATCGCTTTCGCTGTTCTGGTGGCCCCAGGTCATGGTGCCCAGGCCCAGCACGCTGACGTGCAGATCACTGTTGCCTAATTGACGGTAACGCATGGTTCATCCTTTTGTTTAAACAGAGAAACGCCCAGGCTCAGGCCCGCAGCGCGTATTGATTGCCTGGAAACGGCAAGCCAAGGTGCTCGCGCAAGGTGCTGCCGGTGTATTCGTGACGGAACAGGCCGCGCTTTTGCAGCAGCGGCACCACCTCGTCGACGAAGATCTCGACGCCGGAGGGGAACATGTCCGGCATGATGTTGAAGCCGTCTGCGGCGTGCGCCAGGTACCAGTGCGACAAGGTCTCGGCGACCTGCTCGGGGGTGCCCACCAGCAACCGATGGCCCACCAGGATGCGCCGCGACAATTGGCGAATGCTCAGGTTTTCCCGCCGCGCCAGGTTCAACTGTGCCTCCAGAAACCCCTGGGAGCCGCGCTCGAAATCCGCCACCGCGCCAATGCGCTCCCACGGCAGCGGCGCGTCCGGATCCAGTTCGCTGGCGGCAATGCCGACCCGCGCCGCTACCTGTTCCAGCAAGCCGTGTTCGCCGTGCCAGGCATTGAGCTCATCAAATCGCGCATGGGCCTCGGCCTCGGTACTGCCGATCACCGTCGACAGGCCCGGCATGATCTTCAGGTGCTGCGGGTTGCGTCCCCAGCCGAGGGCGCGTTCTTTCATTTCCTGATAGAAAAACTGCCCGTCTTCGAGGGTGGTCTGGGTGGTGAAAATCGCATCGGCGTAACGCGAGCCCAGGGCCTTGCCACCCTCGGACGAACCGGCCTGCACCAGCACCGGCCGGCCTTGGGGCGAGCGCGGCACGTTCAAAGGGCCCTTGACGCTGAAGTGCTTGCCCACAAAATCGATGGTGTGGACTTTTGCCGGGTCGGCAAATCGCCCGGAGCGCGCATCGCCGATGATTGCGTCGTCTTCCCAGCTGTCCCACAGCTTCACCGTGACGTCGATGAATTCGTCGGCGCGGGCGTAGCGATCCACGTGCAAGGGCGCGCCGGCGAGACCGAAGTTCTGCGCGGCGGCGTCACCGGCATTGGTCACCACATTCCACGCCGCGCGCCCACCGCTGATGTGGTCCAGCGAAGCGAAGCGCCGGGCGATGTTGAACGGGTCGTTGTAGGTGCTGGACGCCGTGGCGATCACCCCGATGCGCTGGGTGGCGAGTGCCACGGCGGTCAGCAACACCGTCGGCTCCAGGCGCCCGGCGGGCTGGCTGGCGACATCGCCACCCAGCGCCGGGCCGTCGGCCAGGAAAATCGCATCCAGGCACCCGCGCTCGGAGATCCGCGCGATGTTGCGGTAGTACTCCACGTCCAGATACGCCGTGGCGGGCACTTCAGCCGCACGCCAGGCGCCCGAGTGCGCGCCGAAGCCGAGGATGTTCATGCCCAGGCTCATCTGTCCTTCACGGGTATTGCTCGATACTTTGCTCATACGGCACTCGCTTCGTCACGGGCGCCGCCGGCCTGCTGCCCGGCATCGGCTGCCTGCAGCTGGCGCCAGGCGGCGTTGGGGCTGATGTGGTTGAGGTAGTAGTTACCCAGCGCACGCTCGCGCAGGATCGCCGGGTTATGCGAGGCCAGCGTGCGGGCATTGCGCCAATGCCGATCAAGACGTCGCGACTCGCTGGTGGCGGAGGCCCCGCCCACTTCAAACAGCAAAGTGGTGGCTTCCAGCACTTGTTCGAGCACGATCTGCTGCGCCTGATAAGCGCGAATTTCCGCCTCGGTGTAATGCTGCTCGGTGGCATACCCGCCCTGCTCGGCGTCATGCACCTCCTGCAGCACCTGCGCCACCGCCAGCACCTGGGTACGGGCGGCATAGGCCAGGCTGGACAAACGTCCGATCACCCGCTGCACCAGCGGATCGTCCTTGGGGCTGGACTGCCCCGGGATGCCAAAGGCGCGGGTGCGGCCCTGGACGAACCCGGTGGCGTCACGCAGCACCGCATTGGCGATGCCGGCCAGCGTGGCGAGGTGGAACAGCTGATAGAAAGCGGTCAGGTACGATTCGGCGCGTAATTCGTCTTTCTTGAAACGACGGACGATGTGCGCGGCAGGCACCTTCACCCCGTGGAAGCGCGTGGTGCCACTGCCCGTCAGGCGCTGGCCGAAACCGTCCCAGTCGTCCTCGACCGTCACTCCCGGCGCATCGGTGGGCACCGCCACGCTGACAAAATCATCGCCGTCCAGGGCCACTGCCGCAATCCAGTTCGCGTACAGCGTGCCGGTGCAATAGTACTTCTCGCCATCGAGCAGCCAGCCCGCCTGGTCGTTGCCCGGCTCCACGGCGCTCAGGGTCACCGAGTTGCGCGTGGTGTCGCTGCGCTCGGCCATGGCCGCGCCCCACAGTTGCCCATTGACCACCTTGGCGAACCAGTAGTCCTGGGAATCGCGATCTCGGCTGGACAACCGGCCCTCCACGAACCCGAAATGCGCCCGCACGATTTGCGGCAGGTTCGAGTCGGCTTCACCCAGGTCAATCAACAGGCCAAACAACTGCGGCAGGCTGGCCCCCACGCCGCCCTGCGCTACCGGCACGCGCAATGCGCCAAACCCGGCCGCGCGCAGCCAGCCTACCGCCTCATGGGCCAGTTCGCGCTGCTGTTCGCGCACAACGGCGGTCTCGGCAATGCGCGCAAACACGTCGGCAAAACGCTGGCGCAACAGGGCGTCGGTTACTTCAGGAGAAATCGGGGCATTCATGGTTTTTCCTTTTTCGTAGGCACTCACGCTTGATCGGCCCGAGGGTCGATCCAGCGGTTAATCAAATCCACGGCGAGGTTGACCAGCACATACACCGCAGCGGCGAGCAGGGTCACCCCCAGCACCATGGGCACGTCCTTGTTGCTGGTGGCGTCGAGCATCAGGCGGCCGATACCCTGGCGGGCAAACAGCAACTCGATCACCACGGCACCGCCCAGAAGGCTGGCAAACACAAAACCGGCCAGCGTCACCAGGGGCACCAGCGCATGCCGCAAAGCATGGCGCAGGCGCACGGCCGTCTCGGACAGCCCACGGGCGCGGGCCATCGCAATAAAGGGTTGTTCGAGGGTGTCTTCCAGGGACTGGCGCAACAGCTGCGTCAGCACCGCCGCCACCGGCAAGGCCAGGGCCACCGATGGCAAGACCAGCGAGCGCCAGCCCACCGAACCGGACGGCGGCAACCAGTGCCAGTGAAACGAGAACACCAGCAACAGCACGATGCCGATCACAAACGAGGGCGCAGACGACATCACCAGTTCGCTGCCCGACGCAAACGAGCGAACCCAGGGCGCACGGTTGGCGGTGAGGATCGCGCACACCAGCGCCAGCACCACTGCCAGTACCGCAGCGCTGACTGACAGTTGCAGGGTTGCGCCGACCTGCTCGCCAATCGCCTGGGCCACCGGGATGCGCAGGCGATAGGACTCACCCAGGTCGCCGTGAGCCAGGCGCTGCAGGTAATGGCCGTACTGCACGATCAGCGGCTGATCCAGCCCGTACTCGGCCCGCACCCGTGCCAGCAACTCCGGGGTGGGCAAGGCATCCGGACCACCCAGAATCGCCAACGCCGTGTCGCCGCCACTGAAGTTCACCGCCAGAAACGTCAGCGTCGCCGCGCCCCACAGCACGCCGATACCGGCGAGCAGGCGCAAGGCAACACGCTTGAACAGGTTCATGGTTGCCCCCGGTCCAGCCAGATGCTGGTGAAAAACGGAACGTTGTGGGACGTGTCGAAAATCACGCCCTTGACCTGCTGCCCGTACGCGGTCAGTACCTGGCTTTCCACCGAAGGCACCGCCGGCACCGTCTCCACCAGGCGTTGTTGCGCCTGGCGATACAGCGTCTGCAGCTCCACCGGATCCCGGGAGCGGCGCGCCGCGCTGAGCAGCCGATCCAGCTCGGCATCACGGAAACGTCCGGCGTTCTGGCCGATCAATTTGGCGGTGCTGATGGACTGGCTGTGATACAGCACGAACAAACCGTCGGGCGTGTTGGTGTGCCAGTAACCGGAGGCGATGGCCTGGAATTTCCCGGCATAACGCTTCTCCGTGACGCGGGTCAGCGGCAGCATCTCAATCGGCATGGCGAAGCCGACTTTTTTCAGGTCCGCCTGGATCGCCACCGACACACTGGCCGGAAAGGCCGGGTTGTCGTAGGTCAGCAAAGTGGCCTGCAGGCGCTGCCCGTTTTTGCTGCGATAGCCCTGGGCATCGCGCCCGGTCCAGCCCGCTTCGTCCAGCAGTGCATTGGCAGCGGCGACGTCATAGGCCAGGGCGCTGTTCTCGGGTTGATAGAAGCGGGTATTCGCAGCCAGCAGGTCGGCCTTGCTCAGGAACTCGCCAAACCCGGAGATCCACGCCAAGCCTTCGCGATCGATCGCCTTGGCCACCGCGCGCCGAACCCGTACGTCATCAAAGGGCGCCTGCTCGACGTTGAAGGTCATGCTGCGGCTCGGATTGCCCTTGCGAATCCGGCTGCGCATCACCAGCCCGGGATTGGCCCGAATCGCCGCCGCATTCTGCGCGGGCGCATCCAGGGCGAAATCCGATTGGCCAGACTCCAGCGAAGTGAAGCGGATCATCGCTTCGGGCACATAACTGAGTTCGATGCGATCCAGATACGCCGCACCCACATGCCGCGTGACCGCCGGCGCCCAGTGATAACCGGAACGTTTAACAAAAACCGCGCCCTGATCCCGGGTATAGCTTTGCAGCAGGAACGGGCCGCTGCCGACCGGTTGCGTGGCAATGGTCTTCGGCGCTTCGCGAATCTGCCTGGGCGAAATCATCCCCAGCCAGGACTGGGCCAGCACGTCGAGGAAAGGCGTATAGGGTTCACGCAGACGGGCCTCGAAGGTGTATTCATCGACCACCTTGCCGTCCAGATACGGCGCAATGTAAGCCGCCGCCAATGGCGACTTGGTCGCCGGATCGCGCATGTGTTCCAGGTTGGTTTGCAGCGCCGCGGCGTTGAATTTCTCGCCATCGCTGAAGGTCACGTCGTCGCGCAGGTGAAAGGTGTAGGTCTTGCCGTCCGGGGAAATCTCCCAGGACCGCGCCAGCCACGGGCTGATATTGCCCTCTTCATCCTGATACACCAGGCAATCAAACAAAATGCGCCCCAGCCACTGGATGTTGCCGTTAGACAAGGCATGGATATCAAAACTGCCGGCATCGGACGCGGCGGACACCTTCAGGGTGCCACCGTTGCGCCCTGGAGCAGGCTCATGAAAGTCCGCCGCCGAATAGGTCACCACGCCATTGCTCATGTTCCCGTCAGCACGCTGCGCGCCAGGCTGGGGGGGCGATGGGGGTGAGCAGGCAGTCAGCACACTATATAGAGCGAAAGTGCCGAAAAGTTTGAAGGCCGTTCTCAATGACGCATCCTTGGAGTGGTGACCTGGTAATGTAATCTTTGAGTGGGTGTATGCACTGAGCATGCCAGTGATTAGGGGATGGTGATCGGATTTAAGTTGGTAACCAGAGATGCCCGTTAATACTGGGCCGCCGCTAATAACGAATGAACAGTATTTAGCATTTACAGACTTATAAGCCCACAAAATTATTATATCGATATGCATTTATCTGCAGATTGACTTGTCGTTAAACTTGCAGTTTGTGCAACTGCTGTTGCGCTGCAAACACTTTACATAACACTCGCCAACCATGAGCGCCTGGCAACACCCTCCCCAAAACCAAGGTGCCAGCTTGCCGGCGATGGATTCCGAAGGCGCCGCGATCATCCACAAGCCCGCATTATCGTTGACGTCCATCGCCGGCAAGCCGGCTCCCACAGGGGTTGTGTGTATTCAATAAATGGGCATTACCGTTCACGTCCATCGTCGGAACGCCGCCAGCAGCGCCAGCCTGAAGATGCACACGAACAACCAAGCGCAGCGCGCCGGCTTGACGCCCTGGTCGGCCCGAAGGCCGTCACGGCGAGCTGTAGATTGCAGGCGCCCCGTTAACCACGCTGGCCGAACGCAGGCATTGCGCAGCGGGGAAACCGGCAAGGATGCCGGTTTAGCCGCGCTGGGCCAGGGATGGCCCATCGCGGCGACCCGCGGAGCAATGCCGGAGTGAGGGCACACCGAGCCTAGGCGAGGTGCCGAGTGGTGGGGCAAGAGCGTTTGGTTACTTTGCGCTGTTCAAAGTGACCCGCCGTAAGGGCGGAACCCTAAGTAGCCGTTACCGCAGCAATGGATATGTACACAAAAGCAAGATCAAAAGATCGCAGCCTCGTTTCACTCGACAGCTCCTACAGGAGAAACGGTATGGCCCGCTGTCACGGCAAAAACGGATATGTACACTCAAGTGTTGCCCCACAAACACCAATCCAAATAAAAGAACCCCCAACAGCAAACTTCACAATCAAACACCCACCCAAAGAGCGAAAAGAAGCACTGGCACACTTACTGCTTAGACCCAACCCAAGCATGACTATACGAATAGAAAGCCCAGACAACTCTATCTATTCATTGGGGATTAACTTTGATGCAATCAGTATTCCGGGGAGAGCTACACACGTTAGCGCACGCCATCCGCCAGGCCACCTGGTTAACAACAGTAGGACTAAGCTCCGCCCTGTTGCTCTCAGGCGCCGCCCAGGCAAATGAACAAACCACCACTGGCTCAACCGAACCACAACTGCAAACCGTCACCGTAAAAGGCCAGCAAGCCACCCCCGCCGAAACCGCAAAAACCCAGCTCGACCAAGTACCCGGCGGCACCAGCATCGTCGACAGCGAACAAGTGTCCAAAGGCCGCACCGCCACCCTGCAAGACACCCTCGCCTACCAACCCGGCGTATTCGTGCAATCCACCGGCGGCAACGACGCCGCCAAAATTTCCATCCGCGGCTCGGGCGCCAACACCTCGCCCGGCTACTTCCGCGAAGGCATCAAATTCCTCTTCAACGGCCTGCCCATTACCGGCCCCGGCGGCACACCCTACGAATTCCTCAACGGCTCCGGGGTCAACTACACCGAAATCCTGCGCGGCGCCAACGCCTTCCAGTACGGCGCCTTGAGCCTGGGCGGCGCGATCAACTTCGTCAACCAGACCGGCTACACCGCCCCCGGCCTGCGTCTGCGGGCAGAGGCCGGCAGCTATGGCTACAACAAACAAAGCGCCAGCTTCGGCGGAGTCGAGGGCGACTTCGATTACTACATCAACGCCGACAACTATCGCAGCGACGGCTTTCGCGACTACAGCCTGTCAAAAAGCCAGGGCGTGGTCGCCAACTTCGGCTACACATTCAGCCCCAAGCTCGAAACCCAGCTGATGCTGCGCTACCGCGACGAGTACCACAACGACCCGAGCGCCACTACCCTGGACCAGGTCAAGCACCACAGCGACCGCGCCAGCGCCACCGCTGCCTCCAGCGGCGCCGGCAGCCGTCGCCCGGGCAGCGTCTGGGCCGGCAGCAAGACCACCTACACCTTCGACGACGACGCCACCTTGTCCGTGGGCCTGGCCTACTACGAGTACGCCCACAACAACAGCCCCAACAGCCCGGGCAACCCAAGCTTCTGGACCTGGCACGACCTCAGCGCCGTGATCAACTACGACCGCACTGATCAATGGTTCGGCCACGAAAGCCGCTCCAGCATCGCCTTCACCTCCACCGAACACCTCAAGGGCGAAGTCGACTCCGCCTTCGCCAACAAGCAGACGCGCAAGCGGGTGGACTACGGCTCGTCCTTCGACCACGTGTTCTCGCTGGGTAACGACCTGGAACTGGTCGACGACCTGTGGCTCACCACCGGCGTGTCCGCCATCAACGTGCGTCGCCACGCCAACGTCAAGGAGTCGCTGGTGGCCAACACCACCGCCTTCCCCACCGACGTGACCTACGACAACTGGAGCCTGGCGCCGCGGATCGGTGTGCGCTACCAGTTCAATCCAGACCTGCAGGTGTTCGCCAACGTCAGCCGCTCGGTCGACCCTCCGGCGTCCTGGGAATATTCGGGCTCCGGCCCCACCGCGCCTTATGTGCGGCCGCTGGTGGAACAGAAAGCCAACACCGTGGAGGTCGGCATCAAGGGTTCCGCGGGGATTTTCGACGGCAGCCTGGCGCTGTATCGCTCGTGGGTGAAGGACGAGTTGCTCAACGTCCAGTTGATCGGCGCCACCCCTACCGCTGCCGCCGTCACCGGCGCGTTTAACGCCACGCCGACGATTCACCAGGGCGTTGAAGCCGGTTTAAACACTCGCCTGTGGGACAACGACAGCGGCGAGCAGGTCTCCCTGCGTCAGGTGTACACCTACAACGACTTCTACTATCGCGATGACCCAACCTTCGGCGACAACCAACTGCCGGGCATTCCCAAACACGTGTACCAGGGCGAAGTGCAGTACGAACATCCGAGCGGCTTCTACACCGGGGTCAACGTGCAGTCGGCCTCGCGCACGGCGGTGGATTACGCCAACAGTTTTTATGCGCCCTCCTACACCATTTTCGGCGCGAACGTGGGCTACGAAACGCCGAACAAGGACTGGAAAGTCTCGCTGGACCTGAAAAACCTGGCGAACAAAAAATACGTCACGGCGGTGCAGCCGCTCTACGACGCCAAGGGGCAGGACACCGCATCCCTGTACCCGGGTGACGGGATCGGCGCCTATGTGGCGGTGGAAATGCGCTACTGATGTCGGGACCGGGGCTTGGATCCAACTCGCCCCACTCTGCCTGGTTCGCTGCTAACCTCAGGTCAGGGACGAACTGGACAGAGGAAGACGTATGGGCCATACACCCAAGCACGGCTGGACCTGGGCCTACCAAAAACTTCGCGGGCTGCACTGCTCGCGCTTCACTGCGCTGTATCGGGCGACCCTGTACGCCGTACGCGGCGATACGGGGACGCTCACCAGCGACGATAACTGGCAGAAGATTCGTCTGCGCCGTTAAACACCACCGATAAACACGCTGAGCCGCCGCGCGCACCCGCGCAGGCGGCGCCAGCTGCCACGAAAAATCGCACCCTACCGTTCGTCCACTGGCCAGCACCTATGGCCGGGGCATCCTTCCAATGCTGTGTTAACCACTCGCAAGGAAGATTCAACATGATGAACAGAAAAATTGCGGTGCTCACGCTTGCAGGCGTCATGTCTGCCTTCTCGCTCAACGCTTTCGCGGCCGGCGAATCCACCAGTGGCACGCCGTCGGCGGATGGCACCAGCCAGACCCGCGACCCGGCGCCTAAAGCCACCAACGCCGATCCGGATGCTGCCTCGCTGCCTCAAGGCTCGGACGGCAACACCACCGACAACGGCCCAACGCCCAGCGGTTCCAAGGCGGGCGGTGCGGACAAGGCCGGTGGCGGCAGCAGCAGCGGTGGCAGCGGCGGTAGCTGATCGCAGCTCAGTTTGCTGCAAACACTATCAGTCACTGCAAAAACAACTGTGGGAGCCAGCAGTCACTGCAAAAACAACTGTGGGAGCCAGCAGACACTGCAAAAACAACTGTGGGAGCCAGCCTGCTGGCGATGAACTCAACAACGACGCGTACATCCAGAATGCACGCGTCATCGTTGAAGTCCATCGCCAGCAGGCTGGCTCCCACAGGTATTACTCAAGCATTTAACAAATCAACAAATCATCAAATCAACAAATCAACAAATCAACAACACTTCGGCCCGGCCTTGCTCCCGTACCGCGCCTCCTGCCGCTCCCTGAAAAACATCTCATAATCCATCATCGGCTGGTCCGGGTGCCGGGTCTGCATGTGCTCGACGTAGTTGTCATAGTCAGGCATCCCCACCATCAACCGCGCCGCCTGCCCCAGGTACTTGCCCAGCCGATTCAAGTCATTAAACATGCCGCCCTCCTCAGGCCTCTGGCAGCGCCTGGTACGGTGCTTCCTTATCGGTGCGTTCCTTGCTACCCCAGGCGGCAATACCGACCTTCAGGGCAAAGAACAGGATGCTGAACACCACCAGCAGGAACAGCGCCGTCAGCGTTGCATTGGTGTAGGCGTTGTAGATCACGTGCTGCATCTGGTTGATGTCCTTGGCCGGCGCCAGAATCTGCCCGTTGGCCAGCGCATCGCTGTACTTCTTCGCCAGCGCGAGGAAACCGATCGCCGGGTTGGCATCGAACAGCTTGATGAAACCGGCAGTCGTGGTGCAGATCAACAACCACACCGCAGGCAGCATGGTCACCCACACATAACGCTGACGTTTCATCTTGATCAGCACCACCGTCGCCAGCATCAGCGCGATACCCGCCAGCATCTGGTTGGAGATACCAAACAGCGGCCACAAGGTGTTAATGCCACCCAGCGGATCAATCACTCCCTGATAAAGCAGATACCCCCACATCGCCACACAGCCAGCGGTGGCAATCAGGTTGGCGGCCCACGACTCGGTGCGCTTCAGCGACGGCACAAACGAGCCGAGCAAGTCCTGCAGCATGAAGCGCCCGGCACGGGTACCGGCGTCCACCGCCGTCAGGATAAACAACGCTTCAAACAGAATCGCGAAGTGGTACCAGAACGCCATGGTGTTTTCACCCGGCAGCAACTGGTGCAGGATTTGCGCGATACCCACCGCGAGGGTCGGCGCACCACCGGCACGGGCCAGGATGGTGGTCTCGCCGATATCCCGGGCCACCGCTTCCAGCGCGTCCGGCGTGATCGCAAAGCCCCAGCTGCTGACCGTCTGCGCAACCGTCACCGCATCGGAACCGACGATCGCCGCCGGGCTGTTCATGGCGAAGTACACACCCGGTTCGATCACCGAAGCGGCGACCATGGCCATGATCGCCACGAAGGATTCCATCAGCATGCCGCCGTAACCGATGTAACGGGCATGCCCCTCGCTGGCCAGCAACTTCGGCGTAGTGCCGGAAGCGATCAGCGCATGGAAACCCGACACCGCACCGCAGGCGATGGTGATAAACAGGAACGGAAACAGACCGCCTTTCCACACCGGGCCAGTGCCGTCGATGAACTGGGTCAGGGCTGGCATTTTAAGGTCTGGCATGGTCACCAGGATGCCGATCGCCAGGGCCAAGATGGTGCCGATTTTCAGGAAGGTCGACAGGTAGTCGCGGGGTGCGAGGATCAGCCACACCGGCAGCACCGCAGCGACAAACCCGTAACCAATCAGCATCCAGGTGATCTGGATCCCGGTGAAGGTAAACGCCTTGGCCCACACCGGATCAGCAGCAATCTGGCCACCCAGCCAGATCGAGCCCAGCAGCAGCAACACGCCCACCACCGAGATCTCGCCAATGCGGCCCGGGCGGATATAGCGCATGTAGATGCCCATGAACATCGCGATCGGCACGGTCGCCATCACGGTGAACATGCCCCACGGACTCTCGGCCAGGGCTTTGACCACGATCAGCGCCAGCACCGCGAGGATGATGATCATGATCAGGAAGCAGCCGAACAAGGCGATGGTGCCAGGGATGCGGCCCATTTCCTCACGGACCATATCGCCCAGGGAGCGACCGTTGCGGCGGGTGGACAGGAACAGCACCATGAAGTCCTGCACCGCACCGGCCAGCACCACACCGGCGATCAGCCACAGGGTACCGGGCAGATAACCCATCTGCGCCGCCAGTACCGGACCCACCAAAGGCCCCGCGCCGGCGATGGCCGCGAAGTGGTGACCGAACAGCACGTGTTTATTGGTGGGAACGTAGTCCAGACCATCGTTGTTGAGCACGGCAGGCGTGGCTCGGTTGGGGTCAAGCTGCATCACCTTTTTGGCGATGAACAGGCTGTAGTAGCGATAAGCGACGAGGTAGATGGCGACTGCTGCGACTACGATCCACAGGGCGTTGATGGCTTCGCCGCGGCGCAGGGCCACGACACTCAGCGCGAACGCTCCCAGGACAGCCACGGCAAACCAGGCAAGGTGTTTAGCCAGACGGGGCATATGCGTCTCCTGCCGACAGCGCATGGCTGCGGCGGTAATTTTTATAATTGTGTCCGCTGTGCGGAGCGGGCCCAATATCCGCGCATGCCGTCCACAAATAAATCCGCAGAACTACGTACAACCGGACTACGTAGTTCTACGTAGACGCCCCATCGTTTAGATGCCCAAGCCCACCCCTGTGGGAGCGAGCCTGCTCGCGATAGGGTGTGTCATTCAACAATGATGCTGGCTGATCCACCGCTATCGCGAGCAGGCTCGCTCTCACAAGGGGTTTGGCATTTCAATTGATCGAAATCCCCGCTACAGGTCATTCCGTCCAGCAGCGCTACAGAACCCGCGTATCTTTGGCATATGATGCCGGGCCCTCGCTTTCCCCTCGGCCCGGACAGGAGCCCAGATGCAGCTCAAACACAAAATCGTCGCGCTCGGGATCCTGCCGCTGGTCCTGGCCATCGCCGTCATCTGCGCCCTGGTGATCTCCCTCAACCGCCAACTCGGCGACCAGCAGGCCCAGCTCATCGAAGACAGCATCCTGGCCAGCAAGCGCGCCGAACTGAAAAACTACGTCGAAATGGCGCAAAGCCTCATCGCCCCCCTCTACGACGACGGCCACGGCGACGCCCAGGCCCAGCAAAAAGTCCTGGAAGAACTGCGCAAACTCAGCTTCGGCATCAACGGCTACTTCTTCGTCTACGACCGCGAAGGCCGCAGCCTGATGCACGCGCGCCAGTCCGAACTGGTGGGCAAATACCTCTGGGACATGCAAGACCCCCACGGCCTGCCGGTCATCCAGGCCCTGCTGAAAAGCGCCCAATCCGGCGAAGGCTTCCAGCGCTACGCCTGGAACAAACCCTCCTCCGGCCAGGTCACCGACAAACTCGCCTACGTGATCATGCTCGACCGCTGGGGCTGGATTCTCGGCACCGGCATCTATCTCGAAGACGTCGAACGCGCCACCCAGCAAGCCCGTGACGAAGTTGCCCAAGGCATCCGCAAAACCATGCTCGCCATCGCCGCCGTGGCCCTGGTCGCGGTACTGCTGGTCTTCGCCAGCGGCATGACCCTCAACGTCAGCGAACACCGCCTCGCCGACAAAAAACTCCAGCGCCTGACCCAACGCATCGTCAGCCTGCAGGAAGAAGAACGCTCCCGGGTCTCCCGTGAACTGCACGACGGCATCAGCCAGGTGCTGGTGTCGATCAAGTTCCAGTTCGAACTGGCCAGCCTGGTGCTGGAAAACGGCCAGGACCGCGGCCTGGGCATCCTGCGCGAAGCCACCGAACGCCTGGGCGAAGCCATCGGCGAAGTGCGCAGCCTGTCCCATGACCTGCGCTCATCCCTGCTCGACACCCTCGGCCTGCCCGCCGCAATCGGCCAGCTCGCCGCCGAATTCGAACAACGCAGCGGCCTGAAAGTGAACTACAACGACAACGAATTCGCCTGCGACCTCGTCGACGGCGCCGCCGTCTCGCTGTTTCGCATCGTCCAGGAAGGCCTGACCAATATCGAACGCCACGCCCAGGCCAGCAACGTCGACATCACCCTGCACGGCTGCCCACAGGGCGTGCGCCTGACCCTGGTCGACGACGGCATCGGCTTCAACGTCGCCCAGGTCGAACGTCGCCACACCGGCATCGGCCTGCGTAATATCCGCGAGCGAGTCGACCACTTCGGCGGCCAGTTCACCCTGACATCGACACCGGGCCGCAGCGAACTCGACGTACTGCTGCCCCTCAAACCCACCGGCGCTCCCCGCTGATCACCACCACAACAAGAGTGAATAGCCGCGATGAACCTGCCCTCTCCGATCCGCGTCGCCCTGGTCGACGACCACTCCCTGGTCCGCGACGGCATCAAGGCCCTGCTGTCCGTCATGGCCGACCTGGAAGTCGTCGGTGAAGCCGAAAACGGCGCAGACGCCATCGACATGATCGGACGCTGCCAACCCGACCTGGTACTGGTCGACATCGGCCTCAAGGACATGAACGGCCTGGAACTCACCCGGCTGCTGCGCAACCGCTACCCGGCGCTCAAAGTGCTGGTGCTGAGCATGTACGACAATCACGAATACGTCAGCGAATCCGTGCGCGCCGGCGCCAGCGGCTACGTCCTGAAAAACTCACCCTCCCGGGAAATCATCGCCGCCATCGACGCCATCACCAACGGCGGCTCCTTCTACAGCGCCGAAATCGCCCAGCGCCTGATCGCCGACAAAAACACCGACAACGAACTGACGCCCCGGGAAAGCCAGGTGCTGTACAAAATGGCCCAAGGGCTGAACAACAAGGAAATGGCAAGGGAACTGGATATCAGCGTGCGGACTGTTGAGACGCATCGATTGAGCATTCGTCGCAAGTTGAATATCGATAAGCCGGCGGCGTTGGTGAAGTACGCGATTGATCATGGGATTATTTCGCGGTAGGCGTTCCGACGGACGAGGGCATCGCCCACCGTTCGTGGTGCAACGCAAAACGTGTCTGTAGAGCGAACATCCGCCGCCTCAAGTACCGAGCTGTACAACAGCACCTCTTTACGCGGCAGTGGGCAGCGAGCCCCGCGCTATTCCATCTCCGAGATGGCGCCGTCGAAGCCAACCGAAGTATTTGTCAATAAATTTGCCCCTGCTACAGAATTGAGCGGCGCGATCCAGCGCACCGGCGAAGCATTCCAGTACCTGCCCCTAGCCGTGCCGAGTGGGGACATTCCCGGACGCTACCTGTTCACCGAAGAAGGTTTGCAGCAGTACGCCGCACTGGAGCATGCCTTTGCCGAGTTTAAAATCGAATTGACCGGCGGCGAATCGCCGACACTGCGGCGACTCAAGGAACAGATGGGAGAGCAGAAGAAAAGCGATTTGAAGCCTGACTGATATCAGTGCAAGCACCGGCGGCCTCGGATTCTGAAACGAGGCTGCGATCTTTTGACTGTGTTTTTTACGACAAGATCAACAGATCGCAGCCTCGTTTCACTCGACAGCTCCTACGCGGCTCCTCCGCTGCTAACAAAGCTTGCTCGCGATAACGCACGTCCAGCCACGATATCCATCATCTGCCCCCTTCCTGCAATCCCCGCTAATCCCCTCTTTCAAACCATCCGACCAGAAACTCGCTCCAGGGACTTGTGCTTCCAGTATTATGGTATACCATCAGACGCACAGACACTCTCACCCTATTACGGAGCAGCTCATGAGTTTCGAAATCCGCAAGATCGTCAGCTACGTCGAAGAAACTTTCATCGAAGGCGGCAAGGCCACCGACAAACCCGTGACCATGGTCGGCCTGGCCGTCGTCATGAAGAATCCCTGGGTGGGCAATGGCTTCGTCGAGGACCTGAAACCGCAGATCCGAGAGAACTGCTCCGACCTCGGCGCGCTGATGGTCGAGCGCCTGGTGGGCATCATCGGCGGTGCCGACAAGATCGAAGCATACGGCAAGGCCGCTGTAGTCGGCGCCGATGGCGAGATCGAGCACGCCTCCGCCGTCATCCACACCCTGCGCTTCGGCAATCACTACCGCGAAGCCGTGAAAGCCAAGAGCTACCTGAGCTTCACCAACAAGCGCGGTGGCCCGGGCACTTCGATCCAGATTCCGATGATGCACAAGGATGACGAAGGCCTGCGTTCGCACTACATCACCCTGGAAATGCAGATCGAAGATGCACCGCGCGCCGATGAAATCGTCGTGGTCCTGGGCTGCGCCGACGGCGGCCGCCTGCACCCGCGCATTGGTAACCGCTACATCGATCTTGAAGAACTGGCCGCTGAAAACGCCCAGTAATCGCACAGGGCAACTACAACAAAAAGGCATGCAGGAGCGCTCCATGATTCGGCTCACCGCTGAACGCACCCCGGCTGGCACCAGTTACCTGGCGACCGGCCAAGGCCAGCCCGTGGTTTTGATCCACGGCGTGGGCCTGAATAAAGAAATGTGGGGCGGCCAGGTCGTTGGCCTCGCCACCCAATACCGCGTGATTGCCTACGACATGCTCGGCCACGGCGCCAGCCCGCGCCCGGCAAGCGGCACGCCGCTGCTCGGATATGCCGATCAGTTGCTGGAGTTGCTCGACCACCTGCAATTGCCCAAGGCGACGGTGATCGGCTTCTCCATGGGCGGACTGGTAGCGCGGGCGTTTGCCCTGCACTACCCGGAGCGCCTGGAGGGCATGGTGGTGCTCAACAGCGTGTTCAACCGCAGCCCCGAGCAGCGCGCCGGCGTCATTGCCCGCACCGCGCAAGCGGCCGAGCACGGCCCGGATGCCAACGCCGAAGCTGCCCTGTCGCGCTGGTTCAGCCGCGAGTACCAGGCGGCCAACCCGGCGCAGATCGCGGCCTTGCGCCAGACCCTGGCGAACAATGATCCCCAGGGCTACCTGACCACCTATGAACTGTTCGCCACCCAGGACATGTACCGCGCCGACGACCTGGGCAGCATCCAGGTGCCGACGCTGATCGCCACCGGTGAGCTGGACCCCGGTTCCACCCCGGAAATGGCCGAGCAACTGGCGCGGCGAATTCCCGGCGCGACCGTTGCCGTGCTCGCCGAACAACGGCATATGATGCCCGTAGAATCGCCGCGCCTGGTCAACCAGCTGTTGCTGGAGTTTCTCGACACGGCGCACTCCCGACAAAATCAAATAAAGGGGATCGTTGCATGACACTCGCACGCTTCCAGATGTGCATCGGCGGTGAATGGGTCGATGCCCTGTCCGGCAAGACCTTCGAAAGCCTCAACCCGGCGCTGGCCCAGGCCTGGGCCGAATTGCCCGATGCCGACGAAGCCGATGTCGAACGCGCCGTCCAAGCTGCACAGACCGCCTTCGACAGCCCGGCCTGGCGTGGCCTGACCGCCACCGCCCGGGGCAAGTTGCTGCGCCGCCTGGGTGACCTGATCGCCGAGAACAAGGAACAACTGGCGCAGCTGGAGAGCCGCGACAACGGCAAGCTGATCCGCGAAACCCGCGGCCAGGTCAGCTACCTGCCGGAGTTCTTCCACTACACCGCAGGCCTGGCCGACAAGCTCGAAGGCGGCACCCTGCCGCTGGACAAGCCCGACCTGTTTGCCTACACCGTGCACGAAGCCATGGGTGTGGTGGCGGCGATCATTCCGTGGAACAGCCCGCTGTACCTGACCGCCATCAAGCTGGCCCCGGCCCTGGCCGCCGGCAACACGATCGTGATCAAACCGTCGGAACACGCCTCGGCGACCATCCTCGAACTGGCGCGCCTGGCCCTCGAAGCCGGCATTCCACCGGGCGTGGTCAACGTCGTCACCGGCTATGGCCCAAGCACCGGCGCAGCGCTGACCCGCCATCCGCTGGTGCGCAAGATCGCCTTCACCGGCGGCGCGGCCACGGCCCGTCACGTGGTGCGCAGCAGTGCCGAGAACTTCGCCAAACTGTCCCTGGAACTGGGTGGCAAGTCGCCGAACATCATTTTCGCCGACGCCGACCTCGACAGCGCGATCAATGGCGCGATTGCCGGGATCTACGCCGCCTCCGGGCAGAGCTGCGTGTCGGGCTCGCGCCTGCTGGTGCAGGACGACATCTACGACGAGTTCGTCGAGCGCCTGATCGAGCGCGCCAAGCGCATTCGCATCGGCAACCCCCAGGAAGACAGCAGCGAGATGGGCCCGATGGCCACCGCGCAGCAACTGGCGGTGGTCGAAGGCCTGGTGGCTGACGCCATTGCCGAAGGTGCCCGCCTGCGCCTGGGCGGCAAGCGCCCGCAGAACCTGGGCGACGGCTGGTTCTACGAGCCGACACTGTTCGAATGCGACGCCAACTCGATGAAGATCATGCAGGAAGAAGTCTTCGGCCCGGTGGCTTCGGTCATTCGCTTCAAGGACGAAGCCGAGGCGTTGGCGATAGCCAACGACTCGCAGTTCGGCCTCGCCGCCGGCATCTGGACCCGCGACCTGGGTCGTGCCCATCGTCTCGCCCGGGATGTGCGTTCAGGGATCATCTGGGTTAACACCTACCGCGCAGTGTCGGCTATGGCGCCGATCGGCGGCTTCAAGAACAGCGGCTATGGACGCGAGAGCGGCATCGATTCGGTGCTGGCCTACACCGAGCTGAAAACGGTGTGGATCAACCTCTCCCAGGCTCCGATGCCTGATCCTTTCGTGATGCGCTAAGAGACCACTGACATGATCGAACCCGGCATTTACAAAGACGTCATGAGCTCATTCCCGTCCGGCGTCACGGTGGTCACCACCCTGGACCCGGATGGCGGCATCGTCGGCATCACCGCCAGCGCCTTCAGTGCGCTGTCGATCGACCCGGCCCTGGTGCTGTTCTGCCCCAACTATGCCTCGGACACCTACCCGATCCTGCGTGACAGCAAGCAGTTCGCGATTCACTTGCTGTCCGCCGACCAGACGGCCGAAGCCTATGCCTTTGCCAGCAAGGGCAAGGAAAAGGCCAAGGGTATCGAGTGGCACTTGAGCGAGCTGGGCAACCCCTTGCTGGGCAATGCGACGGCCATCATCGAGTGCGAGTTGTGGCGCGAGTACGACGGCGGTGATCACGCGATCATCGTCGGCGCGGTGAAGAACCTGATCCTGCCCGAGCAGCCGGTCACGCCGATGATCTACCACAAAGGCAAGCTGGGCCCGCTGCCCACCCTGGCCTGACATTTTTCCCGCACTCAGATCCACCTGTGGGAACGAGCCTGCTCGCTCCCACAGGGCGAAGACTGTTCTCGCTCCTACAGTTGATTTACTCATTTTTTCAGGAGTCGGCATGAGCCCAGCATCCTCCCCCCTGTTCCGCCAACAGGCCTACATCGACGGCCAGTGGCTCGATGCGTCAGATGGCGCCGTTCAGGAGATCTTCAATCCGGCGAACGGCGAATTGATCGGCCAGGTGCCCAACCTCGGCGCCGCCCAGGCTCGCCAGGCGATTGAAGCCGCCCACAAGGCCTGGCCGGCCTGGCGTGCACTGACCGCCAAAGAGCGCAGCAATATTCTCAAGCGCTGGCACGGGCTGATGATCGAAAACGCCGACGCCCTGGCCCACATCCTCACCCTCGAACAGGGCAAACCCCTGGCCGAAGCCAAGGGCGAAATCCTCTACGCCGCCAGTTTCATCGAATGGTTCGCCGAGGAAGCCAAGCGCATCTACGGCGACACTATTCCAAGCCATAAAGGCGACGCACGCATCGTCGTCAGCAAGGAACCGATCGGCGTTGTCGCGGCCATTACCCCGTGGAACTTCCCGGCCGCGATGATCACCCGAAAAGCCGGCCCGGCGCTGGCGGCGGGTTGCCCGTGCATCGTCAAGCCCGCCCCGGAAACCCCATTCTCGGCCCTGGCCATGGCCGCGCTGGCTGAACAGGCGGGCATTCCACCGGGCATCTTCAATGTGATCACTGGCGACGCTGTCGCCATCGGCGCCGAACTCACCGCCAGCCCGCTGGTGCGCAAACTGTCGTTCACCGGCTCCACCGGGATTGGCAAACTGCTGATGGCGCAATGCGCGCCGACCCTGAAAAAAGTCTCGCTGGAACTGGGCGGCAATGCACCGTTCATCGTCTTCGACGATGCCGACCTGGAGCGTGCGGTGGAAGGCGCATTGATCGCCAAGTTCCGCAACGCCGGGCAGACGTGCGTGTGCGTCAACCGCTTCCTGGTGCAGGCCGGCATCCACGAGGCCTTCGTCGCCCGGCTGGCCGAGCGCGTGGCGCAGTTGAAGGTCGGCAGCGGTTTCGACAGCGGCATCACCCAGGGCCCGCTGATCAACGAACGCGCCGTGGCCAAGGTAGAAGACCATGTGCAGGACGCCCTAGCCCACGGTGCACAGTTGCTCTGCGGCGGCGAACGGCATGCCCTCGGCCACGGCTTTTTCCAGCCCACCGTGCTGGCCGGCATCACGGGTACGATGAAAGTTGCCCGGGAAGAAACCTTCGGCCCGCTGGCGGCGGTATTCCGTTTCGATACCGAAGCCGAGGCGATCCACCTCGCCAACGACACCGAGTTCGGCCTGGCCGCCTACTGCTACACCCGCGACCTGGGCCGCGCCTGGCGCATGAGCGAGGCGCTGGAGTACGGCATGGTCGGGATCAATGAAGGACTGATCTCCACCGAGGTTGCACCGTTTGGCGGTATCAAGTCGTCGGGGCTGGGCCGCGAGGGCTCCAAATACGGCATCGAAGATTACCTGGAACTCAAATACACCCTGATGGGCGGCCTTTGAATCAATACCTGTAGTAGCTGTCGAGTGAAACGAGGCTGCGATCTTTTGCCCTTGCTGTTCAAAAGCAAGATCGCAGCCCGCGGCAGCGCCTGCAGGGGTAACGCTGGAGACAAGTGAAATGAGCAACGTAAAGTACGAAAAAGGCCTGAAAATCCGCACCCAGGTGCTGGGCGAGGCCTATGTGCAGCGTTCCATCGAGAACGCCGACGACTTCACCCGTCCGCTGCAGGAGATGGTCACCGAGTATTGCTGGGGCCACGTCTGGGGGCGTGAGGGCTTGTCGCTTAAAGAACGCAGCATGATAAACTTGGCGATGATTTCGGCGCTCAACCGGCCGCACGAACTCAAGCTGCATGTGCGCGGTGCCTTGCGTAACGGGCTGAGTCGTGAACAAATACGCGAAATTCTGCTTCAGGTCGGTATTTATTGCGGCGTTCCCGCTGCCGTAGACAGTTTCCGGCTCGCCCGTGAAGCCTTCGCCGAAGCCGATGCCGAGGCCTCCAGTTAACCCTTGGCTGTTTGATCTGACCGGAGCACCGATGATCGTCATGATCGCAGTGCTCCTTTTGCATGGACAGCCACACTCAGAGCGGACCCCATGAAACGCCTGCCACTCGACGACAGCTTCAAGGTCAATCGCAACCCCGTTACCCTGCGCGAAATCGTGCTGGATAAACTGCGAAGCGCCATCATGAACTTCCAGCTCCTGCCGGGAGACCGTCTGGTTGAGCGCGACCTGTGCGACCGCCTGGGCGTGAGCCGCACCTCCGTTCGCGAAGCCTTGCGTCACCTCGAATCCGAAGGCCTGGTGGAATTCGCCGATGCCAAGGGCCCGCGGGTTGCCATCATCACCCTGTCCGATGCGGGAGACATCTACGAGCTGCGTTGCGTGCTCGAAGGCCTGATCGTCCAGCTGTTTACCCTGCGCGCCAAGGCCAAGAACATCAAGGCACTGGAAAAAGCCCTGGAGGAAAACCGCAAGGCCCTCAAGGATGGCGAACTGCAACAGGTCATCGATTCAGTGCAAGGGTTCTACGACGTCTTGCTCGAAGGTTCGGGCAACCATGTCGCGGCCACCCAACTGCGCCAGTTGCAGGCACGGATCAGCTACTTGCGGGCGACCTCGGTGTCCCAGCAGAACCGCCGCGGCGCGAGCAACCAGGAAATGGAACGCATGGTCGAGGCGATCAAGAGCGGCGATCCACTGGCCGCGCACCAGGCCTGCGTCGACCACGTTCGCGCAGCCGCCGCCGTGGCGCTCGATTACCTCAAGCGCAAGCAGGAAGAAACCGGTGAAGTCCCGGTCATTACCCTGCCGATCGCCCTCAAAGAACCTCGCATAGGTCGCTAATCATGTTCAGCCCGAGCTATTGCCCAAAGTGTGGTGCCAGTGATCTCAAGTCGCAGCTACCGCCGGGTGATACGCACGAGCGCCTGATGTGCTGTGGTTGCGGCTACATCCATTACGTCAATCCGAAGATCATCGCCGGCTGCATTATCGAGCAGGACGGCAAGTACCTGTTGTGCCAGCGCGCCATCCCGCCCCGTCCTGGCACCTGGACACTGCCAGCGGGTTTCATGGAAGGAGGCGAGACCACCGAGCAGGCTGCGTTGCGCGAGGTCTGGGAAGAAAGCGGGGTGCGTGCCGAGATTCTGTCGCCCTACTCGATTTTCAGCGTGCCAAAGATCAGTGAGGTGTACATCATCTTCCGCGCCATTGCCCTGGACATTACCGGGCAGTACGGGCCCGAGACCCTCGACTACAAGTTCTTTGCGCCTGAGGATATTCCTTGGGAGAGCATCTACTATCCGGCGATCCGGCAGATTCTCGAGCGCTATATCGAGGAGCGTCAGGCTGGGGCATACGGAATCTACATCGGTAACGACGATACCGGGAAGATTCACTTCATCCGCTGATAGTTTTTTAACGACCAGACACAAGCCCCCGGCATAACCCGGGTCATGCCGGGGGGATTCCTTCGACGATGATCACATCTGCCTCTGCTACGCCCTCACGATGGGCCCGCGCCTGCTGATATTCCTCTGACCGATAGCACGCCACTGCCTGCTCATACGAATCGAATTCGATGACGACGCTGCGTTGGGGGGTCGGTCGACCTTCCATCGCTTCATTGCGTCCTCCCCGGGCCAATATTCGCCCCCCATACAACGCAAACGCCGCCGGCGCCCGCTGGGTGTATTGGCCGTATTGAGCGGGATCTGTAACGTTTACGTGTGCAATCCAGTACGCCTTCATGGTGACCTCTCAATAGTTATGTATTATGGTATACCACATCCCATTAACCATTGAGAATCCCCCATGGCCTTCAACAGCATCGAAGAAATCATCGAAGACTACCGCCTCGGCAAGATGGTGCTGCTGGTCGACGACGAGGACCGGGAAAACGAAGGTGACCTGTTGCTCGCCGCCGATTGCTGCACCCCCGAAGCTATCAGCTTCATGGCCCGGGAAGCTCGCGGGCTGATCTGCCTGACGCTGACCGACGAGCATTGCCAGCGCCTGGGTCTTGAACAAATGGTGCCCAGTAATGGCAGCGTATTCAGCACCGCGTTCACTGTTTCGATCGAAGCCGCCGTCGGCGTTACCACCGGTATTTCCGCGGCAGACCGGGCCCGTACCGTCGCCGCTGCGGTGGCGAAAAATGCCGTGGCGACGGATGTGGTGCAACCCGGCCACATCTTTCCGCTGCGAGCCAAGGAAGGCGGCGTGCTGACCCGCGCCGGCCATACCGAAGCCGGCTGCGACCTGGCGCGCCTGGCCGGTTTCACGCCCGCATCGGTGATCGTCGAAGTGATGAACGACGACGGCACCATGGCCCGCCGGCCGGACCTTGAAGTGTTCGCCCGCAAGCACGGGATCAAGATCGGCACCATCGCCGACCTGATCCACTACCGCCTGAGCACCGAACACACCGTAGTGCGCATTGGCGAGCGGGAATTGCCCACGGTGCATGGCACCTTCCGCCTGATTACCTTCGAGGACCGTATCGAAGGCGGCGTGCACATGGCCATGGTAATGGGCAAGTTGCAGCGCGATGAGCCCACGCTGGTCCGTGTGCATGTAATCGATCCCCTGCGTGACCTGGTGGGCGCCGAGTACATCGGCCCTTCCAACTGGACGCTGTGGGCGGCGCTGCAGCGAGTGGCCGAAGAAGGTTGCGGCGTGGTGGTGGTGCTGGCCAATCATGAATCTTCCCAGGCCTTGCTCGAACGCATTCCGCAACTGACCCAGGCACCACGCCAGTTCAACCGATCGCAATCGCGGATCTATTCTGAAGTAGGCACCGGCGCGCAGATCCTGCAGGACCTGGGCGTGGGCAAATTGCGCCACCTGGGGCCGCCGCTGAAGTATGCAGGGTTGACCGGCTACGACCTGGAGGTGGTGGAGAGCATTCCTTATATCGAGTGAGCGCGCTCTGCCTGAATGGCGCTGCGCTCCCGGCAGATAGCCGGTAAGGCAAAGTGCTTGCACAAAGTTTGGAATACCATAATATGATATTCCATAGACCGGACGATCTTACAGGCTCGACGGACCTACTGCTCCCGATAGGCGGGCACTGCAAAGCCCCGCTCATAAACACAACAATGAGGGCGTAAAAATGGTGTTGAACAAACGTGCAACCGCAATTCTTTTTGCGGGACTGCTGAGCGCCACCAGCCAGGCGTTGCTGGCGGCTGAAAGCGTCAACTTCGTCAGCTGGGGCGGTAGCACCCAGGATGCGCAGAAGCAGGCCTGGGCCGATCCGTTCAGCAAGGCCAGCGGCATCACCGTGGTCCAGGACGGCCCGACCGACTATGGCAAACTCAAAGCCATGGTCGAAAGCGGCAACGTGCAATGGGACGTGGTCGATGTCGAAGCCGACTTCGCCCTGCGCGCCGCCGCCGAAGGCCTGCTCGAACCCCTCGACTTCAAGGTCATCCAGCGCGACAAGATCGACCCGCGGTTCGTCTCCGACCACGGCGTAGGCTCGTTCTTCTTCTCCTTCGTGCTCGGCTACAACGAAGGCAAACTGGGAGCCAGCAAGCCCCAGGACTGGTCCGCGCTGTTCGACACCAAGACTTACCCTGGCAAGCGCGCCCTCTACAAATGGCCAAGCCCCGGCGTGCTGGAACTGGCATTGCTCGCTGATGGCGTCGCCGCCGACAAGCTGTACCCGCTGGACCTGGACCGCGCCTTCAAAAAACTCGACACCATCAAGAAAGACATCGTCTGGTGGGGCGGCGGAGCCCAGTCGCAGCAATTGCTGGCCTCCGGTGAAGCGAGCATGGGGCAGTTCTGGAACGGCCGCATTCATGCCCTGCAGGAAGATGGTGCACCGGTGGGCGTGAGCTGGAAACAGAACCTGGTCATGGCCGACATTCTGGTCATTCCCAAAGGCTCGAAGAACAAGGACGCGGCCATGAAGTTCCTGGCCAACGCCAGCAGTGCCAAAGGCCAGGCCGACTTCTCCAACCTGACGGCCTATGCGCCGGTCAACGTCGACAGCGTGGCGCGCCTGGATTCGGCGCTGGCACCTAATCTGCCGACTGCCTATGCCAAGGATCAGATCACTCTCGACTTCGCGTACTGGGCCAAGAACGGTCCGGCGATCGCGACACGGTGGAACGAATGGCTGGTCAAATGAAAATGACGGCAAGCGCATCCCGCTCTTCTGCGCCAGTCGGCAGCGCCATGAGCGCTGCCGCCAAGGCCGCCGCGATGACGCAAACCCCGACGCTGGCGCAGCGTTGGCGTGGCGCCAGTAACCTGGTGCCCGCCCTGCTGTTCCTCGGTCTGTTCTTCCTGGCTCCGCTGATCGGCCTGTTGCTGCGCGGCGTGCTGGAACCAACCCCGGGCCTGGGCAACTATGAACAACTGTTCGCCAACTCGGCCTATGCCCGAGTGCTGCTCAACACCTTCTCGGTGGCGGGCCTGGTGACCCTGTTCAGCCTGTTGCTGGGCTTCCCGCTGGCTTGGGCGATCACCCTGGTGCCCCGTGGCTGGGGGCGCTGGATCCTCAACATCGTGCTGCTGTCGATGTGGACCAGCCTCCTCGCCCGCACCTACTCCTGGCTGGTGCTGCTGCAAGCATCCGGGGTGATCAACAAGGCGCTGATGGCGATGGGCATCATCGATCAGCCACTGGAAATGGTGCACAACCTGACCGGCGTGGTGATCGGCATGAGCTACATCATGATCCCGTTCATCGTGCTGCCGCTGCAGGCGACCATGCAGGCCATTGATCCGATGATCCTGCAGGCCGGGTCGATCTGCGGTGCCAGTCCGTGGACCAACTTCTTCCGGGTGTTCCTGCCGCTGTGCCGGCCAGGGCTGTTCTCGGGCGGGCTGATGGTGTTCGTGATGTCCCTCGGTTACTACGTCACCCCGGCATTGCTGGGCGGTGCGCAGAACATGATGTTGCCCGAGTTCATCATCCAGCAGGTGCAATCCTTCCTCAACTGGGGCCTGGCGAGCGCCGGCGCCGCGTTGCTGATCGTCATTACGCTGGTGCTGTTCTACTTCTACCTGAAGCTCCAGCCGGAATCCCCGGTTGGCGCCAGCAACGCGAGGTAAGCCGTCATGCTGCTGACTCCCAATGCGATGAGCCGACGCATGCGTTTCGGCCTGTACTTCACCACGGGTGTGATCGCGCTGTTCCTGCTGCTGCCGATTGTGTTCATCGTGCTGCTGTCGTTCGGCTCCTCCCAGTGGCTGGTGTTCCCGCCACCGGGCTGGACGCTGAAATGGTACGGCCAGTTCTTCTCCAACCCCGATTGGATGAACGCGGCGCTGGCCAGCCTCAAGGTCGCGGTGCTCACCACCTTCTTCGCCGTGGCGCTGGGCCTGCCCACTGCTTTTGCCCTGGTGCGCGGACGCTTCCCGGGACGGGAAATGCTCTATGGCCTGTTCACCCTGCCGATGATCGTGCCGCTGGTGATCATCGCGGTGGCGGTGTACGCGCTGTTTCTCAAGCTGGGCTACACCGGGACGATGTTCGCGTTCGTGGTCAGCCATGTGATCGTGGCGCTGCCGTTCACCATCATCTCGATCATCAACTCGCTGAAGCTGTTCGACCAGTCGATCGAAGACGCGGCGGTGATCTGTGGTGCCTCACGCCTGCAGGCGGTATTCAAAGTGACGTTCCCGGCGATCCGTCCGGGCATGGTCGCCGGCGCCCTGTTTGCGTTCCTGGTGTCCTGGGATGAAGTGGTGCTGAGCGTGATGATGGCCAGCCCGACCCTGCAAACCCTTCCCGTGAAAATGTGGACCACCCTGCGCCAGGACCTGACGCCCGTGATCGCCGTCGCCTCGACGCTGCTGATCGGCCTCTCGGTGCTGGTCATGGTGATCGCCGCCGCCGTTCGCCGGCGTAATGAAATCAGCGCCTGAGCGCGAGGAGTACGACATGAGTGCCGTGATCAAAGACAGCGCCCAGCACACCGACAAGCCCTTGGTGAGCCTGCGTAACCTGAACAAATACTACGGTGATTTTGCCGCCGTGGACGACATTTCGCTGGACATCAAGGACGGCGAATTCCTCACCTTCCTGGGCTCCAGCGGCTCTGGCAAAAGCACCACGCTGTCTATGCTCGCCGGCTTCGAAACGCCGAGCAGCGGGGAAATCCTGGTGGAAGGCCAATCGCTGGTCAATGTGCCGCCGCACAAGCGTGACATCGGCATGGTGTTCCAGCGTTACTCGCTGTTCCCGCATCTGTCGGTGCGCGACAACATTGCCTTCCCCCTGGCCATTCGCAAGCTGGCCAGCGCCGAACGCGAGCGTCGGGTCGATGCCATGCTCAAGCTGGTGCAGCTGGAACAATTCGCCCATCGCCGCCCTTCGCAACTGTCTGGCGGTCAGCAGCAGCGCGTCGCCATCGCCCGGGCGCTGGTCTACGAGCCACGAATTCTGTTGATGGACGAGCCGTTGGGGGCCCTGGACAAGAAGCTGCGTGAAGACTTGCAGGATGAACTGCGTCAGCTGCATCGGCGCTTGGGCATCACAATCGTTTACGTGACGCACGATCAGGAAGAGGCGATGCGGCTGTCCCAGCGCATTGCGATTTTCAGTCATGGCAAGATTGTCGGGCTGGGCAGTGGTTACGATCTTTATCAGAATCCGCCGAATGCGTTTGTGGCGTCGTTTCTGGGTAATTCGAATTTCCTCAAGCTCAAGGCGCAGGGTAACGCGGTCGCCACGTTTGAGGGCCAGGCGCTGTCGATTCGGCTGACGGCCGGGTTGCAGACGGATCAGGATGTGTTGTTGATGGTCCGTCCGGAGAAGGCGCTGGCATTGAGTGTCGATGAGGCTATCCGCGAGCCGTTGGCGGCGGGTTGGAATGAGGTGTCGGCGAAGGTGGTTGAGGTGTTGTTCCTGGGTGAGAGCCAGACTTGCAGTGTGGTGACCGCTGGCGGGACTTCGATGACTGTGAAGGCGCTGTCGGCTGCGGGCATGCCCCTCAAGGCCGGTGATCCGGTGCAGGTGCGCTGGGCTACTGCGGATGCTTGTGTTTATACGGAGTGGGCTGAGAGTGATTTGAACAAGGCCGCTGGGGCACATTGATGGTTTTTTGATGTTGGTTGGGTGTGTGTATTTGGTAATCAAGGTCACCCTCGGGGTCGCCGCAACGTCGGGTTGCGGCGGCCCTTTTTTTGGGTTCTGTTTTCTGGATCTGGACTGTGAAAACGGACGCCCCGTTAACCACGCTGGCCGAACGCAGGCGTTGCGCAGCGGGGAAACCGGCAAGGATGCCGGAGTGAGGGCACACCGAGCCTGGGCGAGGTGCCGAGTGGTGGGGCAAGAGCGCTTTGGTTACTTTTCGCCGGGCCGCGCAGGCTCTTCGAAAGTGACCCGCCGTAAGGGCGGAAGCATAAGAAGCCGTGACCGCAGCAATGGATATGTACACAAAGCGAGGCAGCGCCTACGGGATAATCGATCATGTCCTATCGCGCCGGCCAAAAAAATGCCCGGCAACAACCAGGCATTTCCAGACAAACTTCTAACCAGAAATCAATCGGTAAAGCCCAAACGCCCCGCCTTCACCGCCTGAGGCTGCCCCCGAGTCGCCAGGCAGTAATACAGCGGACAAGTCACCACCAACCCCACCAGCCAAGACAAATCCGCACCCTCCACCAGATTGGCATAAGGCCCGACATACAACGACGTATTGGCAAACGGCAACTGCACGATAATCCCGATGAAATAAGCCACGATCGCATGCACATTAAACTTCCCATACACCCCGCCATCGGCCCGGAATATGGAAGCAATGTCGTAGCACCCCCGCTTGATCAGGTAGAAATCAATCAGGTTGATCGAAGCCCAGGGCACCAACACCAGCAACAGCGCCAGAATCAGCCCGATAAACTGCGAAATGAAATCCGCCGAAGCCCCCAGCGCTACCATGCAGCAACCCGCCAGCACCACGCTCGACAACACCACTCGCACTTTGATACTCGGCGTCCACTGACTGGCGAAGGTCTGGATCGAAGTAATGATCGAAAGCACTGCGCCATACAGGTTCAACGCATTGTGGCTGATGATATTGAGCAGGAAGAGCACCATCAGGATTGGCCCCAACCACCCGGTTGACTGCTTCACCGCCGTCATCGCTTCAGTGCCTTCCGGGGTGGCCAGTACTGCCACGGCGCCAAAGGTGAAGGACAGGATAGTGCCCAGCGTCGCCCCCAGGTAGGTCGCCAGGAAAGGCCGGGCGATGCCGATGTCTGCTGGCAGATAGCGGGAGTAGTCCGACACATAGGGCGAGAAGCTGATCTGCCAGATGATCCCCAACGATACCGTCGCCAACCAGCCGGACAGGTTGAAACTGCCGCGAGTGAAGAAATCCGCCGGCAGGTCATGGGCGAAGATGTAGAGGAAACCGGCGAGCAAGGCGCCGCCCATGACCCAAGTGCCGATGCGGTTGAGGGTGTGAATGAATCGGTAGCCGATAACCCCGATAGCCGTGGCACCCAACGCCCCGATCAGGATGCTGAGCGGTGCCGGAACCGCCGGCGCAATGCCGACGATCGACTTGCCTGCCAGCACGATGTTGGAGATGAAAAAGCCGATATAGATGATCGCCGCAAAGAACACGATCAGCAGCGCGCCGTAGCGGCCGAACTGGCCGCGGCTCTGGACCATCTGCGGGATGCCCATGCGCGGCCCTTGGGCCGAGGCCAGGGCAATCACCAGGCCGCCGATCATGTGCCCCAGGGCAATGGCCAGCAGTCCCCAGAACAGGTCGAGATGGAATACCTGGACCACCATGGCGCCGGTGACAATGGGCAGTGGCGCAATGTTGGTGCTGAACCACAGGGTGAACAGGTCGCGGGCCTTCCCGTGGCGTTCCGCGAGTGGGACATAGTCGACCGTGTGATTCTCGATCAGGGGGTCTTGCCGGGACATCTGGGACATATTCATGAACTCGAGTTTGTCTGATCTTATATTTGTATGAAGCCAAACCGGGGGCACTCGGTGGCAGCCCCTCAGATGCAGGCCATATTATGGTATTCCAACATTTACACAAGACTGATCCGCTGTTTAAAAGCCTGTCTGATGCGGTCCAATGCGCCCCTCGCACTGGTTTAAAATGCCTGGTAACCCAGTATTTGCTGGGTTAAACGGTACAGATGTACGTTTATCGGGTGATGCAAAAAGCGCTTGCAAAGGATGTATTACGGTATACCATCAGACCTATAAACCCATAAAATCCAGCTCCACCGCCAGAGGACCGTCCCATGATCGATGCCGCCATCTACAAACAAGTGATGGGTTCGTTTCCGTCCGGGGTCACTGTGATCACCACCCTGGATGACGACGGGCAAATCGTCGGCCTGACCGCCAGCGCATTCAGCTCGCTGTCCATCGACCCGGCCCTGGTGCTGTTCTGCCCCAACTACAGTTCCGACTCCTACCCGGTACTGATCAAGAACAAACGCTTTGCCATTCACGTCCTGTCCGGCGGTCAGCAAAGCGAAGCCTACGCGTTCGCCCGCAAAGGCAAGGACAAGGCGCAGGGTATCGAGTGGACGTTGAGCGAGTTGGGTAATCCGATCCTGGCGAACGCCACGGCGGTCATCGAATGCGAGTTGTGGCGCGAATATGAAGGGGGCGACCACGCCATCATGGTTGGCGCAGTGAAGAACCTGATCGTGCCTCAGCCAAACGCCGGTCCGCTGGTGTATTGCCACGGCAAGATGGGTGCACTGCCGGTTCTCGCGTAAATCGACAGAAAAAAATGATCAAAAGATTGCCGCCTGCGGCAGCTCCTACGGCGTGGTTTAAAAAAACTGTACCACTACACCGCAGGCTGCGATCTTTGCGTCTGGAACCCTAAATATTTTGCACTCACACCGTATTATGGTATACCAATAATCATCAGGCCCGCAGTCGACAGGCCGACAACAATAGATCCGAGGTAAGCGTCATGAAGTTTTCCCTTTTCGTGCACATGGAACGTTGGGACGAAAGTGTCAGCCACCGCCAATTGTTCGAAGACTTGACCGAACTGACCCTGATGGCCGAGGCCGGGGGCTTCAGCACCGTGTGGATCGGCGAACACCACGCCATGGAATACACCATCTCGCCCAGCCCGATGCCGCTGCTGGCCTACCTGGCCGCCAAAACCACGACCATCCATCTCGGCGCCGGCACTATCATCGCGCCGTTCTGGCACCCGTTGCGGGTGGCTGGCGAATGCGCCTTGCTCGACGTGATCAGTAACGGGCGCATGGAAGTCGGCCTGGCGCGCGGCGCTTACCAGGTCGAGTTCGACCGCATGGCCGGCGGCATGCCGGCCTCCTCCGGTGGCCAGGCCCTGCGGGAAATGGTGCCGGTGGTGCGCGCCCTGTGGCAAGGCGACTACGCCCACGATGGCGACATCTGGAAATTCCCCACGTCCACCAGCGTACCGAAGCCGATCCAGAAGCCGAACCCACCGATGTGGATCGCCGCCCGCGACCCCGATTCGCACAACTTTGCCGTGGCCAACGGCTGCAACGTCATGGTCACCCCGCTGATGAAAGGCGACGAGGAAGTCCTGGACCTGAAAAACAAGTTCCAGGCGGCCCTGGACAACAACCCGGACGTGCCGCGCCCACAACTGATGGTGCTGCGTCATACCCACGTACACGCCGCCGACGACCCGGATGGCTGGAAAGTCGGTGCCAAGGCGATCTCGCGTTTCTACCGAACGTTCGACGCCTGGTTCGGCAACAAGACCGTGCCGGTCAACGGCTTCCTCGAGCCGAGCCCTGAAGAAAAATTCACCGGCCGCCCGGAGTTCGAACTGGAAAGCCTGCACAAGACCGCGATGATCGGCACCGCCGAAGAGATCATTCCGCGCATCAAGTATTACCAGGAACTGGGCGTCGACGAGTTCAGTTTCTGGTGCGATAACAGCCTGCCCCACGCGGAAAAGAAAAAGTCCCTGGAGTTGTTCATCAAACAGGTCGTGCCGGCGTTTCGCTGAGTTCGCCACCCTGCCCCTCGGACGCGAAGCCCAGGGGCATTCCTGATGCGCAGGTCGATTTTGATGATCACTGATCGCCTCCCGTTTGCTTCCCCCACCTCCGGCGCCGAGCAGGCTTACCTGCGCGGCGAATGGACGGCTTCGCATATCCGCATCAAACGCCTGCGCGCCAGCGTCTCGGCCAAGCAGAATGGCTTCTGGCAAATAGTTCACTGAGCTCACCCGAACAGCCCTTCACCACCCACTGCCTTGCTTAAGCCAGGCGCGTGCGGTGCATTGTGATTTGCCCATGATCAGGTTTGCCCAATGAACAATAACAACGCGCTGTTGATCATCGACATGCAGCAAGAGGACGGTTTTGTCCTGGAACACTTCGACTCGACGGTGAATAACATCGCCGCCCTGCTCGACACCGCCCGCCAGCAGCGGGTGCCGGTCATCTACACCCGCCACATTAACCAGGCCGACGGCAGTGACATGCCCCGCGGCGAACCCCGGGCGGCCGATGGCGGGCCGAGCAGTTACCGCGCCGGCACCCGTCAGGTGGAAATCCTTGAACGCCTGGCGCCCCGCGCCGACGAACTGATCGTAGACAAAGGACGCTACAGCGCTTTCCACCGCACCGACCTGGATGCCAGGCTAAAGGCGCTGGGGGTCGAAACCTTGATCGTCAGTGGCGTGCTGACCGATGTCTGCGTGCTCAGCAGCGTGCTGGACGCTTTCGCCCTGGGCTATCACGTCCGGCTGGTCAGCGACGCCTGTACCACGACCACCCTGGCGGGGCATTATTCGTCGCTGCTGATCATGGCCAACTGGGTGTATGCACTGGAAATCCTCACCTGCGCCCAATGCCTGCGCGCCCTGTGCGACCGCGCTTACGTGAGCCTGGTGCCACAGCAGCCGGACCAGTTCGCGCACCAGCCCCATGAGCTGGAAAACACCATCGCCCGCCTCCACAGCCACCTCGTCCGGACCCAGGAGTGATCGCCATGCAAGTCGAAAAAAGAAGCATCGATTTCATCCCGCCGTCCGAGCGCCACGGTCAACCGGGCTCGCTGTTTTTCATTTGGTTCGGCGCCAACATGAACATCACTACCATAGCCTCCGGCGTGTTGCCGGTGGTGCTGGGTTTGAACCTGTTCTGGAGTGCCGTGGCGATCATCGTCGGCTCACTCCTGGGGGCGATATTCATGGCTTCGCATTCCGCCCAGGGCCCGAAGCTGGGCATCCCTCAGATGATCCAGAGCAGGGCGCAATTCGGTGTGCTGGGCGCAGTGCTGCCGCTGCTGTTCGTGATGCTGATCTACCTGGGGTTCTTCGTCAGCAATACCCTGCTCGCGGCCCAGGCCGTGGAGTCGGTCAGCCCACTGCCGGCGACTGGCAATATCTACCTGATCGGCGCGTTGTGCTTCGTCGTCGCGCTGTATGGCTACCGGCTGATCCATCGCCTGCAGAAGCTGTTGTCGCTGCTCTCGCTGCTGATATTTGCCGCCGCCACCCTGTTCGCGCTGCAACTGCCGATCCCCGGCGAGCAATGGCTGCCGACGGGCTTTGTCCTGTCGAAGTTCCTGGTGGCGGTGAGCATTGCGGTGACCTGGCAACTGTCCTATGCGCCTTACGTCGCCGACTACTCACGCTACCTGCCGCAGGAAACCTGCAGCGCGAAAGTATTCTGGTACAGCTATGCGGGCACGGTCACTGGCGGCGCGTGGATGATGATTCTCGGCGCGATCCTGTGCGTCGGTATCGACGACTTTTCCAGCAACGTCGGCGGGCATGTGGCCGGATTGTTCGGCAGCGGTGCGGTGTTGCTGTTCATCTTCATACTTTACGGCCAGGTAGCGATCAACGTCTTCAACCTTTACGGAGCGTTCATGTCGACCATCACCGTGATCGAACCCTTCGCCCGGTTCAAGGTGACGCCGCGGGTACGGGGGCTGTTCTTGCTGGTTATCAGCCTGGTGGCCACGGCGTTATGCACCATCAGCCAGGACGACTTCATCACCTTCTTCCTGAATTTCATCTTCTTCATGAGCTACTTCCTGATCCCGTGGACCGCAATCAATCTGGTGGACTACTACTGCCTGCGCAAAGGTCAGTACCGGATCGATGACATCTTCGACATGAACGGCATTTACGGGCGCATCAACTGGATCGCCTGTGGCAGTTTCCTGCTGGCCATCGCCGTGGAAATTCCGTTCATGAACACCACGTTCTATGTCGGCCCTATCGCCTCGGCGCTGGATGGCGTGGACCTGGCCTGGATCGTCGGGTTGCTGGTTCCGGCGCTGAGTTACTTCAGCCTGATGAAGCTGGGCAACAGGCATCAACCGGCGCTGGAGCAGATTTCGCGCTAGGCCCTCGGGGCGCATCGGAAAAGAAAAGGAACTGGCGATAAGCCATTAGAGTCGTAATGGCTTCGCCTGGAGAATCGGATGCGCCCCCTGCATTTTCAAATCACTTACCGCTTGAACGACGCTCGACAGGTCTTTGTCCAGCCCGATTCACACATGACCGATGCCGATGCCTGGTATTACGCCTGCCTGCACGCGGGTGTCGGCTTGGCCTATGGCGAGGATCCGGCGCAACAGGGTCTGGCTGAAGTGCGGGCGCAGGCGCAAAAATGCGGGCTGACCGACGTCAGGTGGGAGGCGCTGCCGTGACGGTGACAGCGGCGCGGTTAAATCCCGGGCAAAAAAAAATCCCAGGCAGCTGATGGACGCCTGGGACTTAAAAATGCATAAACCGTGGTGGTGAACGCGGGGCGAATATTACTTAATATTTCCCACTGTAACAAGATGTTTTAATTAACCATAAAGTTACTAAGGTTTCTAAGCCCTTATATATCCACATGTTTTTTAAGGATGCGTTACATGAACCAGCGATATTCCCGCGCGCTGATTTCGTTCATGAATGCCAAATGATCCTGCCGTTTGTTCTCGCAATACACATCGACAAACTCCGCCCCCAAGCCTTCGCGAACTGAGGCGTGGCCTTGCATGGCCTGCACGGCTTCGAGCATTTGCGTGGGGAAATCAATGCCGCTGGTGCGATCTTCGTTTAACGCAGGTATCGGTTCGCGGCCGGCTTCCAGACCTTGTTCCAGACCCACCAAAATCGCCGCAAGCACCAGGTAAGGGTTGGCATCGGCACCCGACAAACGGTGTTCAATGCGCAGGTTTTTCAAGTCTGAATCAGGCACCCGCAAACAGGCATCGCGATCTTCAAAGCCCCAACTCGCTCGAGTGGCGGTGTTCACCGTGCCGCTCAAGCGCCGCATGGCATTGTGATTCGGGGCGAAGATCGGCATGCAGTGGGGCAACACTTCAAGGCAGCCCGCCACGGCGTGCCGCAGGGGGCGCTGATCATTGGCTGCCAGCAGATTGTTCCCGTCTTCATCGTAAAGACTCACATGCACGTGCATGCCGCTGCCGGGATGCTGCACGTAGGGTTTGGCCATGAAGCTGGCGCGGTAGTTGTGCTTGAGGGCCACGCCCCGGGTGCTGCGACAGAACAGGGCCGCCCAGTCCGCGGCGCGCAATCCATCATCAAGGTGACCGAAGTTGATCTCGAACTGACCGGGGCCCAACTCGGCCGTGATCACAGTGGTTTCGATACCCTGCTCCCGCGCAGTCTCGACCATGTCATCCAGCACCGTGGCGAAACGCGACAAGCGCTCGATGTGCATGTTCGGCTGGTCATCGGCATCGTCGCTGAGCGGGTCCCGGGCGAACTGCGGCAGGCCGTCGCGCAGTTGACGATCAAACAGATAGAACTCCAGTTCGAAGGCAACCACCGGAAAAATGCCTTTGCCCTTGAGCCGCTGCAGCACCTGCGCCAGGACCTCGCGAGGCTCGAATTCGATCGGCTTGGCGGTGCCATCGGAGGTAATCAGCATCTGCCCCAAAGGTTGCTTTTCCCAGTTCACCAGCTTCAGCGTACCGGGCACGAGGCGGCGGGTGGCATCCGGGTCGCCATCGTTGAAGCAGTAGTCACCGATCTTGAACAGGCCGCCCTGGGTGCCCAGCAGCACGCAGTTCTGCGGCAGTTTGAGAACGCTTCCGGCCGCGACCTTTTCGAGCATCTCGATCGGGTAGCGCTTGCCATAGAAGTGCCCGGGGATATCCAGGGCGATCAGGTCGACATAGCGCACCTCCGGAAAGCGCTGACGAAACGCACGTACTTCAGCAACCAGATCAGAGCAGACAGCATCCATCATTGTGTTCCTTGTTGTTTTATCAGGTGTAGACCCAGAGCACGCGGGTAAGCCGGTCACCAAGATTGCCGTAGCGACAATGGGTGTGACTGGCCAGTTGAAAGCTGTCGCCGGTTCGCAGCGTGACGGGCTGGGCGTCATCGAGCCACAACGTCAGCTCGCCTTCGAGCACGTAGCCGCCCTGCTCCGAGCTGTCGTTCATATGCCGGTCGCCACTGCTTGCCCCTGGTTCCAGGCGGCTTTCGAGCATCGAGAACGAGGCGCGCATTTTTGGCGAGACCAGGATGTCGGTGATGCCATCGGCGTAGTACAGGGTGCGGCGCTCGTCCGGGCGGGTGACCCACGGCAGCGCCATGGGTTTGGGCAGACTGTAGAAGTAGGTGGTGGGCACGCCGAGGGTTTCGCTGATGGCCGTCAGGTCTGCCACTGTCGGCCGGGACAACCCACGCTCGACCTGGGAGAGAAAACCCACCGAGCGGCCGATTTTGTCCGCCAGCTCCTTGAGCGTGTACTTTTTGTGTTTGCGCAGGTCCTGGATCAGGATCGCCAGCGCCGATATTTCTTCTTGCATGTCCATCAGAAGGCTCCGGAAATTGTGCGGTTCACAGACTGTCGCGCAGTCGATACCAGGCCTTGCCCACGGCTTCGAGCGGCGCGGCCAGGTACTTGCCGCCGGGAAAACGCTCGTTGACCAGCCCTTGGTACAGCGCAAGGTCATCCGGCTGGCCGAGTATCGCGTCGGACACCGCGCGGGCCCCGGCCAGTGTCGGCAGCACGCCGTGGCCGGAGTAGCCCTGCAGCCAGTAAAGGTCACCCCGACGACCAATGTCGGGCGTGCGCTTGAGGGTCAGATCGATGTGCCCGCCCCAGGCGTATTCCAGTTCCACGCCTTTGAGTTGGGGAAACACCCGCTCCAGAAACGGCCGGGTCGCGGCGCTGATGTCCTTGGGCATGCCCCCCAGGTAAGTGCAGCCGCCGCCGAACAGCAGGCGGTGATCCGGCGTGCGCCGAAAGTAATCGAGCACGAATTGATTGTCGGTCACGCACACATTGCGCGGCAGCAGTGCAATCGCCTGCTGCTCTGCCAGCGGTGCGGTTGCGACCTGATAGGTGCCGACCGGCAGTACGCAACTCGACAGTTGCGGGTCCAGTTGATCCAGGTACGCATTGCACGCCAGCACCAGTACATCGGCGCGAATGCGCCCACGCTCGGTGGTGACCACATACCCGCCGCGTTCCTGGCGATAATCCAGCGCCTTGCTCTGTTCATGGATACGGCCGCCGGCTCGCTCGATGGCGGCGGCCAGGCCGAGTGCCAGTTTCAGCGGGTTGAGGTGCCCGCCTTCGGGGTCGAACAGCCCGGCCTGGTAACGGTCACTCGCCACCCAGTTCGGCAACTCCGCCCGGGGAATGAACTGCAAGGCGTCGTGGCCCCACTTGTGGCTGGCCTCGTGTTGCCACTGCGTGAGCAGGCTGACCCGTCGCGGCATCACTGAGGTCCAGAGATGGCCGGGGCGGTAATCGCAGTCGAAATAATGCCGCCCGGGCAGGTCCCGCAGTTCCCTCGCCGCCCAGCGCATGCTGTCCCACAGACGCCGCGCGCGCTCGTACCCCAAAGCGGCCTCCAGCGGCGGCATGTCGCAAGACCAGCCAAGAATGGCCTGCCCGCCATTGCGCCCGGACGCCGCCCACGCCACCCGACTGGCTTCCAGCAACGTCACGCGTTTGCCGGCGAGCGCCAGGCGCAAGGCCGTGTGCAACCCGCTGAACCCCCCCCCGATGATCAGCACCTCGGTGTCCTGCTCGCCCACCAGCGGGTCGCGCTCTACCAGCCGATCGGCGCAGGTGTGGGCGTAATAGCTGGGGACATGCTGGGAGGATTGGTGAAACATGCGGGCCTCATGAAATTTTATTATTTAAATTTCATGAAAATTTACACAGATTATTTCACATAGGCAAGTGTTCATCCCTGGGGCCGACGTGCGCCTACGTCGTGCCGTGAGTCGTCATATGCCGTCGTATGCCGTCGTATGCCGTCGTGCGCCGTCATGCGCCGTCGTGTAGGAGCTGCCGAGTGCAACGAGGCTGCGATCTTTTGGCGGCTGCCCTCAAAAGAACAGGATCAAAAGATCGCAGCCTCGTTGCACTCGACAGCTCCTACGGGGCAATCAGGCAATCAGGCAATCAGGCAATCGGGATCAGCGGATCGGCAGCGGCCCACGCGGATTCACGATTGGCTGCAGGCGGATAGATCCATTGGGTGTTGATCTGGGTCTTCAACGCTTTGCCTTCCTGACGGACCAGCTTGACCTGGCGATCCCACCCTTCGGTGTACACCGCACCCCAGGCCCCGAGGTCCAGGCAGGTCACGTACTTGGGCTGGCTGTAGGGCGTCGGGGCGACACCGAGCAATTGGGCGGCGACGTTGTTGCCGGCGTGGCGACCGAGGACGATGGCATGCTGGCAGGTCATCAGAGCATGGTTGCCGATGTCATCGGACGCCGCGTAGGCCACATCGCCGGTGGCAAAGATGTCGTCCTGGCCAATCACTTTCAGGTGGCTGTCCACATGCAGGCGGCCCAAGGCATCGCGCTCGCCGGGGATCTGTTCGGTGAGCGAGCTGGCACGTACGCCGGTGGTCCAGATCACGGTACTGGCTTCAATGCGCTGCCCATCGGCCAAGGTCACTCCGTCGGCATCGACGCCGGCCACCGACGATTTCAAGCGCCACTCCACGCCCACTTCGGCGCTGGCTTGAGCGATGGAAACGCTGATGTCGGCGCCCATCGATGCGCCAATTTTCTCGCCGCGATCAACGATGATCACCTTGATATCCGCCGCTTCGCCAAGAATGGCGCGCAGCCGGGCCGGCATCTCAGTCGCTGTTTCAATCCCGGTGAAGCCACCGCCCGCCACCACCACGGTGTTACGCGCGGCGCTGTCCGGCTGGTCGGCGAGGGATTTGAGGTGTTGCTCCAGGCGCACGGCCTGTTCGATCTGGTCAACGTCAAAAGCGTGTTCGTTCACCCCCGCAGTGCCCGACCGTGCCAGGCGGCTGCCGGTGGCCAGAACGAGTTTGTCGTAGCTGCACAGCTGTTGGGCGCCCGCCGCATCCAGGTAACCCACCTGCTTGTTGTGGACGTCGATGGTTTCAGCCCGGCCCTTGATGAACCGTACGCCGACCGCATCGAACAGCTCGCCGATGGGCGCAGCCAGTTGGTGGGCATTGGGCTCGTAGAAGCGCGGTCGCACTCGCAGCTCGGCCTGCGGAGCCAGGACGGTGACCTCGACCGAATCGTGACCATGAAGATCGAACAGGCGTGTGGCGCTCAATGCTGTCCACATGCCACCGAAACCTGCGCCGATTACCAGAATGTGCTGTTTCATCTTTGACTCCAGGGGAAGACCCGATATTGGAATTGTTTGAGGTCACGCTGAATGATCACCGTGCCGCTCCGAATAACGGCGACTGTATTAGTCCTAGTTAGCCGAAGCAATCGATTTTTTTTGATGGTTGCCATCGACGTCATTGATGGCCGAACGGGAAAGGGTTTTGCAGATAAGCAGGCCTTAGCGCAGAGATGCGGGGCTTTGGGCCCGACGTTGCCCTGCCCGCAGCCGGCTGTTAATATTGGCGACAAATTTAGTCGGAGATAAAACATGTCTCTTTACAGCGCGGGCGTCGAGTACGGCATTCATTGCCTGCTTTTTCTGGTGGGCAACCGTGGCGAGACCCGGGAGGCGAGCGTGCGCGACCTTGCCGAGCTGCAAGGAGTACCGCTGGATTACCTGGCCAAGATCTTTACCCGGCTGGCCAAGGCCAAGCTGGTGAGTGCCACCGAGGGCGTGCGCGGCGGGTTCAAGCTGGCCCGCCCTGCTGACGAAATCAGCCTGCTCGACATCGTCAATGCGATCGATGGCCAGAAGCTGATTTTCGACTGCAAGGAAATACGCGGGCGGTGTGCGTTATTCGAGGGAAATACGCCCGAGTGGGCGCTGGATGGCCACTGTTCAGTACACGGCGCCATGATGGTGGCGCAAAAGCGCATGGAAGAAGCACTGGCCCAGCAGACCATTCTTGATCTGGCGAGGAAGGTCGGGCGCAAGGCCCCGGCAGAATTCTCCGAGCAGGTGGACACCTGGATCACTGATCGGCGCGACAGGAAAAGCGCCAGCGCCCAAGGCATCCCGCTGACCGACATCAGCGACTGAACACCAGCGCGGCTGAAGCCTACAGGCAGTCGCGCACGGCCTGACGCAGCGCGCCGGATTTGGCCCAGGGCGGCCCCTGGTACAGGGACACGCGGCTGCCATTCTTGTTCTTCACGATATCGAGGATCTCGTCTGCGGTGATCATGCCGGGGGCATTGATCCGGTAGCCGTTGGAGATCGAGGTCTGGCGCGTGGCCGAGACTTGCTTCTGCCATAACGGCAAGACGCACGCGGCGTACTCCTTGGGTGGCTTCTCGCTGTACTTGCTGACGTTCGGTTCACCGGGCACGACGGAAGCGGGCAATGAACAACCCGCCAGTGTCGCCAGCATGATTCCTGCGATGAGCATCCGCATGAAGGTTTCCTTCGCTTAAAAAGGAAAATGTAGCGCGTGCCGGCGCAGACATCCATCTGATACACAAAAGCTCATCATTGCCCGTTGTTATCGGGCGTCTCGTAAGTTCGCGCATTCAGGTAATTCATCCAGCGCTCATAGGCCTCGTGTTGCCATTGAGTGACCCGCTCCCACTCCGGGCCGCTGAGCTGATGGGCGGAGATCAGCTTCATCATTTCCGTGGTGGCCGTATCCAGATCAACGATCAGCTCATGGGCGTGAAACCTGAAATCATCGGTGGTCGTCATTTGAAAGTGACCTCTGACACAGCGCGAAATCGCTACTCCAATACGACAGCGCCGCTGCGGGCTCGCTTAATCTTCCCGACCAAAGGCAAACGCCTGCGCGCAGCGACACAACTTCCGTCACGGTGAAAAGGGTCTAGTATTCCGAGACGGAGAATCATTGCAGGAGGTCAGCATGTGGCTTAACGAATCGGAACAGCAACTTCGGCGGGACTTGCAGGGCGTTGCCTCGGACCTGCGCTGGTCGGCGGTAGAGCTTTTGCGCATTGCCGAGCAATTCCAGCAGGCGGGCAACGAGGTGGACGCCAAAGCCGCCAAGCGCCTGTGTGAAGTGCTTCAAGGGGATGAAGAGCGCCTGGCGCAGTATGCCGGGGAAGTGAAGGCCAGGGCGATCACGCGCACCCAGGCGCACTGAGCGAACGGGTGGCGAGGGAGCATGCTCCCCCGCCACCGCACATTTAACGCAAGCCGCTACTGTTTAGTGGCAGGTCTGGGCGATCTGTCGCGGTAGCCGGGCAAGGACGCCGCAAAGGCCAGCGCCTCCTCGCGGCTGGCAAACGCGCCCAGACGGTCGCCTTTGGTGCAGACACGCCAAGGGCCATTGTTCACGCTGAGCACGTCGTAACCGTTCATATGCATCTTGTTTAGCATCGGTACACTCATGACAACCTCCGTTGCGCGATCATCTCCAGGATTGACCTCCCTACCTTACACCTGCTCCTGGCGAACGTACTGACCAGACGTCGTGACGACAGCGATTGCACTTTCACCCTCCTCCCGGGCTCCAATCATCTGAAACCCTACGCTGCACGGTCTGAATATTGCAGTTTCATGACATTATTGTGACAGCCAATATCTGGATAGAGCATGAAAGTACGCGCCACCGTTATCTGCGAGCAGGATCGCCACATACTTCTGGTACGCAAGCATAGATGCCGCTGGACCCTGCCCGGAGGCAAGGTCGAGCGCGGCGAAACCGTTGCGGACGCGGCCAGACGCGAGCTTCAGGAGGAAACCAGCCTGGGGGTCGACGAGCTTTTGTACCTGATGGCACTGGAATCCGGCGACACCTGTCACCACGTGTACGAAGCGTCGGTGGTGGATTACGAGGTCGCGCGGCCGACCAATGAAATCGTCGACTGCATCTGGCACCCGCTCGATTCGGTGCACAATCTGAGCACCAGCGATGCCACGCTGCGCATCGTCAGGGCGTTCCAGCGTCGGCTCTAGGGTTGCTCATGCCTGGGCCAGTCAGCCCTGGTCGCCGCCACCCACGGGCATGACCATGCCGGTGATGTAGGAGGCGTCGTCGCTGGCCAGGAACAGAATCGCACCTGCCTGCTCATCAAGCGTGCCATAGCGTTTCATCAGGCTGCTATCGAGCGTCTGGTCGACGATCTGCTGGTACCACACCTTCTCTTCGGCACTCTGTTCGGCGTTATTGCGCGGGATGACCCGTGGCGGCGCATCGGTGCCGCCGGGGGCCGTGGCATTGACGCGAACGCCACGCCCGGCCGTTTCGAACGCCAGGCACGCGGTCAGTGCGTTGACCCCGCCTTTCGCCGCACCGTAGGGCACACGGTTGATGCTGCGAGTGGCAATGGAGGAGACGTTGACGATCGCCCCGCTGCCCTGCTCCAGCATGAACGGCAGTGCGGCATGGCAGCACCACAGAGTCGGGAACAGCGAGCGACGCACTTCGGCTTCAATCTGCGACGCTTCGTAGTGCTCGAAAGGCTTGGCCCAGATCGTCCCGCCGACGTTGTTGATCAGGATGTCCAGGCGACCAAAACGTTCAACGGCGGCCTGCATCACGCGCTCGCATTCGCTGTATTGCTCGAGATCGGCGGTCAGCGCGAAACTGCCCTGGCCCAGTTGCTCTTGCAGCTCGAACACCAGCTCGGAGCGGTCGACCAGGATCAGTCGCGCACCTTCGGCCGCCATGCGTTCGGCGACCCGCCGGCCGATGCCTTGCGCGGCGCCGGTGATCAGGGCGACTTTTTCGTGGAATCTGTTCATGTGTACCTCGATGGCTCAGGTGCAGCAGTTCTTTTACGGGCTCACGCCGCGCTGGCGGCGAATTTCTCGTAGTAGAAATTGGCCGGGGCGATGCCCTGTTCGCGAATGTACTGGCTGACCGCCTCGACCATCGGCGGCGGGCCGCACAGGTAGACGTCTACGTCACCATCGTTCAGATGCCGTGGCTCGATGTGCTGGGTCACATAGCCCTTGAGCGGGTGCTGGCTGTCAGGGCTGGCCACGCAGGCGCTGAAGCTGAAGTTGGGGATGCGGGCGGCGAAGGCTTCGAGGCGATCGAGTTCCACCAGGTCGAAATCATGGGTCACGCCATAAATCAGGTGCAACGGATGCTCACTGCCCTGCTCGGCGATCTTCTCCAGCATCGCTGTAAATGGCGCCAGCCCGGTGCCACCGGCCAGCAGCAACAACGGACGACGGATGTCGCGCAGGTAGAAGCTGCCCAATGGCCCGGCCAGGCTCATGCTGTCGCCGGCCTTGGCCATGCCGGTGAGAAAACTGCTCATCAGCCCCCCAGGCACGTTGCGAATCAGGAAGCTCACTTCGCCGTCATGCTGCAGCGAGCTGAAGGAGTAGGCGCGGGTCTGGGTACTGCCCGGGACCCCAAGGTTCACATATTGCCCCGGCAGGAACGCCAGTTTGTTCAGGGCTTCGCCCTTGATCGACAGCGCAATGGTGCTGTCGGACAGCTGGCGCACGGCGCTGATGGTTGCTTCAAAGCTGGCCTGCCGGGTGCGGCAGACATCCGAGGAAGCCGGCACCCGCACCACGCAGTCGCTCTGGGCGCGCATCTGGCAGGTGAGGACAAAACCCTGTTCGGCTTCGTCGGCAGTCAGGGCGTCATCAATGTATTCCTCGCCCAAGTCATAACGACCGGCTTCGGCAAAACACTTGCAGGTACCGCAGGCCCCGTCGCGGCAGTCCAGCGGGATGTTGATGCCCTGGCGATACGCGGCATCGGCCACGGTTTCACCTGGATTGGCGTCGATGAACCGGGTGACGCCGTCTTCGAAATTGAATGCGATGGAATGAGTCATGGCGACGGCCTCACAAATGGTAGACATCAATGACCTGACGAACATAGTCGTTCTTCAGGATCACTTTCTTGGCCTTGATCAGCGGGTTGTCACCGCGCATGTCCAGGGTGTAGAAACTGCTGCCGAAGTAGCTGTCGACGGTCTTGTAGCGAAAGCTCAGGGTGTGCCAGTTGAAGCGCACCTTGCAGATGCCGTCGGCCTGTTCCAGCAGTTCGATGTTGCTCAGGTTATGCGAGGTGCGGGTGTCCGGCACGCTGGCGCTGGAGCGTTCGGTCTTGATGCGGAACACGCGGTCTTCAAGGCCGGTGCGATTGCCGTACCAGATCAGCGAGATTTCCCGCTGCGGGTCCTCGGTCAGCTCGTCGTTGTCGTCCCAGGACGGCATCCAGAAGGTCGCGTCCGGCGCGTACAGTTCCAGCCATTCATCCCACTGGCGATCGTCGAGGTAGCGCGCTTCGCGGTAGAGGAAATCGCGCACGGATTCGTAGGTAATGGTCATCACACTGTCTCCACGTCGATCAGCTTCGCCTGCTCGGCGGCCAGCGCCTTGAGCATGGTCTGCTGCCAGTACTTGTGCTGCAGCACGAACAGACCTTCGTCTTCGGTGCGCACGCCGCTGAGCAACGGCTGCAGGTCGATTTCCCTGGCTGCCTCATCGGCGCCTTCGACCCAGTGCTCGGCACCACGGGACATGTCGTTCCAGGCGGTGACGCTGCCCTGGTAACCGGTCTGGCAGGAACGAAACTCTTCGAGATCGTCCGGCGTCGCCATACCGCTGACGTTGAAGAAGTCCTCGTACTGGCGAATGCGGCTGGAGCGCGCGTGATCGCTTTCGCCTTTAGGCGCGATGCAGTAGATGGTGATTTCCGTGCGGTTGACCGAGATCGGCCGGGCAATGCGGATCTGCGAGCTGAACTGGTCCATCAGGTACACGTTGGGGTACAGGCACAGGTTGCGCGAGTTCTCGATCATCCAGTCGGCGCGAGCCTTGCCGAAGTCCTGGGCGAGCTCGTCGCGGCGCTCGTACAGTGGGCGGTCTTCCGGGTTGGCCCAGCGGGTCCAGAGCAGCATGTGCCCCTTGTCGAAGGAATAGAAACCACCGCCCTGCTTGGCCCAGCTGCCGGCGCTCATGGTCGGGTTGGTATCGCCGGCCTCGCGCTGCTTGCGCTGGTTCTGGGTGGCCGCATAGTTCCAGTGCACGGAGCTGACGTGGTAACCGTCGGCACCGTTTTCCGCGGTGAGTTTCCAGTTGCCTTCGTAGATGTAGCTGGAGGAACCGCGCAGCACTTCCAGGCCATCGGCGGATTGATCGACGATCATGTCGATGATCTTGGCCGATTCGCCAAGGTGTTCCACCAGCGGGACTACGTCGGCCTTGAGACTGCCAAACAGGAAGCCGCGATAGGATTCGAAACGGGCGACACGGGTCAGGTCGTGGGAGCCTTCGCAGTTGAAGCTCGCCGGGTAACCGGCCGCCGCCGGGTCTTTGACCTTGAGCAGCTTGCCGGAATTGTTGAAGGTCCAGCCGTGGAACGGGCAGGTATAGGAGCTCTTGTTGCCGGATTTGTGCCGGCACAGCATCGCGCCGCGGTGACTGCAGGCGTTGATGAAGGCGTTGAGTTCACCGTCCTTGTTGCGCGCGATGAAGATCGACTGGCGCCCCATGGTGGTGGTGTAGAAATCGTTTTTGTTGGGGATCTGGCTTTCGTGGGCGAGGTACAGCCAGTTGCCTTCGAAGATGTGTTCCATCTCGAGGTCGAACAGCCGCGGGTCGGTGAACATCTCGCGTTTGCAGCGATAGATGCCCTGCTCTGGATCGTCTTCAAGCAGGGATTGCAGGTATTCGGGTCGCAGGGTCATGGCCGCCGCCTCCATTGTTTTTATTTCAGGCAGGGCCATGCTAGGACAGGGGGACGGGACGGACTATCCGCAGGGTGCAGACCTGTATCCGTTTAGTGCAGCTCTGTGGGGCCGCTGCGTAGGAGCTGCGTAGGAGCTGTCGAGTGCAACGAGGCTGCGATCTTTTGATCTTGAAAAGCAAAGTCAAAAGATCGCAGCCTCGTTGCACTCGACAGCTCCTACAGAGGTATTGGTGGTGTTTGCGGGTTCAATGCCGGCGCTTGAGGGTGTCCGAGGGCAGTTCGCCGAATTGTTTGCGGTAGCTGTCGGAGAACCGTCCCAGGTGCAGGAAGCCGTAATCCATCGCCACTTCGGTGACGTTGCGCACGATGCAGGTCGGGTCACTGAGGCAAGCGTTGACTCGTTCCAGGCGCTTCTGGCGGATGTAGTTTTTCGGCGTGGTGCAGGCGTTGCGTTCAAACAGGCCATATAACGAACGCAGGCTCATGCTGGCCTGGCGCGCGAGTTCCTCGCTGTCGATGTCGTGCTTGAGGTTGCGGGCGATGAAATCGGCAATCGCTTCGAACGTCGCAGCCTGCGAACCGAGTTCCAGGCGGCTGACGTTGGTCTTCATCAGGCTGAGCATCTTGCTGACGATGATCTGCGTGTAGTGCTCCTGCACCCGGGGAATCTGCTCGGTGGCCTCGGCCTCCTGGCAAATCATCGCCAGCAGATTGACGAAACCTTCCAGTTCATTGAGCTGGTAGCGGTTTTCCAGAAACCGTACGCCCTGCCCCGGATAACGCCAGCGCTGCTCGTCGCAGACCGACTCCAGCAACGAGGCAGGGACTTTGAGGATGAATTTTTCGCAATCGTCGGAATAGGTCAGATCCACCGGATCGTCGGGGTTGATCAGCAGCAATTCGCCGGGGGCGAAGTAATGCTCCTGGGCGTGACCACGCCACAGGCAATTGCCGCGCAATAACACTTGCAGGTGATAGATGGTTTCCAGCGCGCCCGAGGTGACGCGAACGCTGCCGCCGTAGCTGATACGGCACAGGTCGAGGCTGGCGAATTTGCGATGATTGAGACTGGCCAGGGGTTGCCCGGCACGGGGCATCAGGATGCAATGGTTGCCAACATGCTGATTGACGTAGCCCGACACGGCGTAGGGGTCGGCCTGGTCGAATACCGTGCTGCGCTGACTCAACAGTTGCGCGTGCATCATCGGGTCACTCTCGTTGTTGTTATAGATGTTCTGGTCATTCTAGAGCAGTACCGGCACCGATGTACGAGTTGACCGACACGTGGGAGCGGGCAAATCTTGCAGGAGCCTTATGCATCGCCATCGCCGGCAAGCCTGGCTCCTGCAGATTTGTGGCGAGCCAAAATCCCGCGCACACCCGGGCCCCTGTGGGAGCCTGGCTTGCCAGCGATGGCGGCATCACATTCACCATCGCCATCGGGGGCAAGCCGGGCTCCTGCAGGTTGGATCAGTCTTCGAGTGCGCGAACCCGCTCCATGCGTTGCTGCTCTTGCGGCTGGGCCGAGGACTGCAGGGTGAAGTCGAAGACGATTTCAGCAAAGCGGCCGCTGACACCGTAGGCCGCAGCGCGGGCCTGGTCTTCGCTGAAGGTGATTTTGGCGATCAGCTCGTCACGGGTGGCGTAGGCGAAGTCATCGTGCAGGTACTCATCGCCGTCCAGGTTGATCTGGGTGGTGAGGTGGCGATGGTCTGCGGCCGAGATGAAGAAATGGATATGCGCCGGGCGCTGGCCGTGACGGCCCAGTTGGTCGAGCAGTTGCTGGGTCGGGCCATCCGGTGGGCAGCCGTAGCCGGACGGCACGATGCTGCGGAAGCGATAACGACCCTCGGCGTCGGTCACAATGCGCCGGCGCAGGTTGAATTCCGATTGGCTGCTGTCGAAGTAGGAGTAAGTCCCACCGGTATTGGCCTGCCAGACGTCTACCACCGCACCTGCCAGAGGTTCGCCAGCGGTATTGAGCACCTGGCCCTGCATGAACAGCGGCACGCCCGGATCAATGCCATCGTCGAGTCGAGCCTCGAAGTTGGACAAAGGGGCACCGGCCACGTACAGCGGGCCTTCGATGGTGCGCGGGGTGCCGCCAGCCTTGCCGGCCTGCTCGTCTTCGGCATCCATCAACAGATCCAGATAGTGTTCCAGCCCCAGGCCCGCGACCACCAGCCCGGCCTCCTGGCGCGAACCCAGCACGTTGAGGTAGTTGACGGCTTTCCAGAACTCTTCCGGCGTTACCGCCAGGTCTTCGATGATGTTCACCGAGTCACGCAGGATGCGGTAGATCAGCGCCTTGACCCGCGGGCTGCCAGCATCGTTGTGCAGGCCGCTGGCTTCTTCGAGAAATTGCTGGGCAGCAGCAGTGTGGGAAATCTTGACGTTCATGGTGGTTCCTCATCTTGTAATTATTAGCGTAGCGAACTGAACAGGCTGGGTTCAGCGGTCATCCTCGCGAATCGACGAAGGATGCCGGCACATCGCGGTGACTTCGATCGCCATGTACGGGTAGAGCGGCAATTGCATCAGCAGGTCGTGCAGTTCCTGGACACTGTCGACGTCGAACACGCTGTAGTTGGCATACAGCCCGGCAATGCGCCAAATGTGGCGCCACTTGCCCTGGTCTTGCAGGCGCTGGGAGAAGGCCTTTTCGTCAGCCTTGAGCCTGGTGGCCAACTCGGTATTCATGTCGACCGGCAGGTTCACGGTCATCTTTACGTGGAACAGCATGATGCACTCCTCAGACTTGATGAAGAACAGTGGAAGACTTGTCGCGGCGGAAAAACGCCAGGCGCTCTTCGTCCAGTTTCAGGCCCAGGCCCGGGGTGGTCGGTACATGCAACTCGAAATCGCGATACTCCAGCGGTTCGCTGAGGATGTCTTCAGTCAGCAGCAACGGGCCGAACAATTCGGTGTCCCAGGCCAGTTTGTTCAGGGTGATGAACGCCTGGGCCGAGGCCATGGTGCCGATGCCGCCTTCGAGCATGGTGCCGCCGTACAGCGCAATACCTGCCGCTTCGGCGATGGCCGCGGTCTTGAGCACTGCGCGCGGGCCGCCATTCTTGGCGATCTTCAGGGCGAAGATCGACGCGGCGCCCTCACGGGCCAGGTTGAAGGCGTCTTCCACACATTCGATGGATTCATCGGCCATGATCGGCGCCGGGCTCATGGCGTTCAGGCGCGCCATGCCGGCGCGGTTGTTGCGCGAGATCGGCTGTTCGATCAGGTCGATGCCGTTGGTGCCGAGAATTCGGCAGGCACGGATGGCCACCGCTTCGTCCCAGGCCTGGTTGACGTCCACCCTGACGCTGGCGCGATCACCCAGGGCTTTCTTGATGGCGATCACATGCGCCAGGTCGCGATTGACTTCACCGGCGCCGATTTTCAACTTGAAGATGCGATGGCGGCGCAGGTCGAGCATTTGCTCCGCTTCGGCGATGTCCTTGGCGGTATCGCCACTGGCCAGGGTCCAGGCCACCGGCAGCGCATTGCGCACCCGGCCACCGAGCAATTCGCTGACCGCCAGGCCCAGGCGCTTGCCCTGGGCGTCGAGCAAGGCGGTTTCGATACCTGACTTGGCGAAAGTGTTGCCACGGATGCTGCGCTCCAGGCGCAACATTGCAGCATTCACATTGGCGCTGTCCTGGCCCAGCAGCAGCGGTGCGAAGTGGCGGTCGATGTTGGTCTTGATGCTGTCCGGGCTCTCGTTGCCATACGCCAGGCCACCGATGGTGGTGGCTTCGCCGATGCCTTCGATGCCGTCGGCGCAACGCACGCGAATGATCACCAGCGTCTGGTTCTGCATGGTGTGCATGGCCAGCTTGTGCGGGCGAATGGTCGGCAGATCGACGATGATCGTCTCGATCGATTCAATGGCTGTTGCAAGCATTTCGATACCCGTCAGGTTCTTGGAGTTCTGGACCCGATTCTGGTACGGCTTTTTTCTGGAAGCCAATATAGAATTGGTCTGACTTGATACCTTAAAGGTATGCAGCCGATCAGCTTTTGGAGGTTCCATGGAACTGCGTCACCTGCGCTATTTTCAGGTGCTGGCGAAAACCCTCAACTTCACCCGCGCCGCCGAGCTGCTGCACATCGCGCAACCGCCCCTCAGCCGGCAGATTCAACAGCTGGAGGATGAGCTGGGCGTGATGTTGCTGGAGCGCGGCCGGCCGTTGAAGTTGACCGATGCCGGCCGGTTCTTCCATGAACATTCCAGTGCGCTTCTGGAACAGCTGGGCAAGGTGTGCGACAACACCCGGCGCATAGGCCAGGGGGAAAAGACCTGGCTGGGCATCGGTTTTGCGCCATCGACGCTTTATGGGGTGCTGCCGGAATTGATCCGGCGCTTGCGCAGCGGCGAGCCACTGGAGCTGGAACTTGGGCTGTCGGAATTGACCACGCTCCAGCAGGTCCATGCCCTCAAGGCTGGCAGGATCGATATCGGCTTTGGACGAATCCGCATCGACGACCCGGCCATTATCCAGACCGTGCTCACCGAAGACCGGCTGGTCGCCGCCCTCCCCGCCGGCCACCCACTGCTGGGCGCGCCGATCAGCCTGCGGGAGCTGGCCAGGGAACCGTTCGTACTGTACCCGGGCAATCCGCGGCCAAGTTATGCCGACCATGTGATCGCCCTGTTCGAGTCTTATGGTGTGAGCATCCAGGTGGCACAATGGACCAATGAGCTGCAGACCGCGATTGGCCTGGTCGGGGCTGGCATCGGCGTCACCCTGGTGCCGGCGTCTGTGCAGTTGTTGCACCGTGACGACATCGGGTTTACGGCACTGCTGGAGGACAACGCGACTTCACCGATCATCCTCAGCCGGCGGACCGGCGATGTGTCGCCGGGGTTGAAGCACTGCCTGCAGATGATCGATGAGTTGTTGCCGCGCGCGCTGGAATCCACTCAGGACACCTGACCTGCAGCCTGGGGCAGGAAGCGCGCTCAACCGGCGAACGCGCGGCGCCCGGCGTTCATTTCCGTGCGCAGTTCGGCAATGAGGTTGTTGATGTCGCGGATGGTGGCCAGGTCCGCTGTGGAGACATTGCGGACCAGCAGCACAACCTCGTGGGTATCGGGATCGAATACGGTGATTTCCAGCAATCCCAGGCTCTCCGTGCATTCACAGGACAGCGGCTCGAAACCGGATTCCACAATACTGGAAAGGACTGCAATGGGGACCATGGCTGACGACTCTGGCGGCAGTTAATGGAAAAGATCCCATTGACGATAGATGCACTTGGCCCATTGCGCGCACGCCAAATGTTATCCAGCTCTCACTTTGAGCGTTTTTCAGCGTGAATCCCCAGACCAGATCCAGTTCCACAGGCCCGGCAGTTGCACCGGCTGCGAACTGTCGCGCACGGCGCGCGCCAGAGCGGCCCGTTGCAGAGCAGCGGTGTCATCATAAAAAGGTTTTTGCGCAACCGTCACCCCTGTCTCCCGGGCGCTGTCGAGGAGAATCTGCAGATACTCGCGCGCATGCCTTGCGGTGTAGCGGTTGAGATCATGAAAGGTCACCACCACGGGAATCACCCCGTCCACCACCGGCAATTGACCTTGCGCGATACGCTCGCGAACTTCGGACATCGAACGCAGCATATGCGATCGCCGCCGCGGGCTGGCGTTAAACCCCCAGATCTTGCCGTCGTTGGCACTGAGGTCCGTCAGCAGCATGTGCAGGCCGTGCCGCTGATAGGCGGCGAAGGTGCGCTTGTCGTAACTCCAGAACGGCGGCCGCAGCAGGACAGGCGCCGCGCCGGTGATCGCGGCGATATCGGCGCTGCCATTGGCGAGCGATTGCTCCAGCGCCTGATCGTCCAGGGATCGATGGTTGCTGTGTCCGGGGGTGGCGGTGTGAAAGCCGATGACATGACCTTCAGCCTGTTCCCGACGCATGACCTCGCGCCCAATCTCACTGCCCCCGGCCCTGGAAGCCCGGGTCTGCACGAAAAACACCGCCTTGATGTGCGGTTGCAGCGGATTTTGCGCGAGGCTGTCGAGAACAGTCAGCGTCGGGTTCCAGAAACTTGAAGCACTGGGGCCGTCGTCGAAGGTCAGTAAAAAGCGGATGGGGGATTGCGCCGTTAAACGTTGTTCGGTTTGCGGGGTCATTGCTATAGGCGCAGCAATGCAGCCGACCAGCCCGGTGGCTAGAACCAGTGGAGCGAGGAGTTTGTACAGCTGTTTCATGGTTTGCCTTGGCCAGGCGATGCGGTGGATCAGTCTACATTGATGGTGAATGATAAGCCGCCATCGCGAGCAAGCTTTGCTCCCACAGGTATCACTATTCACAAGTGCACATTTCAAATGAGGTGCACGAACAAACAAGCGCAGCGCGCCTGCTTGACGCCTTGGTCGGCCCGAAGGCCGCCTCGGCTCGGTTTTTGATCGCGGACGCCCCGTTAACCACGCTGGCCGAACGCAGGCATTGCGCAGCGGGGAAACCGGCAAGGATGCCGGTTTAGCCGCGCTGGGCCAGGGATGGCCCATCGCGGCGACCCGCGGAGTAATGCCGGAGTGAGGGCACACCGAGCCTGAGCGAGGTGCCGAGTGGTGGGGCAGAAAGCGTTTGGTTACTTTGCGCTGTTCAAAGTGACCCGCCGTAAGGGCGGAACCCTAAGCAGCCGTTACCGCATCAATGGATATGTACACAAGCAAGATCAAAAGATCGCAGCCTCGTTTCTCTCGACAGCTTTTACAGAAGAACGGTGTAGCGCGCCGTAAGGGCGGAACCAGCTATTACTGCAGCAGCGGATATGTACCCGACCACCGGAGGACCAACCCATGTGCGGACGCCTGACCCAATACCGCGGCATCCACGATTTTGTCGCAGCACTGAGCATCCCCGACGCACTGATCAACCATATCGGCGATGAACCCCTGGCCCGCTACAACGCCGCCCCGACCACCCGTCTTGCCCTGCTCCACCTGGAAAACGACGGACTGCACGCCGACCTGGTGCGCTGGGGTTGGCGACCGCACTGGGCCAAAGACCGCGCACCACCCATCAACGCCCGAGTGGAAAAGGTCGCCCACGGCCCCTACTTCCGACCCATCTGGCCGCACCGGGCCATCGTACCGGTAGACAACTGGTTCGAATGGGTCGACAGCGGCGACGGTAGCAAACAACCCTGGTTGATCCGCCGCAAGGACCGGGCGCCGGTCTACTGCGCCGCCATTGGCCAGTTTCCCGCAGCCGCCGCCGAACCCACCCCCGAGGACGGCTTTGTCATCCTGACCGCCGACAGCGCCGGCGGCATGCTCGACATCCACGACCGCCGCCCCATCGTGTTATCGCCGGAACTGGCCGAGGAATGGCTCGACCCCTCCACACCCAGGGAACGCGCCGAACAGATGGCATTATTTGAAGGTGAAGCCAGCGAAGTGTTCGAGTGGTTCCGGGTCAGCAAGGCAGTCGGCAATGTGCGCAACCAGGGCCCCGAATTGATCGAACCGCTAGCCTGACAGGAACCGTTAAATCTGCAGGCCCTCGCAACGTTACACATAGTGTTTCACCCATGTAACAGTCCAATGAAATATGGCCATTTGCCGCGCCAACCGCCTGTCTGACAATTTAATTGTCATACATACATTCAGGGGCAGTGCCGCTAGCATGCGCGCCGCATTTCCACGGACGGAAAACCCAGAAACTCCAGCCTTGCAGAGAACCCAGTTGCGCGACGATTCCTACATCCAGCAAGTCAGCAGTGTCGAGTGTGTCCACCTCTCGACTACGGAACGTTATCAACTCGATTGTTTCATCGGGCAATACATCAAGACCCGAGACCTGGCCTCAGTGCCCAATATCGATACCACGCTGCGCGCAACCTTGCAGCTCTACCCGGGCAAGCCGCCGGTGATGGTCAATGAACTGAATGCCTGGATCGACAGGAAGTTGGGCTATCGGGCAACGCACCCCGATTTCTGCGAGCAGGAAGATGTCTGAGCGTCCCTCTGAATCGCGGCAGCGCCTGCACACAAGCTTGCAGGCGCCGCCGCGAGCGAAAGATACGCTTCAAGGTTTCAGCGGACGCTCCTGATCACGGTCCGAGAGTTCTCGACTGTCGTCATGTTTCCAGTCTTGGGTCGAACGCTTTTTCTGCTCTTCTATTTCCTCTTGCGTAGGCTCATCCGGGTCCGGCTGCTTGGGTTCATTCGCCATGTTCGCCTCTCTTCCTGAAGGGATCGTTAATCGGTTTAAGCGTAGAACAGGTTCACAGCCACCAACGCAGCACGAAGAACACCGCCATGCTCAACAGCATGCTGAGCAAGGTGCTGCGGGTGTACAGCACAAGCCCCACCGCCACCAATGAACTGAGCAAGTACGGGTTGTCCCATTGCAGGTTCAGTTGTTTGTCCGGCATGAACACGATTGGCCCGCAGATGGCGGTGAGCATGCCCGGCACGGCAAAGCCGAGAAACTGCCTGGCGTTACTGCTCAGGCGCACGGGCAGGCGCGGCTCCAGAAACACGTAGCGGTTGAGGAACACCAGCGCACCCATCCCGAATATCACCGCCCAGACCATCATGCTGTTTGCCTCAGATAAAGTTTGTTGCACATAAATCCCGCCGTCATACCTGCCAGCCCCGCCAGCACCAGCGCCGAGCCCCACTGCCAGTAACTGAACAGCACGGAACAAAACAGCGCCACCGCGACGCACACCACCGTGGGCACGTTACGCACCACCGGGGTGATCAGGGCAATGAAGGTTGCGGCAATCGAGAAGTCCAGGCCCAGGTGCTCCAGCCCCGGGATGCTGCTGCCGAGCACGATGCCGGCCAGGGTGAAAAGATTCCAGGCCACGTAGAACGTCAACCCGACGCCAAGGGCGTACCAGCGATTGAACTGCTGCTTGTCATGCTGGCTGGTCAGGGCGAACAGTTCGTCGGTCAGCAAAAAGCCCAGACCCACGCGCCAGCGTCCCGGCAGCGGTGAGATCACCGAGCGCAGGCTCATGCCGTAGAGCAGATGCTGGGAGGTCAGCAGCAGCGTGGTCAGCAGTATCGAGAAAATCCCGGCACCGCCCTTGAGCATGCCGATGGCCACCAGCTGTGCCGCGCCGGCAAACACGATGCTCGACAGGCCCTGGCCTTGCAGGGGCGTGAGGTTGGCTTCGATGGCCATGGAACCGGCCAGCAGGCCCCAGGGCGCAGTCGCCAGGGACAAGGGAAGAATCGCCACGGCGCCGCGCAGGAATGCGCTGCGGGGCATATGAGCGTTGGACATGACGTTCTGCGACCGGAAAAAAGACCTGCAACTTTGCCAGTACTTACCCGCGAAGGCATGCACAATTTCGAGTTATTTGCCGGCCATCGACCGGGTAACATGGTGCGGTCCATCCGGCACACCCAGGGAAGCCCACATGCTGTACCGAATCGCCGCCGACGGGCTGGTGCTGTTTCATCTGCTGTTCATTGTGTTCGTGCTGTTCGGCGGGCTGCTGGTGCTCAAATGGCGCCACCTGGCGGTGCTGCACCTGCCTGCGGTCGCGTGGGGTATCTCGGTGGAAGTCTTTCACCTGATGTGCCCGCTGACCGACTGGGAGAACCGCATGCGCGATGCCGCCGGCCAGAGCGGCTACGGCGGTGGTTTCGTCGAGCATTATATCTGGCCGGCGATCTATCCCGCCGGCCTCACCCCGGGCATCCAGGTGGGCCTGGGCGCCGTGGTGCTGGCGCTGAACCTGTGGGTCTACCTTCGGCTGGTCAGGCGTCTGCGACGAGATGGGCGCCGCTGAAGCTACTTGTCGATCACGCTCATGTTGCGCCCACTGGCCTTGGCCACGTACAGCGCCCTGTCAGCGGCACGCACCAGGTCGTCGGGCTGCTCATGCGCGGCCGGGTCCCAGGCGCAGACCCCGACGCTGACGGTGACCACCCCTTCGACGCCCTCGCTGTGTTCGATCGCCGCCAGCTGCACCGCCCGACGAATTTTTTCCGCCACCAGGAAGGCGCCCACATAGTCGGTGCCCGGCAGCACCACGGTGAACTCTTCGCCACCGTATCGGGCCGCCAGATCACCTGGGCGCTTGATGTGCGAGTTGATGATCGAGCTTATCTTGCGCAAGGATGCGTCGCCCGCCACGTGGCCGTACAGATCGTTGAAACGCTTGAAATGATCGACATCAATCAACAGCAGCGCGAGGTGAGTCTGGGTGCGCCGGGCGCGGCGCATCTCGGTCAGGATGAACAGATCGAACTGGCGTCGGTTGGACAGGCCGGTCAGGGCATCTTCCAGCGCGAGCAGCTCCAGGCCGCGATTGACCTCGAGCAGTTTTTCCTGGGCGTCGAGCCGCACACTCTGAATGCGATTCTGCTGCTGCATCAGCCGGATCAGCCGGTAACCGAGGGCACCCAGAAGCCCCAGGAACAGGGCCACGATGCCGGCACTCAGCAGCGATGCCTCGCGCCAGCTGGCTAACACTTCGTCCTGATTCAGCGCGGCGAATACAATCAGCGGGTACCCTTCGACCCGGCGAAAGCCCACCACCCGTTCCACGCCATCGACCACCGACCGGACCCTGGCCGTCCCGGCGTTCCCCAACGGCAGCAACTGGGTAAACAGCGGGCCATTGGCCACACTACTGCCGACTTCCGATTCCTTGAACGGACGGCGCACGACAATCGTGGCGTCATCGGCGATCAGGTTGATCACGCCGTTCTGGCCCATGTCGATGCTGTCATAGAGCGCGAGGAAATGGCTCAGGTGGATGGTCGCCAGCGCCACGCCGGCAAAACTGCCGTCCGGATGATTGACCCGGCGCGACACCGTCATGATCCATTCGCCACTGGAGCGGCTCTTGATCGACGGGCCGATGTGCGGTCCACGATCAGGATGATCGCGGTGGAAGATGAAGTATTCCCGGTCCGAGTTATTGGCGTTGGGCAGGCCGGCGCCGTTGGAGTTGGCGATCCACTGCCCGCTCTGGTCGTAGACAAACAGGCCGTGCAACTGGCTCAGCTCCCGGCGCTGCACCCCAAGCAGGCGTTGCATCCTGGGCAGGCGCGCCGATTCGATGCCTTCGTTTTCCAGACGCTCGACCAGCGTCAGCAGCAGCGTGTCAGCCTGCTTGATTGACGCCTGCGCCTGCCAGGCCAGGGCCTGCGCAAGGTTGGACATCGCCACTTCCTTGTCGCGCAGGTGGTACTGGCGCGAGTTCCAGACTTCCCAGCCGGCGACGGTGGCCATCGACACGCACACGGCGATCAGGAAAAACACCAGTGAGCGGATTTTCAGCCTGGACACCGCCTGGCTGCCGTTCAACAACATGGCCGGTTGGGTGTTATCGAGTCGATCGTTAATGGACAGCTGTCCCATGTCATTCCCTGACCTCTTATGGTGTCGGCGTCTGCTTGAGGGCGTCGATCCAGGCGGGATCCAGTCGTGTCTGCCCGGTTTCGATACCCAGCGCTTCCATTCGCGCCTTGTGCTGGTCAATCTCGCGGTTCAATTGCCCGTGGTCGCTGGAGTTGCCGTCCAGCTCATGCATCTGGGTCAGCCCCAGATGATAGAAGCGTAGCAACTTCATCGCGTGGGGATCATCGCGATCCACCGCCGCCGTCACCTGATGCATGACATTGGTAATGCTCATCAGGCTGCGCTTTAGCTGCCAGCCATACACGGCGGCCGCCATCCACGGCTGGCTCCAGAACAGCCCACGCATCAACGCGATCATCAGCAACACCGCCACGAACACCCCGCCGACGTTAAAGCGCATGTTGTCGCCGCCCGGCTCGCCGAATACGGCCACCGCCACGCTCGACAACAGCATCGCCAGCACCAGGAACACCAAGGCGATAATCACCGTGCTGCGCCGCGTCTGTTGTCGATAGGTCTGGGCGTTCATTGGCTGGATTTCAAACATTACGACAGGGTTCCTTGCATCAGGTCATAGATTGAGGGGCAAAAGACTGCGGGGCATTATCGCCTCATCGACAGATTTAGCTATGCTGGAGCTCCTTTTCATCTTTTCATCGTCAAAGGGCAACGTGGCGATACCGCGCAGTTCGTGCCATCTTCTTTCATGGATACACACTATTCGGATGCCATTTACCGGCCCTTCGTGTGAATGACATCGTTTTAAGGATCATTGAATGACCCAACGACATGTAATCAACGCCTCTGTCAGCCCTAAAGGCAGCCTGGAAACCCTTTCCCAACGTGAAGTCCAGCAACTGAGCGAAGCCGGTTCCGGCAGCACTTACACCCTTTTCCGCCAATGCGCCCTGGCCATCCTCAATACCGGCGCGCACGTTGATAACGCCAAGACCATTCTCGAAGCGTACAAGGATTTCGAAATCCGCATTCACCAGCAGGACCGTGGCGTGCGCCTCGAATTGCTGAACGCCCCCGCCAACGCGTTCGTCGACGGCGAAATGATCGCCAGCACCCGGGAAATGCTGTTCAGCGCCTTGCGCGACATCGTCTATACCGAAAACGAGCTGGACAGCCAACGCATCGACCTGAGCAATTCCCAGGGCATCAGCGACTACGTCTTCCACCTGCTGCGCAACGCCCGCACCCTGCGTCCCGGCATCGAACCGAAGATCGTGGTGTGCTGGGGTGGCCATTCGATCAACACCGAGGAATACAAGTACACCAAGGAAGTCGGCCATGAACTGGGGCTGCGCAGCCTGGACATCTGCACCGGCTGCGGCCCCGGCGTGATGAAAGGCCCGATGAAGGGTGCGACCATCGCCCACGCCAAGCAGCGCATCCACGGTGGCCGCTACCTGGGCCTGACCGAGCCGGGGATCATCGCCGCCGAAGCGCCAAACCCGATCGTCAACGAGCTGGTGATCCTGCCGGACATCGAAAAACGCCTGGAAGCCTTCGTGCGAGTGGGCCACGGCATCATCATTTTCCCGGGCGGCGCCGGCACGGCCGAAGAGTTCCTCTACCTGCTGGGCATCCTGATGCACCCGGACAACGAAGGCCTGCCCTTCCCGGTCATCCTCACCGGGCCCAAGCATGCAGCGCCTTACCTGGAGCAGCTGGACGCGTTCGTCGGCGCAACACTGGGCGATGCGGCGAAACAGCACTATGAGATCATCATCGACGACCCGGCCGAAGTCGCCAGGCAGATGACCCAGGGCCTCAAGGCGGTCAAGCAATTCCGCCGCGAGCGTAACGATGCGTTCCACTTCAACTGGCTGTTGAAGATCGACGAAAGCCTGCAACGCCCGTTCGATCCGACCCACGAAAACATGGCCAACCTGAACCTGAGCCGCGACCTGCCCGCCCACGAACTGGCCGCCAACCTGCGCCGGGCGTTTTCCGGCATCGTCGCCGGCAACGTCAAGGACAAGGGCATCCGCCTGATCGAGGAACACGGGCCGTACCAGATCCGTGGCGATGCCGCAGTCATGCAGCCGCTGGATCAACTGCTCAAGGCCTTCGTCGCCCAGCACCGGATGAAACTGCCGGGTGGCGCGGCGTATGTGCCGTGTTATCGAGTGGTGGCCTAGCACCAGCATCTGTGTACGCCGGACATCTCTGTGGGAGCCGGGCTTGCCCGCGATGGCGTCTGCGGATTCGACATTGATGTGACCGGGAGATTGCTATCGCGAGCAGGCTCGCTCCCACAGGGGATTGACGGTGTGCGCAGCATTTGTGTCCGGCGGACATCTCTGTGGGAGCGAGCCTGCTCGCGATGGCGGTGTACCTGATGCAGCGATGCTGGCCGCTGCCACAGGTTAGCGCTCGTTCAGCCGGTCATAATTTATCGGCATCAATCACTGCTTTGGCAAAGGCCTTCGGGTCTTCCTGGGGTAGGTTGTGGCCGATACCGCCCTTGATCAAGCGGAACTCATACTTGCCGGTGAAGCGTTTCGCATAGTCCTCGGGAGCTGGATGCGGCGCGCCGTTGGCGTCGCCTTCCAAGGCGATGGTCGGCACGCTGATGGTGGGCGCCTTGGCCAGCTGCTGTTCCAGGGCCTCGTAACGGCTTTCCCCTTGTACCAACCCCAGGCGCCAGCGGTAGTTGAAGACGGTGATCGCTACATGGTCGGGGTTGTCCAGGGCTGCAGCGCTGCGCTCGAACGTGGCATCGTCGAAGGCCCACTTCGGTGAGGCGAGTTCCCAGATCAACCTGGCGAAGTCATGACGATTTTTCTCATACCCGACCTGGCCGCGATCGGTCGCGAAATAGAACTGGTACCACCACTGCAACTCGGCCTTGGGCGGTAATGGGTTCTTGCCTGCCGCCTGGTTGCCGATCAGATAACCGCTGACCGCCACCAACGCTTCGACTCGCTCCGGCCAGAGCGCCGCAACGATGTCTGCCGAACGTGCGCCCCAATCATAGCCACCCAATACGGCCCGCTTGATCTGCAGCGCGTCCATGAAGTCGATGACATCACTGGCCAGTGCGGCAGGCTGGCCGTTGCGCAGCGTCTTGTCGGAGAGAAAGTGTGTATCGCCATACCCCCGCGCATAAGGCATGAGCACGCGATAACCCTGCGCGGCCAACAAAGGTGCCACCTCGGAGTAACTGTGAATATCATAAGGCCAGCCGTGCAGCAGAATGACCACGGGGCCCTCGGCCGGACCCACCTCGGCGTAAGCTACATTCAGCAGACCCGCCTGGACGTGCTTCAACGGGCCGAACACGGCAGATGGATCGACTTTGGTGCTGACCGTAGCCGCCGCGGTTGCGGTTGCGGTGGTGCTGGCCTGCACGTTGGCCGAAACCAGGAGGCCCAACTGCAGCAACACCGCAGCAAGGATCGAAGGCCCCACCAGGCGCCGGTGCTTAGCGGTTGTAATGGTCGACAAGGCGTTGTTCACGTCGGGTGACTCCTGCAGGTGGCGGATGAGCAGTCTGCTCTCGATGAAGCCTATTTGGCCGGCCCGAGGTATCCACGTTGTGTCGTAAAACCTGTGCTATCGCGACATAACGTGTCCCACCGTGCGACGGATACAGTCCGATACAAAACCCAGAGTTCAATAACAAGAGAATCGAGCGATGGAACACGTCAACCACATCCTGATTGTCGACGACGATCGGGAGATCCGCGAGCTGGTCGGTAATTACCTGAAGAAGAACGGCTTGCGCACCACAGTCGTGTCCGATGGACGGCAGATGCGCAGCTTTCTGGAGGCCAACCAGGTGGACCTGATCGTGCTGGACATCATGCTGCCCGGCGACGACGGCCTGCAGCTGTGTCGCGAACTGCGCTCGGGCAAGCACAAGGCGACGCCGATCCTGATGCTCACGGCGCGCAACGATGAAACCGACCGAATTCTCGGGCTGGAAATGGGCGCCGATGACTACCTGACCAAACCCTTCTCCGCCCGCGAACTGCTTGCCCGCATCAACGCCGTGCTACGGCGCACGCGGATGCTGCCGCCTAACCTGCTGGTCAGCGAAAGCGGCCGCTTGCTGGGCTTCGGTCGCTGGCGCCTGGACACCACCGCCCGTCATCTGCTGGACGAAGATGACACCATGGTCGCCCTGAGTGGTGCCGAATATCGGCTGTTGCGGGTGTTCCTCGACCATCCCCAGCGCGTGCTCAGCCGCGATCAATTGCTGAACCTGACCCAGGGTCGCGACGCCGACCTGTTCGACCGCTCCATCGACCTGCTGGTCAGCCGGTTGCGCCAACGCTTGATGGATGACTCGCGCGAGCCGACCTACATCAAGACCGTGCGCAGTGAAGGGTATGTATTTTCCTACCCGGTGCAGATGCTCGGCGCACAGGACTGAATCAGCACAGGCCGATCAACATCCTTGATAAAGACTATGCCCATGGGTGTTTTTTCATCGACGGGCTGCAGCTCTACAGTGGCCACATCTTCTTCCCACGCTCTGGAGCTGCTCATGAAAATCATCATTGGTCTTGGATTTGCCCTGTCGGTCCTGGGTGCCACTTCGGCCATCGCTGCCCCCCACGCAACCGCACAAGTGGTTAGCGCTGCACAGGTCAGCCAACCGGCTACCTTGAACGTCAATACGGTGGGCGTCGATCACAAGGACGATCAGGCAAGCAAACTGTATGTTGCGGAGAACCGGCCGGAGTTTGGTTCGAAATATCAGCGTTATTGATCCGCCCATTGCCCTTGTGGGAGCGAGCTTGCTCGCGATCACGGATCCTCATTCAGCGTTGCCGTGTGCTGACTGACGCTATCGTGAGCAAGCTTTGCTCCCACACTTTGAGCTGACCCCCAAAAGTTGGACACATATCCTGACTTTTGGGGTTTTTCCATGGGCAAGTATTCCGTGCAGTTCAA